>DBCB01000185.1 GCA_002303765.1 Planctomycetaceae bacterium UBA969
TTAACCGTTCGAATGCCATCGAAAAGGAAAAGAGTTGCAGAACGGCCCTTTAAGAAAGCCTTGGCAATAGGGTTGTTGCTCTTATCGGAAGCCATGATAGTCATGATGGAAGGCTTGCGTTCGTTAAGTGGGTTGTAGATTTGGTCATCTGCAACATCAACCTGGAATTCGCGCAAAAGCACTTTCAGGTTGGGCATAGGGATGACTTGCTTCTTACCTGCAACTTGTTCCACTTCGACATCAAGAAGCAAAAGCAAACGGCCTTTTTTGCCATCAGTACCACGAAGATAATTGCGGAGGGCATCGATCGCTTGTGGGGGTGGATCGAACCTAGGTCGTGCCATCACCACCACATCAGCTTCTTGGGGGATTTTTTTGGTGTTTCGATCAAGCGTGATTTTATCAAGCTTGAAGTTCCCCTTTGCAGTTTCATCCCAAAGGGTGCCAATGCCAGCAACAGAGCCTGGGTTTTTATCATCGATGCTAAGTTCGCCATTGCCCTGGGTGAAGAACACACCAGCTTGGGATTTGCCTTCGGAAAGGAAGGTAATTGTTTTGATAAGCTGGGCTTCGCCAAGGAATTGGAAACTTCCACTATCGGCATTTGGGTTTCGAGGGTCTTGTTGTGGAATGGAGTAAAGATCGGGATACTTGATGAAGTCATAAACAGGTTTTTGGTCGTTACCATAAACGACGAGCAACCCTAGTGAATCGGGGATCTGATATTTTTCCTGAAGTTTAGCTAGTTCCTGAGCATCGAGATCGCGAGAAACTGAAGACCAAGTGATATTTTTGGTGTGCGTCTTGAAAGTTTCAAGCAAGGTTTCAGTTTCAACCGTAATAAGGTTATTACTGGGAAGAAGGACATAAACCTTGACGGGTTCCTTAAGATTAGAAAGGAAATTCTGGGTGCTCTCGCTAATGGAATAAAGGCCGGAAGCGGTGAAATCAAAAGTGCGGTTGAAGAAGTCCAGCTTGCCCATGGGAACATAAGCAAGAACATTAACAACGCCAAGTACGGTAAGAAGAAGCATACCGGTAAGAAAGGCATTGGTGCCATAAAGAAGCCTTCGAAGGCCAACGCTGGATTTTTCAAAGTTTTTGGCAAGCATGACGCTACCAAACATAAGGGCTAGGCCGCCAAAAAGAAGGCCGGCACAAAGTAGAACTGTGTTTGGGTTTTTGCGCCATTGTGCAAGGCCACCACCAAAGATGTCGCTATATTCCATCAGTGGAAGAAAGAGGCCAAGGATAGCGGTAGCGAAACCGATACCGCCACCGAGGAATATTAGTCCGATTCGGAGCGCGTTTTCTGGGGAGGTTTCATTACGGTTTCGGTTACCCAAAACAAAGCCAACGCCTGCGCTGAAAACAGCAAGCGAGCCTGACCAGATAATGTAAGCCATTGCGGGGCGGCCCAGCCTCCAGGAAATAATCCCACAGGTAAGGGCAAAAATCGCAGCCATTACGAATGCGCCAAAATTCATCACGATCGGGTTTTTAGATAACCCACTGATCAATCCATTATTCATGTTATTTGACTCGCTCATGTTTACTCTAAAATCCCTTACTTCCATTTGCGCGATTCCAGCACCTTCGTTGTCAAGAAGAGCCAGAACACAGCCGAGGATGCATGAAACAACAAAAACTTAGGAACTAACTTGCCTTCAAGTGTGGTATTCCAAACATCCAGATATGAAATATGCATAAGAACCTGATACCAAGGGCTTGCAGGGTTCTGCCCAAAAATCCGCTCACGAATAATTGCCACGATGAAAAGCCCTAGCATGCCTGCAAAAGTCAAAACACCACTGATGATCTGATTTTTACTGAGACTGCTAAAGAACAACCCCATGGAAATGAATGCTGCACCCGTAACACACAACCCCACAAAGAAGCTAATCAACGGCCTATAATCGAATGCAGGCGCACCCGACAAAGGCAACGCCAACAGGTATAACCCAAAGGGCGACCACACCACCAAATACATGACAAACCCAGCAAAAAACTTACTCAACACGATGGTGTATTCATCTACAGGAGCGGTTAGCAAAACCTCGATTGTTCCGGATCGTTGCTCTTCGCTTAGTAACCTCATGGTGATTGCGGGAACAATAAAAATGATCGCAAGCACAGGAACCAGATCGATAACATAGTTTCGAACAATCGGTTCAATGTTGTTTCGAGAAACGCTCAAGCGGTTGATGAAATCCACATACCCAAACCAGCCTGCCACCACAAACCCCAGCAGCACAAAGTATGCAATTGGCGAAAAGAACATCGAGCCTAATTCTCTTTGCGTAAGCACTGCCAACTTGCTATCCGAGGAAACGAGTGCAGCAGTGACAAAATAAAGAGTACCAAGCACCATTAAGAGGAATCCACCTGGTATTAAAAATTCCGCAGGTCGGACTTTGATATAGCCAAACGAATATAAAAATGGGGGCAAAGCAGAACGAAGTAGAGCGTAGACAAGAAGTAAAAGGCCACCCCAAAGAGCCAAGCGTGCAACCTTATAAGTAAAGTCGTCACTCATTCCTCTACTACCCAGATAGGAAGCCAGGAAGAGCATGCCAAACAAACCTGCTACGAAAAATTCAGGAAGAAAAGGGGAAGAGCGCAGGTTTTCAGGCCCAATCAAGCAACCTGTAATTCCCACCACCGCACTAATCGATCCTACAAATCCGAGAGCAGCTTTTGCCATTCCTGCAATCATGGCATCTGTTTCATGCCGTAAAAAAGCCATGATAAATAGTAGAGCCATGATAAAAGCCAGGCAACCCAAACCAAACAAGCCTGGTTTGCCAAACAAAGGCAGTAAAAAACAGAGTGAGCCCATCAGCAAAAGCATGTAACCGAAAAGCATGTAGGCCCTTCGGAACTGAACTTCATAATCGAAAGCTGCATGAAAAAGCAGGCCTGAAATACCAATAGCAATTGCAAAAGCAGCCCAGCCAGAGCCAACACTTGCAACCCTACCGGAAAGATTAAGTGCCATTGCCAATCCACCGAAAATCGTCAAGGCAGCGCCCAAGCTTCCTATAATTCTGGCGAATGTAGGCTGATCTGCCACCATTTCGGAGGGCCCGTAATCTGCACTTACCTCGTTCTTATATTGCACCAATGGATCCATCTCCTACCTCCAGACAAACCTGTCGACTAAATGTATTAAGGTTGCAAAACGCCTGCGCAACCTGTGGATTTTATTACTTAGACCCCGCATGAGACTGAAGGGCACTTTCATCTTGATTGTTGATTTCGTTCCATTTGTCCTGAAGATTTTTTCGCCTTTGGTCAAGCTTGCGAAGCGACCAACCACTCTGCGAAATCCGATGATAGACAGCTTCGCGAATATCATGGCTTTCTGTGCATCGAACATCAAACGAATTAAAACCCTCACCCAATGATTTATGGGCGACATGGATAACACCTTCGAGGGAACGAAGGCTGTTTGCAATTTGATCTTCGGGGCCGCGCGCTTCGATTTGAACAATCGTTGCAGCTTCCATTTCAGAAATCTTGCCAGAGAAAGCAAGCCTTCCCCTGCGCATGATCAACACACGCTGAACAATCGTCTCAACTTCAGAAAGCAAGTGGGAGGAAAACACAATGGTATGGTTTTGCCCAAGCTCTTTGAGCATCTTTAAAGTTTGAACCTTTTGTTCGGGATCCAGACCGTCCGTTGGTTCATCTAAAATCAAGAGTTGGGGATCAGAAAGAAGAGCATCTGCGAGCCCTACCCGCTGCCTATAACCTTTGGAAAGAGTTCCTAAAAGTCTTCTACGCACTTCCAAAACCCTGCATTTTTCAAGAACTTTATCAATTTGGGCAGTACGAATTCTTCGATCAACGCCTTTTAATCTTGCCCTGAAGCTTAAATATTCCTCGACCCTCATCTCAGGGTAAAGCGGAATGCTTTCAGGCAGATAGCCTATCCTTTTTCGCACTTCCAAGGAATCATTCATAACATCGAAGCCTTCGACCCTTGCTGTGCCGTTTGTTGCGGGCAGAAAGGTGGTAAGGATGCGCATGAGGGTGGTTTTCCCTGCGCCGTTGTTTCCCAGCAGACCTACAATTTCGTTGTGCTCAACTTGAAAAGAAACATTCCGCACTGCAAACACAGGGCCAAAATATTTTGAGAGGTTTTCTACTTCGATCATCATTGAACCAGTTACTCCGAACCTAAGCCTAGAGTTAAATCCTTTAAGGACGACATCGTAAAGGAGAATTATTGCAATAGCGACGCAATTCTTCTTTATCGAATAATAGGTAACTAACTCACAATCATAATTCAAGTATTTTACCATGTAAAACACTTAAAATCATGCTAATCATTTGTTTTATAGAAAGCCTTATCTTTCGTCCGCAATTGCATTATATAGCAACTGCAACTCATGCTGATCAACCACTTCCGACAACTTTTGTTTCATTTGCAGCATTTTACCTGCCAACTCCTTCTCAAACTTTCTTAACTCCGCCTGCTTGAATTCATAAGTATGCAATACATCATGATCTAAAAGAACCAATCTGGCCCTTACAACATCTTGTTCTTTGGGAATCAAATTGCAATTGAGCAAAGCAAGTGCGTAAAGCTTCATCTGGAATTGATGATGCTCGATGGATTTTTTGGTAGGGCCCGCATCCGTTTTCCAATCGATGATCTCAACCACCCCACCCTGATTCAGCAACTTATCAATTCTACCTTGAATCACATATCCTTCTATAGGAAGAAGAAACTCGATCTCCACTTTACCCTCTGCAATGACCAAAGGTTTAATCTCGCTACCCTTTGCAGTCTCAAGAAGTTTAACCGCCTGAGCTTTGATTTTTTGAATTTCATCCGCCCCCAGAACCAATGCCTGCTCTTCGCCCAGCTCTGCCAACGCCAAGCCTATCTCTGCATCCACCATCTTGTGAATCCAAACAAGCTGCTCATCCTTTTTTGAATTGAGCCATTCGCCATGCCTTTCGAGAGAACGATGGACCGTATTGCCAATCAAGGCACCTATGTATTTACGGATATCATCTTCGGGTTCGGTATCAAATCTGGGTAGAGAATAGAAACTTAAAACATGATGCGTGTTTCGAAGTTTCCACTCTGCAGGCTTTTCTTCGAACATCTTAAGTTCATCTTCAATGCGTGTGACGGAGAGTGTAACCATCTTTGGGGTCTCGGAAAACCGCCTAAGATCTTCGATTGCTTCCTCTTCCATACCCGTATTTTCATTTTCCAATTGCCCACCGTCACTCTTAGATCTACAACGAACGCGCAAATTGCCTTTTTCCCAATAGCCTTTTTCAAAGTCAGAGATTTGCAAATCGAGTGCTTTATAAATCCAACTGCGCCAAGAAAGGCTACCCTTGGCAGGCTTATGCCCTGCAAGCACTAAAACTTCTTCAGCCCTAGTAGTCCCGACATAAAACAGCCTTCTACTTTCGGCAAGTTCTCTGCTATCGATATCTTTTTTAATGAGCTCGAATTTTGAATCTGGGAGAATTTTTCGAGGGTTTGCAGGGTGTCGGATTTTTAGACCAACCTCGCCCTCGGAACTTGCAATGATGTTTTCTGTTTTATTTCGAACGATCATTCTTTGCATGTTGGCAACCACAACCAAAGGAAATTGTAAACCCTTTGACGCATGGATGGTCATGATTTGCACTGCATCAATACCATGGCCGCCAGGGTTCGCCTGAGAATCTCTATTACTTGCCTCCACCCTTTCCTCGAGAGCATGAGCGACTTTTGCCAAGCTTGAACCAGGCTTGGACTCTTCATTTCGAAGGAACTCAAAGAATTTCTGAAGGTTGGCTAACACCTGTTCACCATCGGGCAGAGATGCATAAATCGCATAAGCCCCGGTCTGTTCCATGCAATGCTGCAAAAGATCTGCATGCGAAACTCTATCCACAAGAAGCCTCCATTCACCCACTAACCCGATCGACTTCGATGCCCGCACCAATCGGCTTCTATCCTCATCAGAAAAACCAGTCCAAGCTTCTTCAAGATTCTGCCTGTCCTCAGGTTTAAGATGATGTAATTTCCCATTGCAAGCACGCTCAAGATTAGCGTCTTTCGAAACGAGAATAGATAAACCACGGGGCATTCTGCCACCACCTAAGCAATGGTAAAAGTACAAGTCCGCATCATTACATCGCAGGCACGGGCCACGCAACACCCCAAGCAAAGCCAAATCGTTTCCAGGTTGCGACAACGATTGACACAACTGCATCATGTCGAGCACTTCCTGCCTTTGCCAAAACCCTACTCCACCATGTAGCAAATAAGGAATACCCAACGAGCGCAAATGTTCTTCGAGTTTACGAAGCGTATCGTTTCTGCTTGGAACAAGAATGGCCATGTCTTTCCAGGAGAAAACCTTAGGCAGATTATCTTCACCAAGCTTGGATCTGGGCGCACCTTTGAAACGAATAAGCTCTTCAACAATCATTCTGACTTGGCCCATGGAAATACCATCGGATTCTTCATCGGTTGCATTAACCTGGTAATCGATGTAAACCACTTCACCTTTAGATTCTTTATCCAAGCCTGGAATCAACTCTTGGAATTTCACCTCATAACTTTTCGAAGAATCGATCGAGTGCGTGACAGGGTCAAAAACATAGTTAAACAGATGGTTAAATAAGCCAAGAGGAGAGATGGCAAGAGTGCGGAAGTTTTCGCTTAACTTCACATCGCCCGCACGCACCTCTGGAGATGCAATCTCCGTGGAATGGCGTTCATGTAAAGTCTGAACCTGATGAAGTTGATTGGTCTTATTGCCCTTAGTGATTTTCTGAATCACCTCACTGAATACCGCAACATCGGCCTGACGAAAGCCATAAATCGATTGTTGGGGATCGCCAACAATGAAGAGCCGATCGTTATCAAGAGACTGCTCAGGGTCTGGCCCGCCGCCAACGAGGTAAGAAAGGATTTCCCATTGCAATCTGCTGGTATCTTGAAATTCATCCACCTGGATAAAGCGATACCGTTTCTTAAGGTCTGCGATGATGGTGGGAGATCGCTCGAAAATTCTGAGCACCCCGCGAGCCACGGTATCAAAGTCATACGTGTTTTTTTGCAGGCAGAGTGCCCTGTATTTTTGATCGACCTCTGCAAGTATAAGCATCAAATGATTGCGTGCCAACGATGCTTGTTTTTCTAATGCGAAATCAACCCGCTTTGCAGCCAAAGGCCCTGCCCATGATTCATGCAACGCATTAATTTCATCTCTTACGGGGGTACATCCTGTAAACTTTCTTGGCTGCCCGCCCGTCAGCAACATACCTTCAAGAAATTCGAGAATATCAACTTCCCTGCCTGCGACATCCTCTTGAAGTATTTGTAATGCTTCTCTTGCTTGTTGAACTAATTTGAAAAGGTTTTTTAATGTAGGAGGTTCCTGCCCGCCTTTTGTTTGCAGAGCATTAAGCATTTGTAAAAGTTCATTCTTTTCCTTCTGCAATTTAACAAAAGCAGGGTCAGTGTTAACTTTTGCAATAGCTTCAGCCTCAGGATCAACCTGCGGGTTTCTTCGAAGCACAGCCTTCACACCTGCAGAATTGCCTAGTAACTTCTGCAAGTTTTCTTCGAGCACATCCGCACCATCGAGATTCTTCCACCAAGCCAAAGCCACCGCTAACTGCGGGTGAATTTCATCGAGCGATTCCAGAACCGAGCGTACCGCAACACCTTGCAGCTCCTGCGCATCATACGGGTCCATCAATTCAAAATCTGGTTCGATACGATCCTCGGAATCATCCATCAAGGCATATTCTCTAAGTATGCTGCCAAAGAAACTATCGATGGTTCCAATAGGCGCATCTTCTAATTTTTCGATTTGTTTGGCCCACCACTTTTTAACATGGCCTACACTTTGCACCTCAAGTTCTTGAAGCAACTTCATCAACCTGGCCTTCAATTCACCCGCAGCTTTCTTGGTGAAAGTGATGGAGACAATATTTTCGATTGAAAAAGCAGGCATTGGGTCTGGTGTAAATTCGTTGTCATCCGCAGGACGGTTCTGCTCTAGAATCTGAATGATCCTATCTACAAGCACGCTAGTTTTTCCGCTACCTGCATTGGCACGAACCCCGAGGTTACGGCTGCTATCAAGCGCATGTTTCTGCGGGGTGGTAAATCTAGTATTGGCTGAAGTTTTAATCATAATGGGCGATTCCTAATTGAAGGTTCTTTGTAATCCTGCAGGCTGCCTACAAGCATGCCCGAACGAACAATAACTCATACACTCAGGCGTTTTACTATTGCGGTGCATCGATAGGGGAAATCTCCCCCGTCTGATTCCATCTGCGTTAGCGATTGCAATTTCTCTGGCATGCTCCATACTTTTTTCATCGAGGGGGACTTCGATTTCGTTTGGAGAACTCGATTCGGTATCAGCAAGATGCAAATATTTTGCAGATGCGACATGAAGTTTTCCTTGTTGATTTTGCATGAGTTCATTGATCGTGGTGATGGCATAAAGAGGCAGTTGCAACAATCTACCATCCGCAGTTTGAGCAACCACCTTATCCTTGTTTGGTTTTCCAGTTTTGAAATCGACCAATGCAAGGTTAGAAGGATCGGTTCGGTCGGCATCAATACGATCGGCCCTGCCTGCCAAAAGTATGGGCACCCCATTAGTATCTAACCCTATTTCAGTGCCTGAGAAATCTCTTTCTCCCGTGATGAAACCAAATTTTTCCTCGTAGTTTTCGAGCCATTCCAACAACACATCCAAAACCCCGTTAGGCACAAGCAGAAGATTCAAACGATGAATGCGGATCATGCCCGCAAATTCTTCATTCGCATCCTGCCAAAGCCTTCTACATTCAATTTCTAAAAGTGATCGATCAGTTGTTTTATCAAGGGCAGGCAAAGGCGAGTTGGCAGGCAGATTCAAACTTTCCCGCTTGTTGTTGTAAACGGTAAACAACGCCTTATGCACAAGCTTTCCCAAAAGAGTTGCTTCATTATCTTCGAAGGGCAGCAGGCGCATTAAATTGTTTGCAAAGAACCGGAAAGCACATTTCGAATACGCTTCAAGCGAGCTGGGGCTGAAGGGCTTGGTACCCGGAAAAGATCGCTGTAAAATCTGGGCAAGGCCTTCGGGTAATGTTACGCCACCTTCCTCTAATAACCTAGATTTAGGCCAGTTCTTCAGCTCGTTTAAATCCTGGGCATCCATACCGATCGGATCCTGACCCGTTTTTAGTTTTCTCCCAAACTCCGTATGTTTTTCGCTACTACATGTGATTGCAGGTTGCATGGAAGGAACCAAAGCACGAGATTCAAAAGGCTTGATAAACAAACTGGGAATCAACTCTTTCTCTTCATCATGCACTGGGAATGAAAGGATAAGATTTTTCGATGCAGCCTCAAACAACTGGGTGAAGAGGTATTTTTCTTCCCTATGCTTGGCTTGCATCCAAACTTTTAGGACATCATGGTTTTGCCTTAGGCGCGCGAGATAAGACTTACCTTTAGTTGAAGGAACTTTCCCCGACACCAAGCCAAGAGCAAACACGGTTTCAAATTCTAGACCCTGAATTTCACGACCTTCAAAAACCTGCACACCCGCATCATCATCATTCGTCACCTGATAATGTCTGTCTGCTAGCAAGGTTTGCAAAAGCTGCAAAGTTCCTTGTGCATAAGCTGCAGGGCTTTTAGCATTCGTAATCGCAGCGGGCAACCAACGGTCGCCCAACAAAAGGACTTCTTTTAAAATATCCCGAAGCTTTGAAAATGATTTTTGATCTTTTTCAATTTCCGTCCAAGGAACGATGGTTGAATCATTGTTGATGTTTCCCTTTGCGCCAAGCCATGTATTCATTTTGATAATCGGGAAAATCGCAAACAATCCCCGGATTACATTGGCTATCTCTCCCGTGCCCAGCTCTATTTCAAGATTTTCTACAGGCTTTAAAATAGCTTCCAAAGAAGCAACAAACGATTGGAATTTGACGCCCAAAGATTCAGATCTTTCTTTAAGCTTAAGAGCATGCCTAGCGATGGCCTCGCGCCAGATTTTAAGTGAAGCGGGAGAAGACACCGGCAACCTTAACACTTCCTCCACAAAGTATGGCCTGTTCAAAGTTTTCAATACGAAGGGAAGATGTAAAAAGCCTGAAAGTTCTTCCCTAGTCCATGAGCTCTGAATTAAATCAAGCGCTGCCTGAAGAACCCGAACCGGCCTCGATTCAGCAAGTTGAAACCCTTTCCCCGCAAGGTTAAAAGGAATTCCAGACCGGGTGAAAACTTCTCGCACCAAACTGCCATAAGGCTCGCCTGGAATCACCACTGCAATTTTTCGAAACTCTGCGTTATCGCGTGGGGCATTGCGTTTCAACCAACGAACCAAAGCCTCGACCTCAGCAAGTGCGCTGCCACATTTAAAAACCTGCAACCCATCAGCTTCTATGGGATCATGAATCGGGCCAGTTTCCTGAAACGACTGATTTCCCAGTGCAGCAATGGGATTTGTCTTTGGAGGAAAATAATCCTCAAGAGAAGACATTGCGCCATTTTCTTGGAAAATTTCGACCGCTTCTTGAACATTATGCGCAGGGGCAGCATCAAGGTTTGCAACCAGCCAAAGAACAACATCAGCATGTCGAGCAACCTGCTGGATCAATTTTAATTCCAAAGGTTGAAACAGGTGAAACCCTTCGAGAAGGAACCAAGGCTTTTGAGTTTTGAGCCAATTGGTAGGCCCTTGATTCTTTGCAAGGGCATCATGCAAAATCATTACCTGGGTGTTGCGATCTGCAAAATTTTCTGATTTAAGAAGTGCAAGATAGTTCTTGAAACAGTTAAAAATAGCAGGATCTTTATTTTCATCGGGTAAAGATTTCGTGCCAAGAAAGTCGCGAAAGATTCGATCGATATCGGTAAGGAAAGCAGCGCCCGCTTCCTTCCCAGTCGTTTGATGCCAAGCCTTTGCTAAAACCAAATGCCTTTGTGTTTCAGTCATCATGGTCAACTCGCCCAGCAAACCTTGGGCAGAAAGCTCGTTGATCCATTGGTCTAAAGTAATGATCTGAGGAATAATCTTGGCGCTTTGGGCAAGGTGTCTGGTAAGGAATTTACGTCGTCGGGAAGTGGGGACAATCCTATAAATCCTATTACTTGCGTTAAGTGGGTCTGCAAGTTTTTGGTGGATATCCTGCAGCCAAGCTGGAGAATTTGCGGGAAGGCTTTGGGGTATTGAGTTACAGTTTGATCGAATGATATTGAGCATGATAAAATTCCCTGCTGCCAAGCTTGTAATGTCACCAGATATAACAGATGATTATTCGAACCTAAATAAAGATTATTTCCAGCCCAGTCGTAAAAATTTATTTCATTGGGAATTCTGGAAATGTTTCTGGAAATATTTCCTAGGTTGCAACGAATAAAGAATACCAGACTTTTTAGCCCAGAGGTTTTATTATGATCCGATTCATCCATGCAGCAGATATTCACCTTGATAGCCCGCTAAAAGGATTGGCCAAAAGACATAACCTTCCAACCGACAAGATATTAGCTGCAACCCGTGATGCCCTTGTAAATTTAGTAACCCTTGCGATTGATCAAAAAGTTGATTTTGTTCTACTTGCTGGTGATATTTACGATGGCGACCCGGAAGATCTTAAAGCTAATTTTCATTTCAATCAACAAATGGGAAGGCTGAATCAGAAAAACATTAAAGTAGTCATGATCACAGGAAACCATGATGCCAAATCAAAAATCTCGAAGCCCCTATCCCCCCCAAAAAACCTGACAATCCTTTCAGCCCACCAACCCGAATCGTACGAAATCATCAAAGAAGGCGAAGTAATAGCTATCATTCATGGGCAGGGTTTTCTTAACCAAGCTGAAACTCGAAACCTTGCAGGCACCTACCCCGCGCCCGTTGCAGGCAAATTAAACATAGGAATATTACACACCTCGCTGGATGGCAGAGAAGGGCATGCCAATTACGCACCTACCACCACCAATGAACTCATCAATAAAGGTTATTCCTACTGGGCACTGGGCCATATTCACACCCGCGAAGTAGTTCATCAAAAACCCTACATTATTTTCCCGGGGAACATTCAAGGCAGACATATCCGCGAAACAGGGGCCAAGGGTTGCTACCTTGTTACTTTTAATGACAATAGTGAAGCGCAGTTGGAATTTAAACCACTCGATGTTTTCCGCTGGGAAGCGATCACCGTAAATCTCGATGGTATTGAGGAAGAATCAGAATTTGAGGGTAAGTTAGCGGAAACCGTTGAATCAAGAAATCTCCCATTCAATGAAATCCCACATGGGATACGAATTATTCTAAAAGGAAACACAAGCCTTCACTCCTGGCTAATCTGCAGCCAAAATCGCATATCTGAAAATATCCAAGGCATATTCGATGGCATAAGCGCAGGCAATTTATTTCTAGAGCAAATCAAGGTTGAAACATCCAACGAAGGCCCCGCCTTAAAAAACGAGGCCTTGGGTGACGATGCGCTTTCCATTCTCGACAAAGCGATAAAGAATTTAAAAAAGAATCCAAAAGAATTGGAAACACTTTTAAAAGAAACACCTTTGGCAAAATTGAACAGAGAAATTCCTGGTGAGTGGAAGGCAAAGGATGACACCAATGCGATTCAACCAATGAATGCAGCATGGCTTGACGAAATTTTTGATGAACTTGTACCCCTGATTCAAACAATTGCCAAAAACGAGGATAAAAAGTAATGAAGTTTTCAAAAATACGATTTGAAAATATTGGGCCCTTTGATAACACCACCCTTAATTTTTCCACGGGAAATCCCGGATTACATATTGTGTATGGTTCAAACGAAGCAGGAAAAAGCTCTGCGTTAAAGTACATTGAATGGTTTCTCTTTGGGATACCACAGCAAAATGATGACAACTTCAAACACAAGTTTGGGGATTTTTTAATTGAATCCAACATCATTGATAACAACAGTAAAACCCATTTGCTGAAGCGAAGAAAAACACCCATAGGAAGGACAATTTTAGATTCAAATAATTTAGATGCAACGCCTTTACTTGAACCGATGCTGGGCGGTTTGGTTCGAGAAACTTTTTCCATGCAATTTGGCATAAGTCACGCTCAACTAAGGTCGGGAGGTCGCGAAGTTCTTGAAGGTGAGGGAGAATTAGGCACCATGATTTTCGAAGCAGGCGCAGGGCTCGCCAACCTTCGTAAAATTCTCCAACAGTTGGAAGAACGAGCCGCAGAAATTTATCCATCCAAGAACAGCAAATTATCTCTGACCCTGAAAGAAGCAAAGGAAAATCAGGAAGAGATTGAAAAAACAAAATTGAGCTTGGGAATCTGGCAAAACGCAAGTGAACTGGTTGCAAGCTTGCAAAAAAAAGTTGAGGAATTGAGCGACGAGAAAAAAGCCTGGGCATCAAAACAAGCTGAATGTGAAAGCATTCTCAGAGCACTGCCACAACTTACCAAATACAAAACAGCAGAAAGCACTCTCAAAGAGTTGAAAAATATTCCACTTCTTGATGATGCCACCTTGATCAAATACCAAGCCGCTGAGAAATTTTTGACTAGTGCCAATGCATTGCTTGAACAACAGCAAAAAATAGTCTTAGATATCAGCACCAAAATTACAAATCTCAACCCGAATGAAAAAATTCTTACTGTACGAACTGAAATTGAAGCTTTAAACAAAAGTTCCGAACTGCTCCTCAAAAACCTAGTGGATATTGGCAACAGGCAAAAAGAAAAGGATGCAAAAGAAGAACAAATTAAAGTTTTGCTAAAGGATTACTGCACTGACACCAGCTTTGACGAATCGCGAGATTTGTTCATCGATCAGAAAACACAGATACAAATTCAAGAACTCAGTAGCCTTATCAAATCGGAAAAAACACTGATTGAAGATAAAGAAAAAACCTTTGCAACTTTACTCAAGAAGATCAAAGATTTAAAACAGGATGAGGTAAATCAGGCCTCCCACGCTTATTTAGAGGAAGTCACATCCCTAGTTCAAACCATCAAAGCGAAAAAGCTTGCACCCTCAGATCTCGAAAAAATAGCATCAGATATTCCTGCCCGTAAACTTATCCTTGAAGCAAAATTAAACACCCTCACGAATTCTTCGATCGACTGGGATGCATTTCTCAAATTACACCTACCCTCTTCCGAAGATATCACAGGGTTTTCAAAACTATTTACAAATAATCTTTCAGAAGCGCAAAACCTTAAAACTGAAATCAAGGGAAAGAAAGAAGCTCTAGATGATAAACAAAAACAACTTTCAACCCTTCGAAATGAAGGTGTGCTTTTAACACGCGAAGAACTCGCCCGACTACGAGACCTTCGCGAACTTACCTGGACCGCAATTGAAAATCTGCTTGAAGGTAGATCAGGAACATTACCTGAAAAAGTGACTGCAATCGTTGGGGCCAACGCTAGTGCAAAAAATGCCTTCCTAAACATCCAGCATCAATCAGATCAATTCACAGACAAGTTATTCACCGCATCAGATCAGGTAGGCCGGGGAAATCAACTAACTCAAGACATGGCTGGTCTCGAAAAAGAAATCGCTGAGTTAGAGCAAAAACTTAGTGAAGCCAAGGCCGCCAAAACAGAGTTTGAAAAAGATTGGCAAAAACTCTGGGCAGGAATAGCGCTGACGAAGATAAACTCACCCGAGCAGATGCTAACCTGGTCGGCGAATGCTTACACTTTGCAACAATCAATCATCGAGATGATTCCTCTGCTTGAAAACCTTTCATTGAAACAAAATGCACAATCTGTTGCATTTGAAAAACTACTGCACTTGACTGATACCAGCGAAATTGAAACTGCGTGGATCAAAGCAGAGGAAATAATAAGCACTGCTGCAAGGTTTGAAGTATCAAAAGCCAACAACAAAAAACAATTGGACGCCTTGGTTGGCGAACAAAGCGATTTGCAATCGGAAATAAAAACGCTGCTGGATAACCAAAAAACAAATCATGAAACTTGGGCCGGTTTGATGGCCAATCTCAAGCTTCCCGGAGAAGCCAGCACCAATAATGCAAGCCAGCATGTGACAGCAATAACCAATATTCATCAGCATCATAAAGATGCAAAAGATTTGGAAATCCGCATCAGTAAGATGAACTCTGATAATAAAGAAATTCTAGGGAAACTAACAAAGGTATTAGAAACTCTTTCAATCAAGGAATGCCCTACCGAAGCTGCAGATATAAAGAAAATGATTGCAGATCTTTGGCAGAAAGCATCAGATGCTAAGCAAGAGGAAGTTTCACAAAAATCGTTGAAGGCTGATTTGAAGATAGCTGAGGCCGCACTAGCAAAAATCGAAGAAGAGGCATCAACGCATATAACCACACTGAAACCCTTGGAAAACATTCCTTTAGAAACTCTCCCCGCTCATTTTGAAGAGATTAGAAAAAAAATCAAAGCTACCAAAGATCACGAGGATGCTAAAAATGCCCTCATCCAAGAAGCTTCAGGAGAAGATATTCCGTCGCTTGCAAAAAAACTGGTAGATAAGAATTCAGCAATAATCGCAGGAGAACTTGACGAGGTAAAATCAAAAATAGAGAATTGCTCTAAAGCACGCGACAAAGAATTACAGGAGTTTGCCAACGCAAAAGCAAACCTCGAAAGACTCGAGAAACAACCTGGTTCGAATATCCTTAGTGCAGAAAGGGAATTGCTTAAAGCCCAATGCTCGGAACAGGCAAAAGAATTTGCAATGCTGACACTGGCAAAATCAGTTCTAGAAAAAACCATAAAGGATTATCGCAAAACTAATCAAGATCCACTGCTTATGAATGCCAACGCTTATTTGAAAACCCTTACCAATAACTCTCTGGTTGAAATCGTACCCACAGATGCTGATGGTAAAAAATCACTGCAACTTTTAAGATTTGGATCAGAGGATAAAGATGCAATCACCTTTGAAGCAGATAATATCGATGCAGAGGAAGGTACAAGCTTCCTAAGCGATGGCACCGCGGATCAACTATTTCTAGCCCTGCGCCTTGCTGGAATTGAAAACAACCTGAAAAAACTTGACGAACCACTTCCAGTTATTCTCGATGATATCCTTATCAACTTTGATGATGCTCGTGCGTTATCTACACTGCGATGCCTTGCGGAATTCTCAAGCAAAACTCAGGTAATATTATTTACTCATCATCAGCATCTTCTGAAATTAGTCTCAGGGTCCGATTTTGCTGATAAGGTTTTCACGCACCAACTAGGTTGATCTAATCGGCAGCAGTTGCTGCGCGGTTTAAGCGATCCCTGATGGCAAGCCATTGGGGGGTATTCGGTGGCAATGCAATGACTATGCGATCCAAACCCATTGCATCTAAATCGTGTAAAGCAGCATAAAGCGCAGAGGCATAACCCTCCGGATTCTCGGGCAGGCAAATTGCATCGTCCATGATATGAAAGCCCAACAATCGCACTTTGAACCCTTCTTTTTTTAGTTTTTCCAACACCTCAACTCCTGAACCTTCAACATTGATTACCGGTGTTTTTGGCGCATAGTGCCTTGCCATCATTCCTGGGGAGGGAAAAGCCCCGCTTTGTACATGCTGTTGTTGAAACTGTTTGATCGGGCCAATTATTTTCTCGATCATCTGAACAGTAACCAACCCCGGCCTAAGAAGTGTGGGTGGATTCGCTCGAACATCAAGCACCGTGGATTCAATGCCTCCCGAGGCTGGACCTGCATCAAGGATCATTTCAATTCTACCTTCAAGATCTTTAAGCACATGGCTTGCAGTGGTAGGAGAAATTGCACCTGAAATGTTAGCACTAGGTGCAGCAAGTGGTACCCCTGCAATCTCGATTAATTTGCGGGTGACAACTAGTTTAGGAATGCGAAGGGCAACACTTGAAGCGCCCGCTGTTACACAATTAGGCACCAGATCTTTTTTATCGAGCACCATGGTAAAAGGGCCAGGCCAAAATGCCTCTGCAAGTTTCTGGGCGGTATCATTCCAGTTTAATACTAAGCTTTTCGCCTGTTCCACCGAATGCACATGAACAATAAGAGGGTTGTTTCCTGGCCTACCCTTGGCTGTGTAAATTTTCGCAACGGCAGATGCATCAAAGATATTTGCAGCCAAGCCGTAAACGGTTTCTGTAGGGATTGCAACCAAGCCACCTTGATTAAGAATCAAAGCGGCTTTATGAAGAACTTCAAGGTCTGGATTATCCGGATCTAATTTAAGAAGCTGCGTGTGCATTCTTTGTGGCTTTCAGATGCTGTAATGAAGGCCGGTATCTTTGCTAGCAGGGCCCTTCATGCGTAGCACTGGTTTTTCGAGTGCAACTACATTACCAGGAGCAACGCTTTGCGTAAGCCAAACATTCGAGCCAATTACCGTGCCCTTGCCCACTATGGTATCGCCCCCAAGAATGGTGGCATTGGCATACACGACCACATCATCCTCTAAGGTAGGATGGCGCTTCTTGCCTCGGATAATATTTCCCGAAGCATCTTTTGGGAATGAAAGTGCCCCTAGAGTAACACCTTGGTAAAGCTTCACATTAACCCCGATGTCGCAGGTCTCGCCAATGACCACACCCGTACCGTGATCGATAAAAAAACGTGGTCCGATCCGAGCACCTGGATGAATATCAATCCCTGTTTTACTATGTGCATATTCCGTCATCATTCTGGGAATGAGAGGAATACCAAGAAGCAATAATTGATGAGCCAGCCTGTAAATGGAAATAGCTTCGATGCCTGGATAGCAGAAAATAATTTCGTGATGGCCCTTGGCAGCGGGATCGCCTTCAAAAGCGGCCTGCACATCATGTTCAAGCACCATGCGGATTTCGGGGAGTTTTTTGAGAAAATCGAGTGTGCGTTGTTGCGCTATTGCTTCAAGATCATGTTTACTGATTTCTGGGGATGCCTGATTTTCCATTTCATGGCGTAAAGCCCGGGTGATTTGCACAATCATTTTATCGTGCAAGCCATCGATTAGGTCGCCTACATAATATTCAACATTAGCAATGTGAAGATTTTGCCTGCGGAAATACCCTGGGAATAGAATATCCAAAAGGTCTGCAAGCATGGCGTTGACAGCTTCCCTGCTGGGCAACGGTTTGTGGCCCAAATGACTGGTCTTATTGCACTCGGTGTAAGTAGCAACAATCGACTCGGTAATTTCGGGCAGAATCTCTTTCAAACGAAAATCAGTAGCCATGGTTAACCTCAAGTAGCAAATCCCGAACAAAAAGCATGGTAGAAGGAAAAGTAGACAAGGTCTAGTGCCCCTCCTCTCTAAAATCGGAAGGAATGCAACTAAGATAGAACAAAAGAATGGGAAGTTTCAAAGTAATAACCCTTGAAGTAGTAATTTCACCTACTTATTACCTCGCTTCGCTAGATTCCCAAAGCTGAAAACCAAAGCAGACTTGCTTAAATAACGAGCACCGGTTGTTTTGGCTAGCAGATTCGGCACAGCTATTAACAAAATTAAAACAACACAAGTTGTTATACACCATATATTTACAACAAAAATTAAATTCTTTATGGTTACTGATTAACAATTGGCCCGGCTTTTGCTGTAAGAGTATTGTGCGCTTGCGGAGGCGCCCCGACCAGAACCAGCCGACCCGCGCTGGCTATTGGAGAGATAGAACAGCGGGTTGGTTGGGCTGGAATAAAGGAACCTTTGTTAGTCCTTCTTGGCCTTCGGGTTGTCAACCATTGGGAGAGGTGGTTGGCAATCTGAAGGCCTCTTTTATTTGATATTATGTTAATCATTTCTTAAAACTCCATTACAATATAAGTAAGTGAAAAGATACGCTTTCAAAACATGAGGTTTGACCGTGGAGCAATCTTCAACGCATCGAGTAGAAGAATCAGCCAAGCATGACGCAGGCAAACTGGAATCCCTAAACCGTACAGATCGGTTTGGAAGCCAGTGGAAAAATCAATTAGTGTCGTGGTTTGGTTCGCCTTGGGATAGAAGGTTGGCATATGCAGCATTGCAGGTGCCAAAAATCCGCCATTGGGAATCCGAATTCGACAAACTCACCGATTTTGAAATACTCGAAATATCCAAGAAAATGAAAGGCCGTGCACGTGGGGGCGAATCCCTTGACAAAATGCTTCCAGAGGCTTTTGGCCTAGCTTCAATTGCATCTAAAAGAATTCTCGGCATGCGGCCTTTTGATGTGCAGTTGGTTGCTGGTGCAGTCATTCATGGCGGGGCACTTGCAGAGCTTGCAACCGGTGAAGGAAAAACCCTAGTCGCAAGCCTTCCTGCTTTCTTAAATGGCTTGGCAGGAAAAGGCGTTCATGTTGCAAGCGTTAACGATTATCTTTCACGCCGCGATGGCGAATGGCTTAAACCCGTTTACGCAGCGTTGGGTATGACAACCGGTATTCTGCAACAACAAATGTCGGATCTTGATCGCCAAAATGCTTACAAGTGCGATATAACTTACGCCACTGCCAGCGAATATGGCTTCGATTTTTTACGTGATCGCCTGAAAATAGCCGATGGCAAAGGTGCGGAATCTCCGTTCTGGTCTCCTTGGCTGGCAGGAAACGCAACCCCTGCATCCAACTTTGTCCAACGGGGCCACCACTTCGCTCTTGTTGACGAAGCTGATAATATTTTTATCGATGAAGCCAGAACCCCTCTTATCATCAGCGGGCAAGTCCGACCTGCAACCCCTGAAGAACAAGTGGTTTACCTATGGGCCGATGATTTAGTTCAGAGAATGGAAGCCGGGCAGCATTTCATATTTAATCCGCAATTGCAAAAACTTGAACTTACCGCATTGGGCAAACACCTTGTCCGCTATTCAAACCCGCCTTCCGGGCCACATGGCGACGCCCTCGACAAGTTGCATGAAGCCATGGAACAGGCTATTCAAGCGCATTATCGCTTCAAATTAAACCAGCATTACCTTGTTGACAAAAACAAGATCGTGATCATTGATGAATTTACAGGAAGAAGAATGCCCGATAGGCATTGGCGTGATGGGCTTCATCAAGCAGTGGAAGCTAAGGAAAAAATACCAGTCACTCATAGTGATGAACATGCAGCACAAATAACCTTTCAAAGTTATTTCAGGCTTTACAAGAAGCTGGGTGGCATGACAGGTACCGCATTGCAAAACCGGATGGAAATTCGAAGGGTCTATAAAATATGGGTGGTGTGCGTTCCCACAAATAAACCCATTCTAAGACAACTATGGCCCGACAAAGTCTACCCTAATGAAAATGCTAAATTTGATGCCATCGTGGATGAAATTCAAAAGCTTAGGACCGAAGGCCGCTCCGTTCTTATCGGAACTAGGAGCGTTGACAAATCGGAAATACTAAGCCAGAAACTTCATGATGCAGGATTGATCCACCAGGTTCTTAACGCAAAGAATCATGAACTCGAAGCAAAGATTATCGAACAAGCAGGGCAGCTTGGAAGAATCACCATTGCAACCAACATGGCAGGGAGAGGAACAGACATCAAGCCATGCAAGGAAGTAATCGCTGCAGGGGGGTTGCATGTATTAGGAACAGAAAGGCACGAATCAATACGAATTGATCGCCAGTTGGCGGGTCGTGCAGGGCGCCAGGGAGATCCGGGGAGTGCTCAATTTTTCCTATCATTGGATGATGAATTATTGGAAGGGCTGGGCCAAGGCAGGCAGATGAAACTAAAAAATCTAGGAATCTCAGGCACAATGCGAGAATGGAACAAATATCTTTCCTTGTTTAAGTTAGCGCAACATAGGGTGGAAAGAAGACATTATCTTTCAAGAGTTGACTTATTGGTTCATGAAAAGCAAAGGCAGGAAATCCTCAAGGATTTGGGCGCAGACCCTTATGTGGATTAATAAAAGAAAGAATGGGTTGCAACCGTAACAAGATGTTTAACGACCTTGCTCGCTCTAGGCAGCAACCCGGGGGAAGTGCAAACTTAAAAACCAACAATATAATCTAAGGAATTTTAAGGCCTCAATAAGCTTGACACCTTATTCCTATATTATAAATGCGATTTTAATGAATTAAAATGACAAAATTTATGATTTTTTTAAAAACTATTTTCAAAACCACCCAAACCACCTAAACTATGCGAGGTTCTCTTTTCAGCCATAGAGCTTAATTCTCTGTTTATTAGGCAATAATTGGTTTAATCATGCTTTTTTAGCCCCTTTGCAACTAACCTTAAACTCTAAATTTTCGTGACATCTCAAATCTTCCCCGATCAAACTAATAATTTTTCGGCTTTAAAATACGTACTGTTATCCAAAAATATTTACTAAGTTTCACAACTCTTAATCCAAACTTAATAATTGCAACCTATCATAACAATGTGGGTTGCAACCGTAACGAGATGATTATCATCTAATCTTTCTTGGTTCGCTCTCAATTTGCAACCTACAGGCCCTAGCAACATCTTAATTAAAAAGACCACTAACCTTTAAGATTTAAAAATTATTTTGATTAATATGATTTTGGAAACTCTCCCCCATATACTTCGAAGTTCAACTTGGAGATTTAAGTGTTTTACTTAGCACTTTCGATATCGACCTGATTTTTAATAAGAGTGGGTTGCAACCGTAACAAGATGTTTAACGACCTTGCTCGCTCTAGGATGCAACCCGGGGAAATGAGTCCTGCACAGCATTTTGCAATGCCAGACAGAACAAAATTAATTTATCACAATAATCAGAGTAATTCAATCTTCAACTCCAATTAATTTTAATTAATGACAAACATGTATAAAAACCAAAGTTTAGTGATCATTAAAACACTCTAAAGTTTTAGCTCCCAGTCAGGCTCATACTCTCTAGTCCACAGTTTCTTAGCTTCGGGGTCGTTTAAAATCATACCATTAGAGGAGTCGCACTTAAGGGTTCGGCCCGTTCGCTGAGAAATATTGCCCAAATGGCAAAGCAAAGTACTCTTATGCCCTTCTGGAATAGGGGAGTTCAACTTGCCATTACCACGAACGGCTGAAATAAAGTTGGCAAGGTGCTCCGATTCGCCCCCATCGCCAGTCGCCTTTTTAATCTCTTTCCCCTTAGAGTCATAAACGATATAACCGCTACCTTTGATAGCAAGTGTTCCTTTAGATCCAACAAAAAGAATGTCGGGGGTGTTGCCTTCGGGTAAACGGTTACAACTAAGACCAAGCCATTGAATATGCTTACCTTGGTTAAAATTAAACTCTACCATGTGAGTGTCAGGGGTTTCCTGATCGTCTTTGTACATATACCTTCCACCAGAAGAATGAACGGACATGGGAAATTCGACGCCTAGGCCCCATCTGCAGACATCAATCAGATGGATGCCGTTATTTCCCAGTTCGCCATTACCCCAGTGCCAGAACCAATGCCAATTATAATGAAGGTAGTTATCTTTATAAGCTTTGCGGGGAGCAGGGCCCTGCCATAAATCAAAGTCTAGGCCAGAGGGTGCGGGCTTTTCAATACCTTTGCCTATAGAAGGCCTGCTATTTAAATACCATGATTGAGCAAGGTGAGTTTCGCCGATTTCACCTTTATGAATAAGATCAATCGCCTCGCGAATCTTAGGCCAGGTGCGTCTTTGGTTACCCATCTGCACAAGTTTGTTGTACTTAGCAGCAGCTTCAACCATTATTTCGCCTTCGCGAGGATTATGGCTGCAGGGTTTTTCAACATAAGTATGCTTTCCAGCTTTTACAGCAAGGATAGTAGAGGGGGCGTGCCAATGGTTGCAAGCCGCACAAACAAAAACATCGATATCTTTATCATCAAGAATTTTCCTGAAGTCCTTGTCAACCTTAGGTGCCTTGCCAGAGATTTTCTCGACCTCGCCTGCGGCATTGGTAGCACGATTAAAATCCGGGTCTGCGATAAACCCAATCTGCACACCCGGGATTTTAGAAAATGATTTTGCAAGTGCAGTACCCCTGCCTCCTGCACCCATAATTCCAATATTTACTTTTTCAGATGGTGCAGCAAAAGCATTCCAAGAAACGACACTTGCGCCTGTGGTAGCGATAAATCTTCGACGATTCATAATAAACCCCCGATTGGAAATGAAGTTTAGATGCAACGATAATCGCAAAGTAGGGAAAGGAATTCAAGAGCCAATATTACCCAAAGCCTTAAGGAACCGAAGACCATGAACCAATTGTTCTGCTTTATCATCTCCCTCTTCTTTTTCGGAAATCAAAAAGCCCTGATAGCCGGATTGATCGAGGTAAACCATAAAGGAATTCCAGTCAAAATTACCATGACCAAGCGGTACTTCGCGAGCAGCTCTTCCCGGGCCATTGCTTTGGAATTCTCTCGCATGAACCAGTTTGATTCGTGAACCAAGGTCAAGAACCGCTTGCAGGGGATCAAAGCCATTGATGGTTAAACTACCTGGATTTAGAGAGGCGCCCAAAGCTCCTGAATCAATCTTAGAAAGGAAATCTAGCAACACTTTGCCAGATTCCTGCCCTGTTTCCAAGGCAAGAGAAACGCCTATTCGGTCGCCATGTGCGCCTAAATATGAAAGCGATTCAGTGTAAGTAGCAATGCGTTTATCTTCTTTTTCTTGGGGGATCTGGCCTGCATGAAGGGCAAGCACATTGCAGCCGAGATCAAACCCAAGATCCATTACTTTTTTAAGATGCAGAATGCGCTGCTCCTGATCGATTGCAACATCGAGCCCATTGCGTAGCGGGCAAAAGATAGAAGCAAGCTTAAGATTATAAGATCTGAGCAGATGGGAAATTTCTCTGCGTCCGGAGTCGGAAAGTTTATCAGGGGAAAGTTCGCCTGTGACATCAAATTGCACGCCTTGCGCACCTGCTTGAGCAGCAAGCAAAAGAGCTTTGCGCAAAGGGACCCCAAAACATTCGAGCTTCACACCAAATTTACAACGGTTCATAAAGTTACCAGTCTGTTTCAAACTCTTCCTCTATTTCAGGAAGTTCAAGAAAATATCGAAGAGGCTTAACCAAAGATCGAAAAACTTTGCCTGGCAAATCAACTGTTCGCCAACTCTGGCTTCTTTCACGCATTTGGGCCCTGTAATCAGATATTAAAACGGCTCGTGCCAAATATCTTTTATCCCTGAACTTCCAAAAGTCTTCGGTATTTTCAGGGAAGTTGACTTCATTAGCGATATCGTAAATAAAAACTAATAAGCCTTGGAAAGTCGGGCCCGACATCCCGGCCCATCTCTCAAGGCCTTCCACATCATCAATGGTTGACCAGCATTCCCAAACCTTTTTTGGCTTTTCGGGAGGACCACCAGGGAACTTCCTACCCTTTACATCGACCACGAATCGAGCGCCCGATTCTGCATAAAGGATAAAATCAAGGCTTTTAACGGGTTCGCCACCAAGGCAGGATCTGCGTTGCTCATCAACAGCAACATAGCAGATCTTGTTATCTTGCAAATACGATTCAAATGCAGACTCGTAGTGATTGCCACGATCCATAAAACCCTCCTGGGCCGAGGGGTGAAAATTATCCGGGCAGACCGATCCCCAGCATGGTACGCAACTGGGAAACAATGATGGTTTCATCGTAATCAGCTTCCTGCCTAGTAGCAAGTTCCTTGATTTTGAACTTCTTGGAAGCAAAGTCATCTGGGCCTGCAATTAGGGCAAAGCGAAATCCGCGCTTCTCAGCATATTGCAATTGCTGGCCTATCTTTTTAGGTTCAATAAAAACCTCAACGCCAATACCTGCAGCCCGTAAAGTTGCGGCAAGCTTTTCGTAAACCCCGATAGGCGTATCAGCAAAACGAACGATAAAAACCGGGGCACTAGCCTGCACGCCACCCAAGATTTTTAGTTCTTCCATAGCAGCAAGCAAGCGATCTAATCCAAGGGATGCGCCAACGCCAGGCAAAGGCATTTTGGTGTAGAGGCCTGCAAGGTTATCGTAACGCCCGCCAGAACAAATACTGCCGATGCCAGGGAGATCGGAAAGGAAAGTTTCAAAGATGGTTCCGGTGTAATAATCCAAACCGCGAGCAATGGAAAGATCGATGCGTAATCTTTCATCAGGGACGCCTGATTCGCGTGCGACGATAAGCAATTCACTTAGCCTTTTAACCCCATCTGCTGCTTTGGGATTGTTTCCAAACTTTTGCGAAACAAAGGCGAGGATTTCTTCGTTGGTACCTTTAAAACCTGCAAGTTCAAGAACCTTCCTGCCTTTTTCAGCATCAACGCCATGCAATACCATTTCTTCAATAACGGGCTCGATGCCAACTTTGGGAAGCTTATCAAGGGCGCGAAGTACAGCGACCGATTTATCCGCAAGGCCAAGTTCTTCAAGCAAGCCTGAAAGAATCAAACGATTGTTGACATGAATTTCGAAGCGCTCGAATCCAATCGCAGCAAGTAACGCGTTGATAACAAGAGCAGCTTCAATATCCGAAGAATTGGAGGTAGTGCCAATGGTATCAAAATCGCACTGCCAGAATTCTCTGTAACGGCCATGTGCGGTATTTTCACCACGCCAAACAGGGCCCATATGATAGCGCTTGAAAGGTGTGCCAAGAGTAGGAACATGCTGTGCGGCAAAGCGTGCGAAAGGCACAGTAAGATCGAAGCGTAAAGCAATATCGCGATCGCCATGATCCTTGAAACGATAGATAAGTTTATCGGATTCGGCACCACCTTTACCGAGTAAGATTTCGGTGTATTCAAGGGCGGGTGTATCGATGGGTGCAAAGCCAAAAGATCGATAAACGGTACGTGCCTTCTGCAGGATTTCCTCGCGGGGAATCATGAGAGAGGGGAGGTAATCACGAAACCCTTTCAGGGTTCTGGGTTGGATAAGATCAGCCATAATAAATAGGTTCGAAGCTGGTTAAAAAAACCAGCCCGAACATTTCTCCAAATTAAAGATTACTGGGAACGGTTTTTGTAACGATCACTGAAACGTTTCATAAATCGATGTTCTTCTTCGGTAAGGGATTTAAACCCCTCACGATGAAGTTTATCAAGCAATGAATCCATGCGGGCTTCTTCGTCTTCCTGCTGCTTGATAATGCTTTGAATTTTTTTAAGAGTGCGTGCTTTTTTCCATCGTTCCCACCAGCTAAGTTTTGGCTTTGCAGGAACTTCTGGATCATCTCTTTCGAAACTGGTATACCCTTGCGAAAAATCATACCCAGATTCGTAGTCAGATGTTTCCATTTCCAGAATCTGCCATTCATTCTTGCATGCAACATAAATGTAAACAGCAAGACACAACACCATGACTTCATTAAAAATAATACCAAACAAGCCCACGAGAAACATGCAACCAAAGCCTGTAAATATCACCATGATGGTTGATTGGCGATAGCCGATTCTGGGCCAGAGAAAAGCTTGAAGCATTCTGCCACCATCCAACGGGAAACCTATTAAAAGAACATTGAGAAGAAATAGAGTCCAGTTAACGAAAAAGAGTCTGGAAAGAAAAATAGGAAACCAAGAAGTAGTCTCTTCAAGAAACCCAGCCCAAGTGACAAGGCTCATGGTGCCATCGGCATCGATGCGGAAAGGTGGCCAGAAGGGGCTCCAAGGGGGTTGGAAAGAAGAGCCAATAAAGGCAAGCGTAAGAGCACATAAAAAGCAAAGTGTAAGGTTGACAAGTGGGCCAGATAAAGCGGTGATGAAATGGGCCCGGGGATTTTTGGGGATATCAACCTGCGCTAATCCACCTAAGGGCCAAAGCATAATTTCGGTGGCATCGCCATTCATTTTCCGGGCCCCAAAGCAATGGCCAAGCTCATGAAGGAATACGGAAAAAAACCAGAGCATGGTCAATTGCAACGCATCAAGCCAAGTATGATCGGGGGGTGAAGGCTTAGAAAAGCTGATACGCATGATTAAACCGAGCGCAACCAAAGGGAACAATATATGCACCCTAACGAGGATACCAAATACCCTGCCTAACGGAATGGACCAAGAAAAGGGATCACGCATAGTATTTTTATCACACCGATAACGCAAAAAAACATACCACTACATAAATGGTAGCACCTCAATCGCTGTGGAGCAATCAGATGGCTACAAAGTTTGAGATATTTGCTTAGGAGCCAACCTTGATAGGACGAACACGCTTGGACTTATCCTTGGAAAGAGTGCGGAATTGCGAGAGAGTGAGGGTTGAAAGCGCCAAGCCGGCCCAGTTGATTTCCCCACAAAAAGCCAGTTCCTCAAGCATTGAATCTGGCGAAACTCCCTTTAAACAGGGCGTTAATTCACCCACCAGACCCAGAGCCGAGCTTATTTTTGAAATATCATCGAATGCCGCATCTTCCAACAAAGTATCGTCACATTCTTCGGGTTTGTCGGTGGATGAACCATTATTGGTTTGGGGAATCGAATTAATTTTGGGAGTGATCATATCATTAGAAACTGCCTTGGTTTCGGAAATCACCTTGGACCATTCCCTTAAAAAAGATCCAGCATTTTCAGGCAGCATCTTTTTGATAATACCGCCTATCACTTCTGGCCCGATGCCAATCGTACCCCGGATAATGCTCTGAAG
>DBCB01000178.1 GCA_002303765.1 Planctomycetaceae bacterium UBA969
AAGAGGGTTGGGAGTTGGGGGAAAAAAGAAAGAAATGGTTGGAATAACAGTAAAAGAGAAGAGGGTTGGGAGTTGGGGAAAAAGTAAAAGTTAAAGTAAAAGCTAAAGTAAAAGCTAAAAAAGAAAGAGTGGGTATGGGTAAAAGTGACCGGGGAAAAAATGAAGAGTAAGAGCTGTAACTTTCTTGATCATTGCAGCTTTTCTTGATGGCTTATTTGATTACTTCAAGTTATGCTAATTTGATCTTATCTGCCTTTGGAAGGAGTTTTTTATGCGTTATTATTCCTTGATGTTATTAACTGCATTGGTCTTTGTTACTTCTAATTATGCCGATTCCAACTGGACACATTGGCGTGGCCCGGATTTCCAAGGCAATAGCGATGACACACGGGTGCCACTGCAATGGAACGAAAAACAAAATATTCTTTGGAAAGCTCCTCTACCAGGCAATGGGAATTCCTCGCCTATCATTCATAACAACAAGGCTTTTCTGACAGCATCCAGTGATGATGGTTCTGAAAGAATGGTAATTTGCATTGATACCAAGTCTGGGAAAAAGCTTTGGGAGAAAATCGCATCCAAGTCTGAACCCGCTGGCAAAACACATCAATGGAATGGGTTTGCTTCTGCATCTTGCACCACCGATGGCGAACGCGTTTATGCATTCTTTGGGACGCCAGGCCTTTTCTGTTACAGCATCGATGGCAATCTTTTATGGAAGAAATCATTCGGCACCTTCACGAGTGAAGCGGGATGGGGAACTGCAGCATCACCTTTTCTTTTTGAAGATCTTGTGATTCAAAATTGCGATAACGATGGAGATAAAGGGCCACTACCCGCGGGCGCAGCAGCAAATGCAAAGACTGCCCCTGTTAGTTTGATTGCGATGGATAAAAAAACCGGGGAAATAAAGTGGGAAACAAAGCGTGACCTTGGCAGAGGCTTTAGCACCCCCATGATGATGAAAGTAGCAGCGGGCCGGCAGGATCTGGTTCTTAACGGCCCCAACCGGGTTGCGGGATATGATCCCAAAACGGGCAAAGAACTTTGGCGCTGCGATCGCAGTGATGCTAAAGATCAAGCCAAGTTTGGCGAACCTATGCCTGTTTCTGATGGCCAGCTTATCTTCATTCTTTCAGGAAGGCCCGGGCCTTGCCAAGCACTGCGTTTGCCAGGCGAAGGTGATGTGACAAAAAGCCATGTGGCCTGGCAGGAAGAACGAAAAAAACACCGCGATGTTTCGTCACCTGTGCTTTTCAACAACATTATTTATCAGCCTGACTCTAAGGGTATGCTTACCGCAATTAACCTTAACACCGGTAAGGAAATCTATGATGTTCGTTTGGGTAATGGCAAAAATAAGACTCTGGGTTCGCCAATCATCGTGAGAGGCAAATTGCTTTTCTTGATGGATGATGGCGAAACCGTTGTGGTTGATCCTGGTCTGGATTTTAAAGTACTTTACCGGAATGTTCTGGGCAACGGCACTGCGCTAGATTTTGGCGCTTCACCCGCAGTTTCTGATGGCAAGCTTTTTGTTCGAAGTCAGAAATTTCTTTACTGTGTTGGCGAAAAGTAAACCATGCTGATCCCGATACTTCTCTGTTTAGCATCATTGGGTGCAGAGCCTGTTAAGCTTCGATACCCTGAAAAGCATAGTCTTCTCGTTGTTTTTGATGCCAAGGGCGATCTAGTCCCTGTTAGGAATGCACAAGATTGGGCTAAAAGAAGATCTCACATTTTGAATTCGATGCAGGAAGTCATGGGGCCGTTGCCCACGAAAAAAGTTCCTCTCGATGTAAAGGTTCTTGAAGAGACTGCCAAGGAAAAGTACACGCTTAAAAAAATAACCTATGCCTCTGAAGAAGGCGACCGTGTTCCTGCTTATCTTCTCATACCACATAAAATAGTAGGCAAAGTTCCAGCCATGCTTTGCCTGCATCAAACCACTTCGATTGGTAAGGGAGAACCTGCAGGCCTTGGAGGCTTGCCTAATCTTCATTATGCCCATGAACTTGCACTGCGAGGCTTTATTGCCTTGGCGCCTGATTATCCAAGCTTTGGCGATTACCAGTATGATTTTAAGAAAAGTAAACATGCCAGTGGTACTATCAAGGGCGTTTGGAATCACATCTGTGCCGTTGATCTTTTGTGTGCCATGGAATCCGTTGATAAAGAGAAAATAGGAGTCATTGGCCATTCTTTGGGAGGCCACAACAGTTTGTTTGTTGCTGCCTTTGATGAAAGACTAAAGGCTGTTATTACAAGTTGTGGATTCACCAGTTTCCCTCGGTATTACAATGGCAATATCAAGGGCTGGACCAGTGATCGATACATGCCCAGATTGGCAACCGTTTATAAACTGAAAACGGAGTATGTGCCTTTTGATTTTCCTGAAATTTTGGGAACCATTGCTCCGCGAGCGTTGTTTATTAATGCACCCATGGAAGACAGTAATTTTGAAGTGGTTGGAGTCAAGGAATGCGTTGCTGCGGCTCAGGGGGTTTTTAGTTTGTTGAATTCCCGCACTGGTTTGCAGGCATACTATCCCGAATGCAAACACGATTTCCCTAATGAAATCCGCAGGATCGCCTACGATTGGCTCGCCAAAGCTTTCGAAAATTAATCCTAAACCTTATTGGTCAGCTATTTCCTTGATTAGATCTTCTGCTTGATAAATGGTTCGCAGAGATTCTAATATTCCTTGTGTATGAACCGCAATATGCCTGGCTTGCACATCGGTATAAACAAAATTGCGAACCAAACCATGTCGGTTGCGATCAAAGTTCACGCCAATTAATTCGCCTTCCCGATTAAGAACCGGGCTGCCCGAATTTCCCCCGATGGTATCTGCGGTGCTTGCAAAATTCAAAGGCGTGGACAACTTTAGCTTATCTTTGTTTTGTAACCATCGTTCGGGTAAATCGAATGGTACCTTCCCCTGCATAAGAGAATTGCGATCGAAAAGGCTTTTGTATGTGGTATGAAAGGGGATTTCTTTATCATCAAGCTGGTAGCCCCGAACGATTCCAAATGCCAGCCTTAGAGTAAAGGTTGCATCAGGAGCGACATTTTTTCCAAGCGTTTTAAAGCGGATTCGAGCGATATCAGAATACGCCTGCCTTTCGGGTTCTTCAACTTCTTCTTCGTAACGCTGGCGGAGTTCGCGTGATGTGGCATCTATTTCACGGGCTAGTTTTATGAAAGGATCGGTAGAGGCTTGGGTTGCTGCTTTGCCACCTTCCACAAGCTTTTTTCGTTCTTCGGGGTTAAAGAGTTTGCAGCCCTGCACCAAGGAAGCTGCACGAACTGCGGGTGGTTCGTTATCCAGCGCGAGTTTAACCATGGGGTGGGCGCCACCTAGTTTTTCCGCCATGAATGAAAGTGATGAAGCGAGTTTCGCCTGCTCTAATGCAGCATGAATTGGCGCAGGGGAATAAAGCTCGAACTTGAGGGAATCTAAATTTGAGTCGCGGTATTCGCGGAATCTTTTGCCGCTGGGTTGGGGAAGCTCATCTGCCATGCGCACGATTCGCCTTGCCATTGTGAATAGTTCAGAAAAGAAGGCATCGCCTCGTTCGAACAATAAATATTCGGTTTCGAACAATGCTAATTTTTTCTGCACGAGTGCGATGGATTTCCAAGGTGCATCTTTTTCAGGTTCTTTTTCTGCCGCCATGAGGATGGCGTTTTCTTGGACGCTTTTAGCCTGAATGATGGTGGGGTTAAGCAACCCATTGTACTGTCCTGTGAAAGCTTTTCGGGCGTTGGCAACACGATGTAGATCGGTTGTGGCCATCGCACCATTAGCAGGGGAACTTGCACTGAACTGAAGCA
>DBCB01000173.1 GCA_002303765.1 Planctomycetaceae bacterium UBA969
TGAAGTTGCCTTTGTGCAGGGAAATTGGGTTGGATGGACTTTTAAATTCCTTGATAGAGAACAAAACGAGATAGGAACAATTACTAAGAAGTGGGCCGGTGTAGGAAAAGAAATGTTCACCTCTGCAGATAATTATATGATCGCCTTAAATGATGAACCTTCACCCGCCAAGGCTATTTTAATGCTAGCAGCAGGCCTTGCAGTGGATATCATTTATAAAGAAAAGTAATCAGCCAACGCTTTTTAAATTTTGTTGTTGGTTGCTATAAACCAGCGGCGGAGCGTTTGCATGAATCATAAAAATGTTCTTCTCAGTCTTGCATTCATTTTATGTTTTACAAGCATGGGTGCACTCGCATTCCCGTCTGAAGGAATTCCCATATCTGAACAATTGGTATTTCGAATAGAAGCGGGAGGATGGGGTGATGCATCGCCAGAGGATATTCGCAGGGTTCTCGAATCCACAGGGCGGGAGTTGCTGAAGCATATTCCGCAGAACAAGATCATCCGCATCCATGTTGTGGCTTCAGATACTGTGCCTCAAGTTGATTTCAAACGGGCGGCAAATGGGGAATACACAGTTCGTTTAGCTGTTAAGGGTCGTTTTTGGGCGCAGCTTGCTTTTCAGTTTGGTCACGAGCTTGGCCATATTGTTTCTCACTATGAACGCATAAACGATAATAAGATTGGGAATGAGAATAAGTGGTTTGAAGAAACTGTAGCCGAGGCGGCTTCATTATTTGTTTTGGCGCGAATGGCAGAAACATGGAAGACAGATCCCCCATACATGAATTGGAAAAGTTTTGCCCCCGCTCACAAAGAATATCTCGATAAATTGTTAAAAGATACCGAGATACCAACCGTAGAAAAAATGCCCCAGTGGTTTAATGATAACCGTCCAGCTCTAAAAGCTGATCCCCATCTTCGTGAGCGAAATCGAGTTGTTGCGATCCATATTTTTAGAATGCTAGAGCGTGATCCCAGCCAGTGGGAGGCTTTTCGCTACCTAAACCTTGGCCGGCCTGATGCCACTAATAGTTTTGAAAGCTTTTTAGAGAACTGGTACTTCAGCGCACCAAAGAAAAACAAGGGTGTTGTTAAAGAAGTTGTAGATCTTCTCGGAATAAAAAGTAAGCTGATCAGTAACCATGCCAAATGATAAAAGTGCAGCGTTTAATCTTTTCTAAAGGTTCAGACAAAATGATGCGTTATATCTTTTTACTGAGAATCAGTTTGATTCTTTTGCTAGTAATGATTTCTAAAAGCAGTGTGCAGGCACAACCGAAGGGCCCCCAGCCTTGGTGGCCAACTCAACCTCGAGCATTGCCTTTCGTGCACCCGCTATTTAGCACCGACATGGTGTTACAGAGGGAAATTAAAGCTCCTATATGGGGTTGGAGTAACCCGGGCGATCAGATCGAAATTCAAGTGGATGGAAAATCAACAGGCGCTATTGCAACTGCAGGGATAGATGGGAAGTGGACAACCAAGATAGGGCCATTTCCCGCGGGTGGCCCCCATCAACTTGTCATCAGTGGGAAAAATAAAAAAGAAACATTGACCAATGTGCTTTTTGGCGATGTTTGGCTTTGTTCGGGCCAGTCGAATATGAATTGGCCGGTGCGTCTTTCCAATAATGCCGAGGCAGAAGTTAAAAACGCCAATCATATGAATATTCGATCCTTCACGGTCAATTTTTTTCCATCCTTAGTGCCAATGAAATTACCTCCAGAGGCAAAATGGGAAATGTGCACTCCTGAGTTTGCAAAGAACTTCACAGGAGTTGGTTACTTTTTTGCAAGGGAATTAAACGAAAAGATAAAAGTCCCTATTGGCATCATTCATAGCTCGGTGGGTGCAAGTGCTGCAGAAGCATGGACAAGTGGATCCGCCCTTCGAAAACAAATGCCTGATGATTTCAAAGATCGCCTGAATGAGTTAGATATGACATCTTCAGCATATGGTTCGAACTTTGATTTTTTTCAAGCGTTGGAGAAATGGACTGCGAAGGTTGACCCTCAAAGTGCAAAGGAAAATTATACTTCTAATCCGAATCTTGATACCAGCAGTTGGGTAGATATTGAAGTACCCAAGCCTTGGAATGAAACAGGCTTGAAGGATCACAACGGGCTTGTTTGGTTTCGCAATACGATTGATATTCCTGAATCAATGAAAGGGAAGGATTTATCGCTGAATCTTTCTGTTATCAATGATGCGGACATAGTTTGGTTTAATGGAACAGTGGTTGGTTCAAAGCAAATCCCGGGAAACATCCGCACCTATCTTTTGGATTCAAATCTGGTGAAGGCAGGTAAAAGTAATTTGCTAGTTGTTGCGATAGTAAACAATGCTTCTCCCAGAGGATTTTGCTCGCAACCTACAAACATGAATATTCGGCCTGCATCAAATCCCGGTAAAGATATTATTGCGTTAAAAGGAATATGGAAAGCAAAAGCCTCAGCAAAGTTTAATGATCTTCCACCATTTCCAACTCCACAATTGGGCCACTATAAGACAATCACTGGTTTGTATAACGGAATGATTTCTCCGCTGGAACCTTATGCAATCAAGGGTGCATTGTGGTATCAAGGCGAGGCGAATGGGCCATTCTGGTTGCAATATCGCAGGTTGTTGCCCACGCTGATCAAAGATTGGCGCGAACGGTTCGAAGTGGGTGATTTTCCATTCCTAATCGTTTCTCTTGCAAATCTTAACAAGTTGCAAACCCAACCCATTGAACCAGGTTGGGCTGAAATTCGTGAATCACAATGGCGCACCGCTCGCACTGTTCCCAACACAGGCTTGGCCATGACGATCGATATTGGTGATCCGGATAATATTCATCCCCGCAATAAACAAGAGGTGGGGCGCAGATTGTCTCTGGTTGCTCGCCACCTTGTTTATGGTGAAAAAGAGTTGGTCTACTCTGGCCCTGAGTTTATGAAAATGGAAATCGATCAAGTTAATAAAGATAAGATTCGCTTGCACTTCAAGAATATCGGGGGAGGCTTGATGATTAAGCCGGGCGATAAAAAGTTGACGGGCTTCATCATCGCTGGCGTTGATAAAAAATTTGTGTGGGCGGATGCAACAATCGAAGGCGAAACCGTAATTGTTTCATCCCCCGAAATCGCAGAACCAAAATTTGTGCGTTATGGGTGGGCTTGGAACCCCATCGTTAATCTATTCAACAAAGAGGGGCTTCCAGCGATCACCTTCCGTACAGATGAGTGAAAATTTATATCACCCGTAATTACTATTTTACCGGTACACTCGAGGCATGGCCGCTGACGCATTGCCATTTGCCTTCTTTTAGAACCCATACGTTGGTGAAGCGGGACAATCTTTCGAAAGGCTTACCGTCTTTATCAGTGCCGATTTCTTTGTAGTCGCCGATATCTACAGCAACGGTTCCACCACCATAAACACGAACATCAATCGAGCCAGCCACTGCAGAAGTAAGCTTCTCCGTACTATTTTTCATGCCTGCGATTCCTTCTGCTTTGTTGAACCTTTTTCCATTTGGTTCGACATAGATGAAATCGGTTGCCCAGATGCGTTCAAGTATGCTTGCATCGCCCTTAAGCATCGCAGTAGACCAATCGGTGGAAAGGCCTTTAATGGCAGCAGCGATACTTTCCTGAGATTTATTTGCGGTAGGTTTGGGCGCTTGAGCTAATGATTCTGCAGCAATGGTCGTGGTAAGAATAAAGATTGCAATTACTTTAAGTATGGAAAATTTGGTGGTCATGATAGTTTCCTTTGGATTTTTAAGTCAAATAACAGGTGCCCGGCATAATTGCCAAGCGGGATAATGGCATATTGCTGCAAAAAACACAACTACCCTTTATCGATACAGTATCTTTTCTAGCATTTCACCAATACTTCTTTTATGATGGAATCTTAATTCTGCCTGCCTGACATCGTGATTGCCAGATGTAACTTTCCTTGGAGCTTATTTAATATGACTAGGTTCTTTTATTTGCTAGCACTATCGATGCTGTTGTTGATTAAACCATTGCAGATTAAAGCAGGGCCTGTGGTTCTTGTTGATAGCTTGCAGCAGGTTCACGATCTTAAAGCGGGGGAAGCAGTTGAGATTTCCATCCGCATTAATGAGCCCTCTAAATTGCCTGCTAATGGGCGCGTTGCAGTTGAATGGCAATCACCCGAAGGAGTGCCCGCTGCAGCCAACTGGCGCAAGATTCTTCATGCGCTTGATGGCGATGTTTATACGACTTACCGGGCACCTGTTTCTGGCAAGTACACGCTTCGGATTACACCCGTGGTTGACGAAGACCCTGTAGGGAATGCAAGCATACGCTGGCGAGAAAAAGGTAATACGCCTAAACTTTTTCCACTTCCTAAAATCACAGCTTGGCCAGAGGGCACTAAGGCCCTGATGACAATCCAAGTAACACCATTTGTTATTAATTCAAAAGATGAGGACGACCATCGTACCGTATTTGAATACGAGCCAAATGATTTGCCAGAACTAGCTCAGACGATTGAATTGAGCCCTGCTTCGGGAAATGCAGTGCGTACTTGGGAGATCTTGGGTGGTGCCGATGATATAGAGTTTTTTGACAATGGTAAAGTCGGCCAATCGGGAGAAGACTGGTACAAGTTTGTCTATAAGGGCACCGAGCAGCGGTTATTAACCGCACAGTTAGGCATGCCTAATCCATTGATCGCACATAGGATTCGTTGTTATCAGATTAATAAGGATGCAAAGAAAACATCTGAGGCACCTGGGTCTTTGGTGATGGTGGAATATCGTGAAGGGGCGGATGCAAATGAACGCACCCATCAACAAGAGGAATCGCATCGTGCAAATATTTGCAGGACACTTAAGCCTGGCGAAGTTTATTACTTTCGCGTAGAGGCTAATGCGCCTGGATATCAGTTGCAAATTCGGCTGCTTAAGGCAGGCCCCCATGAAGATCCACGATTGGCAATCCGCCAGGGGATGTACACACAAATTGGGCAGGTTGATGCTTGGTTGACAAATCGGCCAAGGGGCGCAAGCGTTGAACGCCGTATTCGTGATACGGGTAATCTGCTTGGTACAAATTGCATGAGTTGTCATACGCAATCGGGAGTATGGGGCCCTGCAGTTCCCCTTTTAAATGGCTATAAACTTGAAAATGTTCAGAACTTCTGGCACCTTCGCAATGTCATGTATGAATGCCTGCGCCCCACCAATGAACTTAAAGACGCAGCAAACAATACAAGCCTTGCGCCACTTGATCTTGGTGATGGGCCAGCCGGTACCCGAGCTGCGGGCTTTAATATTGTTCATTTGGAGCGTATTTTGCAACCTTTGAAATTGCACTCTGCAATGCAATTGCGCACAACCAACTTTGTACTTCAAACGGGGGAACCGGGTGGCATCAATGCCGCAGGGCCTGGCTCTAATGTTGGGCAAGTGATCGTTTATGTCTTCTCTTCTGAAATTCTTCAAGCGGCTTGGCAAAAACATTCGAAGCCCGAATACTTCCGTGCTCTTGAGGATAAAGCTCGTAAGGTGCTCGCTGTGCAACCTAAATTCACTGATGATGTTGCGCTTAGGCTAGATTATTTTCATCGAATCTTTCCTATTGGTAAATATGAACATGAACTTCGCAAGGCAACTGAGCTCGATAAGAAGCCTTTAAACGCAATGGCGGTGGCACAATTTATCGCAGATGTCAAAAAAGTAATTTCAGAAGATGAAGCTCGATTGGTTCGCATCCAGAATGAAGATGGCTCTTGGGGATTTGATCCTGATGGAAAAGTTGCATCCAAAAAAGGAAAAAATGCAGAGTCTTCTGATCCTGCACCAACTGCCCTGGCTATCATGGGGCTAACCAGTGCAGGGCGGGGTAAAGATGATCCCGTGGTGGCAAAAGGTGTGAAGGCGCTATTAGCAATGCAAGATCCATCCGGCCGTTGGAATCGTGCAGCCCAAACTGGATTTGTAACATCGGCTTACGCCCTTCATGCTTTGTCCCGGATTTATCCTGCGAGCAAAGATGGTGATGAAGATGTTACGATTAAAAATAACTCGCTGCCTGCGATTGTAAAAAAAACCAGAGAGGCTGCTCTGCATGGGAATGAAAAAGATCTTGGACAATTGGTTGAAGCAGCCAAGCATGCTAATGCTGGTGTGCGTTATTGGGCCATGATTGGCTTTGGATCTCTTCATCATGAAGGGGCTTTAAACGCTTTAAAAGCGGGCTTATCAGACCCAGTGCGAATGGTTCGCGATGCAGCGGTCTGGGGTTTTAGGCAGACTCTTCTCGATGATAAAGGTTGGGATTTGGTTTATGAAATCGCATCTACGGGGGATGACTATGCACGAGAATCAATCATGCAAGTTCTCAATATGCGTGCTGATGCTGTTCTTTCAGGCTCTAAGGTAGATTGGGAAAAATTAGGCAAACTTTTTGATCATGCATTTACTCAAGATTCACACCCTGCAGTGCGGGCTTGGGCCGTTAAGGCTGCCTGGCAGTGGTGGGTTTGGAACCCGCCAATACGAAATGCAATTAATGCATCTTGGGCACGCATGTTGGAAACAGCAGAGCCCAATTCTCTGGTGGAGTACAGTAATCGATATTCCAGCCATGCATTGTTTATCGCAAATGGGCATAGGGCAAATGCTTCTCGGTCGCATCAGTATAAGGAGTTGGCCAGTCTTATTACGATGCTTAATGATCGCCTTGAAAATGCTGACCCAGAAATTCGCAAAAGATTGGTTCGAAGATTAGTTGGCATTTCGGGAACCTTTTATACTTTCTCTGGTGGTGATGGTGGCCCGGGCCAAATGGGATATGCAACGCCTGGTGCGGGGCAGTTATTTGGAAATGCTATGTTATCGTATTTGGAATCCAACAAGGAAGAAAAAGATCTCGACATGATTCGTATTGGCTTGGAAGGTGCGACTGGTATTCCCAATCGTGAACTGGGTGATTTCGTTGTCAATTACTCGTTGAAAGGCCCTGAACCATTAAGGGAACTAGCTTCAAAAGCAATCACGGACCCACGATTAGTTAAGTTGGCAGCGGTCCCTGAATTGGTGGAACCTCAGATAGCTCAGATTATGCGAGGCGCATTGGAGCCACCCCGAAGGACTCAGATATCCGATCCTATACTTCGGCTTTGGGCCAAGGTTAATTGGGTGATTCCAACAACGGAAGAGCAGCAGCGGAACTTTTTTAACCTGATCATTCCGAAATTTGAAAACTACCAATCACGCGAAGCAATTGCAGCAATTACTGACCCCGCTAAGAAAGCAGAAGCAGAAAAAACATTCGCTGCGAATTGGTACCTTGCAGAAGGGCTTGGCGAGGTACTTGCTACAAATCCAGATTTGCAACATGATCTTGTGTTTCGAAGTTATTTCCCTTCGAAAACATTTAATCCGCTCGAAGCCCATCTTTGGGTTCGAAGTATCTCGTGGATTTTATCTCATAAGGGCATGGCTGCAACAAAAGTTAAACCTGATGGCAAGTCTGATGCTGCAGATCAAAATTTGACAATCAAGGATCGTGCCTTGCAACTTTATCTGGATCAACTTGGGCCTAATGCAGATCCTGTAACCCATGCCTTGGCAGTCAAGATGGCAAACCAAACAGCATTGCGCCGTAACCCTGAAGTGCTGAATGCTTTGGTTAAGGTTGTGGAATTTGAAAAGGTCGGAGAACTTAAAAGGATCGCAGAAAATGTGCTGAAACAGGGGACTGAAAAGTTCTTGCCTGAATTGATGGATGCAATGCGAAAGGAAAAAGATCCTTCGGTTTCATTGGCTTCTGATGGAACCCCTAAGCCGACCAAAGCGCAGCTTGATGACGTTGTTTATTTCCGTGATTATGTCATGCCCGAACTGGTTAGGCAGAAGCGTGAAGATTCCAAAAGTTGTCTCGCTTGCCATGCGGTTCCTGGTAAGGTGCCTTCGCTTACACTTCAGCCTGCGGATGAGTTTGGTTATATTTCAACATCAAATTTATTGGTCAACTATCGCCTTATGCAAAAGCGTGTGGACTTGTCGAATCTGCCTAAGAGTAAAGTACTTCGCAAGCCATTGAATGTTGAAGATGCGCAGGAAGATGGGCATCAGGGAGGCAGGCGTTATACCCCAACCGATGAAGGTTATCTGCTGTTGAAGCGCTGGGTGGATAATCAACCCGTGGTTCAAAAGAGGAAAGAGTAGTTGAAAGCGTTTATTTGGTAACCTGATCTTGTTTGAGGGTTACATTGCGCTTTTTTAGAGTATCTTCCAAAACAGATTTCTGTGTTTTGGCGGGATCGATTAATGCGGTTATCAAGCCATCTTTAAAGCTACAAGTTGCTTGTTCTACGCCATCAACGCCTGCAACGATATTGTATGCTGCAAAACTGCAAGCCTTGCAATCGAGGCCAACCACTCCAATTTCAATTCGAACCAGCTTATCTTTGGCTACAGTGGAAAGGGGCTTGATTCCAAAGGTGCTGTTGCTTGAGGTACGAAGTTTGTTATCAAGGTTGGTGATGATCTGCTCAGGTTTGGCCTTTGGGAACAACTTATCAGCATCGAAAACAAATACGCCTTCAGCATGTTTGAAATCGACTGACTCTAGTTTGATGTCGGTCCATTCATCGGTAATTTTCCGGAGGTCTTTTTCTCGGTCGGGAGAGAAAACTCCAAACAGGCGGACCTTGGTTTTTGTTTCTTCCGCATGAACATTCAGTGCTACGAGTAAGAAACCCATAGTCATAGCGGTCTTCATTAATGCATTTGAAATAGTCATGATTATAGGCCTGGATAAAATTATTAGCGGGTCTGAAACATTTCGCTTTGTACAAATTCTTGCAGCAGGGTTCGAACGCCCGCTTTGTTTTTCATGGTGGCTTCAACTAGGTTTGCAATTTGATCCCGATCGCTAAAAGCAATGGGTCTGCCTGTGCTATAAACTGCAAATTGTTCGAGCAGGTTTTTCAACAATCGCTCGGGATTTGCTGCAAGAATTGCTTGCAACTCTTGTATATCTTTGAACTGCTTATCGCCCAGCATTACACCCGAAGGATCAACTGGTTGCCCTAGTTTGAACTTGATATTGATGAACGGATCAATCGGCCCACGCTCTGGTTTGTCGCCTTCGCCTATGGAGCGGTAACGGGTTCGGAATCCGCCAATCACATCAAAGGATTCTAGGGCAAAACCAGGTGGATCAAACTTGGCATGGCATGAAGCGCAAGAAGAATCCGCACGATGTTTTGCGAGCTGTTCGCGTATGGTGGTTGCGCCTTGAACATCTGGTTCGACTGCGGGAGTATTTGGAGGGGGCGGATCGGGCCGTTCTCCAAGAATGCGTTCGAGAACAAAAGCGCCGCGTGGCACAGGCGATGTGGTTGTGCCGTTGGCAGTTACTTTCAAGATTGCGGCTTGGGTAAGAAATCCTCCACGGGGGCAATCTTTTGGTAAAGGAACTTTTCTAATCTCAGCGCCTGTCACACCGCTGATCCCATAATGCTTTGCAAGCTTTTCGTTAATCATGACAAAGTCAGATTTTACGAGGTGCGATGCATCCAGATTTTTATCGATGAGTTCGCGGAAGTAGGCCCTGGTTTCTGCAACCATGGAATCTTGTAAATAAGGGTTCGCTTCTGGATACAACCCACGGTCAGGATCGTTGGCAGCAATCTGCCTAAGCTTTAACCATTGGCCTAAAAAGTCTTCGATAAAACGCTGCGAGCGAGAATCTTTTAGTAACCGATCAACTTCCACACGCAGTGCTTCCTTGGATTTTAACTTTCCTTTGGAGGCAAGCTCAAGTAGTTGGGAATCGGGCATCGAGTTCCAGAAAAAGTACGATAGACGGCTTGCAAGAGCATAATCATCAAGCTTGTTATCTGGTTCTACATGATAGAGGAAATCAGGGGAACACAACGCTGCCCGGTAAGCCCAACGCATTGCAGTTTCAAAACAATCGCCCGCTTTTAAACGCTCTTCTACCCGAGCGACATATTCTTTGCGAACATCATCTGAAACTGGCCTGCGGAAAGCTTTGGGAAGAAAAGAAGCCAAAAGGCGATCCGCATCTTTCAATGGGTTTTCACTTTTCACAGTCCAGAGCCCGGTAACAAGATCAGGCCGGTTTTTCCCTGCGCCTAACTGTCTGATTGCCTTTCGTTGAGGCGGCCTTACTTCTTTTTGTTCCGCTTGCTTGAACTCCGTAATGAGAAGATCACCATACAAAGTCTGATGGCTTTTCGGAGGCCATACGCTGTGCAACGGCCCTTCGATATCAAGCCAGTCGCAAGCTATTCCAGGGCCGGTGAAGGCCATCGCCCGGCCTTTTCTTGAGTAATTTGCAACGGGTGCCAGTGAGGCGGTGTTGAATCCGATTATCTCGTTGTGATTTAACCAAGTGGTTAATTCGTGTTCCTTGGATTCAAGGGAAGGGGCGTTGTAATAACCCAATACATAACTGGGATGCTGGCCACCACGACCATCGCCTGTAAGTTGCACAACCGATAACCGTGCGGCTTCCGTACCACGAGAAGGAAGTACCTGACCCTTATCCCATTGGTAACTCCATAGGGAGGTGCGAACACGATAGAGCCCGGGATAAATGGTTACATGTTCGATAAAGTACGGGCTTACAGATTCATCTTCATGGCGGAAAAGCCCAACGCTGGAACCATTACGAAAAGACCCCATGCGTTCGTGAGCCCCTTCATCCAGATGACTCTGTTCTGCAGCGGGTGGAAAATCAGGATCAGGTTTCTTATTTTTGAGCAACACACCATCGCCATTGAGGATGATATGCGCAACGAAACCGCCTGAGTTTGCAAGAGAGATGCGACGTTTTTGCACGATAGGGGGATTTGGTCGGGTTGCGGTTGCAAGGTCGAGGGCGAGGTTTGCAGCTTCAACATATTTGGAAAGGTTGACATGCGAAATATCAAGGGCATCGCTGTTTTTATCGAAACCATGCGCAGATCCATCTGCAGGCAGCAAGCCCTGCAGTGCAATGCCAGGCATATCAAAAAGATCGCGGATAGTGTTCTCGTATTCGGTTCGAGTAAGCCTGCGAATACCAGTGCGACCCGCGCCTGCAAGCTTTGCCTGCTCGGTTTTTAGAAGCGATTCTTTCAAGGATTTTGTGTACGCAGCTTTGTCGGTTTCGGAAGGTCGGGGCTTATTTTTCGGGGGCATCTCACCCGATTGAATGCGATCGTGAATTTTCACCCATGAGCTGAAGTTATCTGAATTGTTCAGATCGACCTTTAGTAGAGTAAGATCAAGCCCACCTTTTTTATTGGCGCCCTCATGGCAAGCAATGCAGTGCTTTTCAAGGAAGGGATTAATTGTTGGTTCTGCAGTAAATGAATGGTGCACCAATACAAGATAAAGACCAAGTGCCCAAAGGTTTTTGGTTTGAATAATTCGCATGGGATTGATCACACCATCTCCAATCCGGTCATGGTGCCTTTCGATGTGGAGAAGTCTTTCGCTTCGATCCCCAATCTGTGCAGCATGGAAAGATAAAGATTGCTCAGAGGATAATTATTCTTGGTATCGAAGGCAAGATGCTGGCCATGCTTGAACCCACCACCCGCAAGCAACACGGGCAGGTTAACATTGGAATGCGAGTTGGCGCTGCCCATGCAAGTGCCATAAAGAACCATGGTGCGTTGCAACAGAGACTGCCCTTCTTCCTTAGCCTCGCTCAAGCCATTGAGGAAGCCATTAAGTACATCGAACTGGCCTTCTTCTTTAGAGCGCAGTTCTGCAATCACTTCTGGTCGGTTGCCATGATGGGTGATGTTATGGATCACGGTGGTATCGATAAACAATGAGATGATACGGGAGGAATCGGTTTCCAGGGCTAGCTTCATGACATCAAACATGAGTTTAGTTTTCTTGACAAACTCGCGTGAATCTTCGATGTCTTCTGGAGGCAGGGCGGTAACTTTGGGCTTAGGTTTGTATTCCCATTCTTCCGAGCTTTGCAATCTTTTTTCAAGCTCTCGTACGGAAGAGAGATACTGATCCATGCGTGCCTGATCTGTTTTCGAAAGCGAGCGGTTCAATCTTTTCGACTGATCGCCCACGAAGTCGAGCATACTGCGACCTTGCTTAATAGCTTCAATATTGGCAGCAACTTCTTCCTTCTTGCCTTGCAGGAACAAAGTTTGGAAAACCTTCTTCGGGCTTCTCTCTGCGGGGATAGGGGCGCCACTGCGAGTATAACTTAGGGTTGCACCTTCGCTGCTCATAGCCAATACGAGGGAAGGGTAGCGGGTTTGGTTACCCATTTGCTCTGCAGCGAATTGGTCGAGTGAGATCCAGTTACGGAAGCCGCCTCGTTCAGGATGTGGGGTTCCGGTAAGGAAACATTTTTCAGCAGCGTGCGAGCCTGTAACTCCAGGAAGGCTTACGCCAGAGAAGATGGACATTTCTTTGCGATGGGCGCCCAGCCTTTGCAAGTAGGGTGATAGTTCGTAATCTTTGCCTGCTTTTTCTGGGAAGAAGAATTGGGGCAGGATACCCATGTTCGTTTGGATTGCAACCATTCTACGTGGGACAGCTTTTGCTTTTTCTGCAGCGCCAAGCTTTGCTTCCATGGCATCTAGCATGGGCAAAGCCATGGTCATACCTGCTGCCCGAAGGAAAGTTCGTCTATTGAGGGGTTTTAACATTAGAATCTCTTATGGAATGATGGTGCAGGTGCTAAAAATAAAACCAGCATGAATAACAAAAACAAATCTTCAAATATTATCCGATTGAATTGCATGGATTGCAAGTTCAAGCTTGGATTTCTGCAAGGTAAAATCTCGTTTATGGGCTATTTTCAGGGATTACAACAGCGCCTTACTCAAATAGATGGCGAATGTAGGGTGATTTCGGAAATCCTAGCCTAGTAATAAGCCTGATTCTAGTTGATCTGCAAGAGGTGGCGTGCATTTCAATAAAAGTTTTTCATTTCCAAATCGCACTTCCAGCCATTACGATGTCTTGTGGTTTCATGCTAAACATCAAGTCAGGAACTCAATTAATGAATAATTTGTGCATGAACTCGAAGCCTTCATTGTCGGCATTGCTGGGCATCTGCGTTGTTATTTTATCTATTGTTGGACAGGCAGGGGCCGCAGATTCGCCACGCTTCGAGCAAGATGTTCTGCCGATCTTTTATCACCATTGTTTTGGATGTCATAGCGAAAAGCAGGCCAAGCCAAAGAGTGGCCTGCGTCTTGATTCGGTAAAGGGAATCCTTGTTGGCGATGTGATCGTTGCAGGAAAGCCAGACGAAAGCGAGTTAATGAAGCGTGTGTCGCTGCCTCATACGGATAAGGATGTGATGCCTCCGATTAAGGGCGGGGCACAGCCTTTAAACGATGATGAGCGATCGATTTTAAGGCGATGGATCGCTGATGGTGCGAAGATGGGTTCATGGGTGAAGTTTAATCATCGCGATGCAGCGTTGCCTGCGGACGATGTTGTGTTTTCAACCAAAGATGTTAAGCAATTGAGTTTGGAAGTTCAAAAGCGGATCGATCAATTTCATGTTGATAAGGGCACCAAACTAAATGCGCCTGCGAGTGATGAAATTTTTCTACGCCGGGTTTATCTCGATGTCATTGGGCGTATACCGAGCCTAGAAGAGAGCACTCGTTTCCTTGAGAGTCGAGATGGTAATAAACGCTCGAAGTTGATCGATGAACTGCTTTTGACCGAAGGCTATGTCAGTCACATGTATAATTGGAAGGCTGATCTTTTGCGCATCAATTCGAAGATCGCGCAAGGTCAACCTGCCAGGCTTTATGATACTTGGGTGAAGGATGCCATCCGCTCGGGCATGGCTTTTGATGAATTTGTTCGAAGGTTGGTGACTGCAAAAGGTTATCTGTGGGAAAATGGCGCAGTCGGTTTTTATGTGCGCGATCTCGGCATGCCTCTTGATCATATGTCGAACATGACCCGTGTATTCTTAGGCACGCGAATGGAGTGCGCGCAATGCCATGATCATCCATTAGAGCCAATCACTCAGAAGGATTTCTATCAGATGGTTGCGTTCACCTATGGGGTGAGTAATCTTGGCAGCCCCGGTGGGTATTCGCCTGACAATGTAAAGCAGTATCCTGAGATCAAGGCGAAGATGGCAGCTTTGCCAAAAGATGAGGCTTTCGGGCAGAGCGTCAGCGGAACGATTGCCCCTTTGAAGCGATTGACCGTAGACACGAAAATGCAACTGAAGTTTCCCGATACCTATGCCTACGATATTTCGCTCCGTGGAAAGTTGGTGGAACCTCGCACACTTTTTGCAGACGAAGCCATTATCAGTGGAGATGATAGGCGCAAGGCATTGGCAGACTGGATGACTTCGCCACGCAATCCGCGTTTTGCGAAAAATATTGCAAATCGCCTTTGGAAGCGAGTCATGGGCGTAGGGCTGATCGAACCCGTGGATAGTTTTTCTGCGTTGCCTAATCCCGAGCATGCAGAGTTAATGGATTTTCTTACACAGACGATGATTCGGCTGCGCTTCGATGAGCGTGCCTTTATAGCGGTGTTGCTAAATACACGCTTGTATCAAAGTAATGCGGTAAGAGAGAATCCAGAACCTGGGGTTGCTTCTGCACTTTTAGGGCCGCAATTAAGGCGACTGTCAGCAGAGCAGATTTGGGATTCCTATCTCGCCTTGCTTGTGAAGGATATTGATAAACGCAAGTTTATATCTCGCGACGGTGGCCCACTTGATCCAAGCTACCTGCGTAAGCTAACCTTGATGACTGCGGATGAAATCATCGCGCAAGCTCGCATTGATCAAGCCGTGCACACAAAGAAACGCGAGGCTGGTCTGCGTCGGATGGAGCAGCAGAAAGCGTTGGCCGCCGCAAAGGCTCGTGGTGATGAAAAGGAAGTGAAAAGATTGACTGCTGCGCATGCAGAGGCGAACCGGGCGATGGCAGTAGAGCCCGAGGGCGAACCGATTACAACAGAGACCGACCCACGTTGGAAATCACTTCCCACAAATTTCATTCGTGCTTCAGAAACACCGCTCCCTCTTCCACTGGGGCATTTTCTGCGACAGTTCGGGCAATCCGACCGTCGTGAGATTGATGCCTTTAATCGTGACCCGAATTCCACTCACTCGCTTGCCCTGATGAATGGTGATTTAACAACCCGTGTACTTGCTGAAGATTCGTATCTGCGCAAGCAGTTCGCTGCGAGCAAGGCATCAGGCCCTGAGCGTACGCAACTTATTTACCAAGCGATTCTTATTCGCTCGGCAAAGGAGGGTGAACTCGCAGGGATTACAGCGGTAATGAAGGCCAGCCCGACACCAGAGCATGACCTAATTTGGGCGCTGCTGAATTCGCCTGAATTTCTTTTTAACCAGTGATGCTGCTTTGAACTAACATAAGACATTAATCTTTATAGAAACGGGCGGACACATGAACTCAATACTCACAGACATCAATCGACGTACCTTTGTAGAAAGTTTTGCCAAAGCTGTTTTCGGAGTTAGCCTGCTACCTTCATTTGGCACTGCCCATGCCGCAGATAATAAAGTTGGTGGCAAGGCGAAGAGCGTGATATTTCTCTACATGCGTGGAGGAATCTCGCACATCGACACTTTTGATCCAAAGCCAGGTAAGCCCGAAATGGGAGGCGTGAAAGCCATCAAAACCAGTGCGGATGGTATTCAGATTTCGGAGTGGTTCCCCAACTTGGCGAAACAAATGCACCATGTTTCTTTAGTGCGATCGATGACTTCCACGCAGGGTATTCATGATCGTGGTACCTATCTGGCGCACACCAGTTATTTCATGACATCGACCATAACGCATCCTTCGCTCGGATCTTGGGCGGTTAAGCAGATCGGCTCTGCCAATGCAGTTCTGCCCGGTAATATCTTGATCAACGGCAGCCCCCAGCACCCCCGCAGTGGTTACATGCCTACCCAACTTGCTCCGCTGCCCATCGTCGATCCGGGTGCGGGTCTGCAAAACTCCACTCTTCCTAAAAAGATTAGTGAGTCAGATTTCGTACGACGAATTGCACTTGCGAAAGCCTTGGGAACCCCGTTTGTTGCACAAACGCCACATCGCGATGCAGCAGCTTATTTGAAAGTCCAGCAAGACGCAGCTTCGCTCATGAAGAGTGAGGATCTCAAGTTATTCGACATTTCCAATGAAGATAAAAAGATGCAGGCCGCATATGGCAACCATACCTTCGGCAAAGGCTGCTTACTTGCGAGGCGGCTTGTGGAGAG
>DBCB01000125.1 GCA_002303765.1 Planctomycetaceae bacterium UBA969
CAAAAACATCATTAAAATCTTCAACAGCATTATTTTTTTCCATCTAAATTCTTCACTTCCTGCAAAATTGCTTCGTAAAGTTCTTTATCGTCTCTAATTGCCAATGCACATTCTTTTTTACCGTTCCATTTTTTATCGCGGAACCGATAAGTCTTCGTACCCTCAAGCTGAATTACCCCAGTATTCTTTCCAAGCCAGAAAACTTCCTCGTGCTGGTTAATAATACCTTTTTCGTAATCCATAGTGAATACGCCCGCTCGACCAGCAGAACCGATCGACGACTCTTCCATCTTAACATAAACTTTGTGTCCTGTCAAGAGGGATTCGCCACGAGCATCTTTCGAATCATCTTCGGTAAAGCTTTTTCCTTCAATGTCCTGCTTATCTTCTGCAGCTCCCGCCCTCTTAAGCGAAACAAAATATTCAAAAGCATGCTTGACCCCAAGCTGGGCTGCCATTTTTTCTTTCGGGGCTCTTGGGTTTCCGGCATCAATGTTGGCCCTCATTTGTGAGGTTGCCAACAAGAGGATTTTATGCTGCTTACAGAAAGGAACCAGTTTTCCCAAACCAACTGTTACGGTCAGGGCTTGGTCACCGATTAAGTGTTGCTCGATTGAATCTGCATCACGTCTTTTGATTCCCTGAATATTGCTTAATGAATCAATAACAATCATTCTGAGAGGCATTCCTTCTTGAACCATAGCTCTGACATCTTTGTCAATCCAATCAAAAATTTGAACGGGATCGTTTGTATCCAAACACAAAAGTCTATTTTTATCCAAGCTAGGGAAAACATCATTTTGTAATGCCGCCCGTATTTCCGTAGAAATATAGATTGCGATCCCCTCAGAGTCTTCCTGTTGCATCTGCTGAATAATTGAAAAGCATGATAAGCTTTTTCCGGCCTTAGGGGATGAAAAAAACAAGACGCTTGCATTTTTTGGAATCCCGTTTGATTTATTTGAAAAAATCCAGTTAAAGTACGGGCTCGGAGTGTAATAGCAGTTTTCTGGAGCGTACGAATCATATTCATAGTCTACAGTTGCCTCATGCCTTCTTAATTCTTTAATCCACTTATTTGACATAATTATTCCTTTATGGTTACGTATAGGTTTGGATTGACGCCACTTCTAATGACCAAGTCCATTTGCTTTCGCATCCAGCGACTGACATTTTCCATAACCTTGATTTTGCCTTCAGTAAAAGCTTCCATTGCTTTTAACATGTTTATTCTATCGAGGGCTTCTTGATATTCCAGATCTTTCATAAAAAAAGCTTCGCGCATATCGGAATTGTCATGACTTTTTGGTTTGTCCTTCATAAACTCCGGATATTTGTCCAGCAGAAGGACTGCTTTAATCATCTTCAATTCTTTTTCGGCTTTTACGGTCTGGTGACCAATAATAGCCAAATTATTTTTAAGCTCTCTATATGATTCGCCATAGGCATGCTCAAGCTCCGCATACGTAAAAGGATTTACCCTTTTTGCTTCGATTAAGCGATCCTCAGCCTCTTTTGTTTTTGAAATATTGAGCACAATCTCTTGTGACCCCCTGAAGGCGGGAATCACAAGAGACGTATTTACATGCCCAATAATGTCTTGCGACGACATATTATCCATTAATCATCTTCAGGAATTCTTCATTGGACATCGCACCAAAGTCTGGGGCGGGCTGTGAAGAGGTTGCAGAGACTGTTTTTGAAGGAGTCGGTGCCTGTGCGACAATAGCTGACGCTACGGGCTGAGCTGTAGTTACCGTGATGTTTGCTGAAGCACCCAAACTTTGCGCAGTAACCGACGCTAAGGGCTGAGCTGTAGTTATAGTAAGCTCTGGTACGTCATCTTCAACTTCAGACTCTTCTTCATCGGAAGATTCGCTCTTAGTGTTCTTAACACGCAAGCTATCCATAATCGCCTCGATGTTCTCTGGACTAGGGTTATCAACCATCGCCTGAACTTGAGCTGCGCTAGGCTTTACATAAACCTTTTCAAGCTCAAACGCTTCAGTAGAAAGACGGGTCAAAACATCATTTGAAAGGCTGTGAGCCATTTCTTTTTTAACCTGACCAATGCCCGCTACGTCGATAGTTTCTTCATATACACGCACGGAATATGTTGTGTCGGTTCCCATACCTACGTTTGAGAATACGAAAAATCTTCCCTCGTTAATCCCGAGTGGGTTGACGCCTTTTGAGCGAAGCTTTTTAATTTCTTCGTCCAAGGCAACCTTTGCCTTGTGTGGAATTTTAAGAAGTCCAATCTTTCCATCCAAGGTCATCGCGTTCAAGAAATAGCGTTTCTCAAGGCGATACTGTTTAAGAAGTTCTTTAAGCTGATTAAGCTCTTCATTCAAGCGCTTTGTTTCAGCAACGTTTCGGCTATCAACGGCAGCCTTAAGCTCACGAGAAAGCTGATCGCGTCTAGCTGACATGGCGTCAACACGCACCTTAGCGGCGTCTACAACCTCAATCATTTTTGTATTGTGGTTTTTGATCTCAGGGCTTTGGAATGGACGGTTTTTACCTTTAGTGTCCTTATATCCCCAGTGGATAGACCAGTATTTAGACCAGTGTCCTGCTTGTGCCAAATTGCCCAGCGGAGGCAAGATCCGGAACACATTGTCACCTTTTTCAAGGTTAAAATAGTTCTTACTTTTACGTTCGTTATCGTATCGTGGTTCACCTACTTGCATTTTATTCTCCTTTGCTCTTAGAGCTTACTTGTTTTTGCATTTTTTTAAGAACAGAAAATACCTGTTCTTTTGTCACGTCCGACACTTTTGATGAATTTTTAGGGGCTTTTCCTTCTCCAGCCAATACCGTGGATACCGCGCCAATCTTTTTCAGTCCCTCAACAACCTCGTCCACAATACTATCATCTTTTAACAGTACGACAACCGGAAGAATTTTTCCGTCAAACATATCGTTTACGGCCTGTCTTGACACTTGTTCGAGGACGTCAAACCCAACAAGCTCGGAACCAACTTCGCCGTTGACAATGTTTTTGGTTAGTTCAAGCATATCGGCACTATTTTCGATACGCTTTTCGTATTTTGTTTTATATACAATTGCTGGATAAGAAGCGATATCAAGCTCAGTAGCCTTATCCTCAAGGTGACGACTCAAAATATCTAAAATCGCTGCGGTCTTCATTCCACGCTTGATTACAGGCTCAGGAATCCGAGTCGAGAGATCTTCGTACAGATTGTCCGCAAGGGCTAAAAACATGTTACCCTCAGACTGGGCAATCTCGCAAAACTCTTCGGCTCTGCTTCCCGTCACAAGAAGCATAGCCATCTTATTAACCAATGTCTTTTTATATTCGCGGTAAAGAGATTTGAGTCTTTCCTTAGCAGAGTTTTTTCTGCCCAAACGCCCCTTGAGGGTGCGCGGATCGCTATCTTCGCCAATTTGCTCTTCCGCCAAGGTTTTGTTCTTCTTAATATCTTCTACGATTTTGTTTAGGGCTGTCATCTATCTCTCCTTTTAATTTTAAAATATTTAAAAATATCGTCGGTCGATTTAAACCTATCGACGAATTCTTCGCAAGCTTTTTCTCCGGCTCGATCATTGTTGTAATTCTTTACTATCATGAATTTGCCGTTCATATAGCATATTTCAAGTATTATCTTTTCTTCTGTGTGGTAAATTCTAGCGACGAGATTTTCATCTAGCTCACTTTCTCTTATTAGAGTTTTGTCGCCCATACTTTATACTATCATAAATTATCTTTGCTGTAAAGATAGCAGTGGATTGAGAAGTACCACTTTTTACGTATCCGCCAGCGGAAATGTTGGTGCCGTTCTGCCAATTCTTAACAGGAGTTCCAAAATTGGAGTGAGATAATCTGTTTTCATTGTTAATACCGTTGCCGACAATAAAGATTCTGGAGTCGTACATTGCAGGGTAAACTTTTTTAGAATCTAAAGATTCCGCTTTATTGCCTGCAGCCGCAGAAATCTTAATACCCTTATCTAAAAGATCTTTAATTGCAACGTCTTCTTTTTTATCGTAACCAGAACCTGCGGTGCTGTAATTAACGTATAGAATATTGCTATTTTTAATTCTTTTTAAAACCTCAATTGAGGCTTCAACAACATCTTTTTTGTTGTCGTAAATTTTAAAGATAACAAGACAATACTTGTCTTTTCCCAAAACTTTTAAATAATCGTCAATAATGTGAGCAATGTGTGTGCCATGGTTTTCGATACCTCTAACATCAGAATCTTCGCCAATAGTTTCAATGCCTTTGGTTGCATCAAAATGTCCGGATGCGCACAGGTTTACAGAATTGTAGGCAGGGTGCTTTGTGTACCCAGTATCAATTACTGCGATTTTAACCTGCTCAGCGTAAGCGTTGCTGGCTAAAATCGCAGTTAAAATTAATCCCTTAAGAATATTCAAAATCAAGCTCTCCGTTCTTCACGGTAATGGATACATCCTTTTTACCTTCTTTAATGCTACCATAAAGAATGGATTTTGTCAACTCTGTGTGAATATGTTTTTTCACAGTCTCTTCAATTGGGCGGGCGCCGAGCATAGGGTTGTAACCTTTGTCAACAATCCACTGTTTTGCTTCATCGCTGATAGTAACCTTAACGCCCTTGCCAACAAGTTTGGTTTCATTAAGGCGTCGGATGTTTTTATCAACAATATCAATCATATATTTCGCTTCGAGAGGATTGAACATAACAACTCCATTGAGGCGGCCTCTGAATTCTGGACTAAAGAAGTCATTAATTGCTTTTTCATCCATCTTTTGGGGGCCAGCGCTGGACGCAAATCCGACCTGCCTCTTATTAAGGTCTTTTGTACCCGCATTTGAGGTCATCAAGATCAATACGTTTTTAAGGTTGATCGGATTTCCTTGAGAGTCGGTGATTCTGGCGTTGTCCATCGCTTGAAGGAGGATGTCCTGAATCCGTGGGTGAGCCTTCTCCATCTCGTCGAGAAGAAGAACGCATCGGGGGTTCTTTTCGATTGTTTTAGTCAATCGACCACCCTGATCAAATCCAACATAACCGGGAGGGGCACCGATCAATTTTGCTACGGAGTGCTGTTCCATGAACTCGGACATGTCGATTCGCTCAAAATGAGCCTTCATTTCGCGAGCAAGCAACTTAGCAAGCTCAGTTTTACCTACACCCGTCGGACCTACAAACAAGAATGACCCAAGTGGTTTGTTGTCGTCTTGCATGCCCGCCAAGGAGTATTCCAAAACCTGAACAACCTGCTCGACCGCATGATCCTGACCAAACAAATCCTTTTTGATTTTTGGAGCCATTGGCTCTTGCTTAGCTTCTGGTTTAACACTGCGGATTGCATCAAGTGCGATTCCGTTTTTACGGTGCAGGGCGTATTCAATTTCAGCCTTGTCTACGTTTGCAAACTCCTTAATTCGGTGAACTGAACCAGCCAAGTCGAACAAATCGATCGCTTTATCTGGAAGCGCGGAATCTGTGATAAATTCCATCGCAAGGTCTACGGTACGAACGCATGCCTCGTCAGTGTATTTGAGATTGTGCTTTTTCTCGTAATGGACACGAGCTTTTTTCAAAATCTCAATAGTTTGATCTCGAGTAGGCTCTTCAATGTCAATCTGAGAGAAACGGCGTTTAAGAGCCTTATCCTGATTGATAAATTTCTGCCACTCTTCTCCTGTAGTTGCACCGATACAGCGGAGCTGGCCGCGAGCAAGGGCTGGTTTAATAATATTTGCAAAGTCAAGTCCGTTTGAGTTACCGCTGCCGACAATCGAGTGAATTTCGTCAATAAAAAGGATAGGAAGCTCTCTTCCAGACTCTTCTTTTTTCTTGAATTCTTCGATCAACTTCATCATCTTTTCTTCAAACTGACCACGGAAAGAGGTTCCCGCAACCATGTTTGCGACTTCAAGGTTATATACAACACCCTTTTTGATGGTGTCTGGTACATCGCCGTTGACGATCTTAAGGGCAAGACCTTCAGCAATAGCACTTTTACCGACACCCGCCTTACCAATAAGAACGGGGTTGTTTTTCTTGCGTTTCCCAAGAACTTCAATCGTGCGCAAGATTTCGTCATCTCGACCAATAACTTCGTCGATTTTTCCGTTCTTAGCAAGTCTATTTAAATTTACGCACATGTCCTTAATTACGCCCGACTCTTCCTCTTCTTTGGAATTTTCAAATTCGTCAAGGAATTTATCGTAATTAAATCCGCTATTTATAAGAAAGTGCGCTTGATGTGAAGAATCCTGATTCTGGAGCGCATCGTAGTACATTGCGGCCAAGAA
>DBCB01000358.1 GCA_002303765.1 Planctomycetaceae bacterium UBA969
GGAAACATTTCTGTCGCAATTATCTAATTCCGGCATATTGCCTGAAGAAAAATTCAAGGTCGTGGTAAGCAAGAAAAACAGCTTTGCAGATGGCGAAGCTTTAGCTAGGGATATGATCAAGTCGAATTTGTTGACAAAATACCAAGCGGAACAAATATTAGGTGGCCGCACCAAGCATTTGGTAATGGGTAAATATCAGATATTGGAAAAAATAGGCGCAGGGGGCATGGGCCAAGTATACAAGGCCTATCATTCAGGTACTGGCAGAGTTGTTGCGATTAAAGTTATATTATCAAAAAGCAAAATTGATCCAGAAGTTATTCGGCGTTTCGAAAGAGAAGTCAAAGCTGCAGCCAAGCTTGTGCACCAGAATATCATCACCGTGTTTGATGCAGATCAAACCAATGGCAGAGTCTTCATGGTGATGGAGTATATCAAGGGCAATGATCTAGCAGCGATAATAGCCAAAAAGGGCAAGCTAGGATTACCTGATACTATCAATTACATTTTGCAAATAGCCAATGGTTTAAAATATGCTCACGATCAGGGAGTGATTCACCGCGATATCAAGCCTGGAAACATTATTGTTGGAACTGATGGGAGCGTGAAAATAGTAGACATGGGGCTGGCTAAAATCGAAACTGATTCCAATCAGGAAGATATTTCGATGTTAACTGGGGCAGCAGCGATCATGGGGACGGTAGATTTCATGTCGCCTGAACAGGGCTTTTCTGCGAGAGATGTTGATGCAAGGGCTGATATTTATAGCTTGGGAGCTACTCTTTTCTACTTGTTAACTGGAAAGTTCATGTATGCGGGGAATTCTGCGTTTGCTAAATTGTTGGCCCATCGTGAATCGCCTATCCCGTCGCTTTGCAGCGCTATGCCAGGCCTCCCGTTAGAGTTGGAAAACATATTTTTTAAAATGGTGGCAAAGAATGCGGCAGACCGATTCGCAAACATGGCTCAAGTGATTTCAGCATTATCATCTTTGGAAAATAAAGACGCTAAAACAGCGAATATTGATCGAGTTGATGTTGCTGAAACAGTAGTTGATGGTCTAGCAGTTACGATTGGCGTCGATGACATTAAAATCATATCCGCCAATGAACCACCGGTTGAGGGTTCTACAATCCCTGCTGTGGTTTTAAAACCTTCGCTTTTTAAAAGTGCCTTTCAAAAACCTTACAATTCCAAGGTGAAAATCGTTGCACTTTCCTTAGTTATAATTTCCGTGGCGTTTGTTTGTTTTGTTTTAATTAAGCCCAGCCCTAATGTGGACGAGGAAACCAGCAATCAGATTCAACTTAAGCAAGATGAAGAAAAAGCTTTGCAGTTGGAAGCCTTGCGGTTACAGCAGGAGAAAGAGGCAAAGGATAAGCAAGATAAGATTGACCTTGAAGACTCGAGCAGGGAAATCGAGTTGGATCTGGTTTTGATCCCTGCGGGAAAATTCATGATGGGAGATCCAGGCAAAGATCATGAAGTTTTGATTACCAATTCTTTTTACATGGGTAAGCATGAAGTTACGCAGGAACAATGGAAAAAGGTGATGGGAAATAATCCCAGTATTAAAACCAAAGGCCCAACTTTGCCAGTTACCGATGTCTCTTGGAATGATTGCCAAGAATTTATTAGGCGACTCAACGAAAAGACAAACGGGGGATACCGTCTGCCCACCGAAGCAGAGTGGGAATACGCATGCAGGGCAAAAACTACTACTAAGTATTCGTTTGGCGATACCATTACCAAGAGTGATGCAAATTATGGTGGTGCAGCAGGTGCTACCATTAAACAAGTCGGAGGTTATAAGCCTAATGGCTTTGGCCTATACGATATGCATGGCAATGTGTGGGAGTGGTGCAGCGATTGGTATGGGCGATATTCCAGCGATGCTGAGATAAATCCCGTTGGCCCGTTGAGCGGTACTACTCGGGTATTGAGAGGGGGATCTTTCAACGATTCTGACTCTTATTTTCGTTCTTCCTATCGGATTTATGTTGATCCAAGCCATCGACCTTTTGACAGTGGTTTACGCTTGGCTCGAACCAATGTTTCTGCTGTTGGTCCAGCAACGCCCAAATTAATAATTCCGGCAGCAACAAAACTATTGGTTGCGCCGTTTAATGAGGCTAAGGCTAAAGAAATTCAAAAACAAGTGGCGAAAGCTTTAACTAAAGAAGTTGAAGAAAAAGAAGACTTAGGCAAAGAGGTTAAAATTGATTTGGTGTTAATCCCAGCAGGAAAATTTATGATGGGAGAATCTGGTAAAGATCACGAAGTTACGATAACCCAACCTTTTTTCATGGGTAAGTATGAAGTTACGCAGGAGCAATGGGAAAGTGTGATGGGTAGCAACCCTAGTACAAAAACCAAGGGCGCAAAGTTGCCCGTCACAGATGTATCCTGGGCGGATTGCCAAGATTTTATTAAGAAATTGAACGATAAAACGAAAGGTGGTTATAGATTGCCCACCGAAGCAGAGTGGGAATACGCCTGCAGAGCGGGAACCAAAACTGCGTATTCGTTTGGCGATTCAATTTCAAAAGCTGATGCGAATTACGATAGCGAAACCATCAAGCCCGTGGGAAATTATAAACCCAATGCCTTTGGCCTTTATGATATGCATGGCAATGTATGGGAGTGGTGTAATGATTGGTTTGGAGATTACAATCCAAAAGATAATAAAGACCCACAAGGAGTTAATAGCGGGGAGCGCAGAGTGGTGCGTGGCGGATCTTTCTTTGTTAACGAATCCTTTTCTCGATCCTTTACCCGGGGTGATGGCGATGCACCCACTATTCGAAACAACTACGATGGCCTTCGTTTAGTACGATCGAACTAATTGCTGTTTAACGATATCTGTTGCAGCGGGGCATCCCCGTCGCAAATCCTCGGTCTTTAAACAAGTTCTCAGTATCAAAAATTAAATACTAGCAACACCAATGCTAGCGAAGGGCCCTTTTCCCAGATGGAAAAGGGTTGGGAGTTGGGGGAAGAAAAAGAAATAGTGAAAGTAAATTCGGGTGTAGTATTAGGGAAAGCGGACGAAGCCCGGGTTGATGGTCTTGATTGAGTAAAGGGTGCCGCCTCCTGTGATGTAGAGAGTTTTTTTATCCGCACCGCCAAAGGCGCAGTTCGTGACTTCATCCGTGGGGATAGGTAGGAAGGTAATCAACCTTTTGCTCATTTCCAAATTAGGGTTGATGACATAGATACCGCCTTTGATATCTGCATCGGGTTCGAAGGGTGGATTAGGCTTGTTCAAGCCGCCTGCAACATAGAGGTTGCCTGCAATATCTTCCTTCAAACCATCGGGGCCACGGCCTTGTTTCCAATCATAGATTAGTTCTTGTTGCTTGGTGTTGATTGCGCCATCAGGGTTTCTGGGGAAGCGCCAAAGTTTTCGCGCACCGTTCTTAACATCGTTATTGTTATCCGCGACATAAAGGCATTTGCCATCTTTGCTGACGAGAACACCGTTGGCACGTTCAACTTCTCGTGCGATAACACGGTGGATTTTGCCATCGGGATCGATGCGATAAACGCCCTCGATCGTGTTGCCTTGGGCATCCTTTTGTTCCATGCCATCCTTTGGGCCATAGCGTGGGTCGGAGAAGTAAAGCCTTCCTGCATTATCGAGGGAAAGATCATTGGGTTGGTTGAAGGCGAATCCATTGAATTTGTCTGCAAGCACTTTGGCGTTGCCTGAAGAGTCGAACTGGACGACGCGTTTTTTGCCGGGTTGGCAGGCAAGAAGATCTCCCTTGGGAGAAAAGAGCAAGCCGTTGGTTTGGGCATTTTCAACATAGATAGATGCCACGCCCTTGGGGTCGAGCCTGTGTATGCCTTTGTGTCCGCTGGTAAGAATACCAAGGGTTGGGTGCCATGCGGGGCCTTCACCTGCAGAATCGGGTGGTCCAAGCTTGATAAGTTTGGATCCTTTTTCAAAGATGTTGTCTGCGGATTGATTGCAAAGGAGAAGGATAAGAAGGAGGGTGTTCATTGGTTACTCTATTTCGACTGCGGGTTGGGATAAATTTCGTTCCAAGCTTTGTCGCCTAGGATCTTCTTATATTTCTCGAAGGATTGCAACTCTTGAGGGGTGCCTGCATCATGAAAAACCTGCCAGATCTCTTTTTTTGCCAATGGAGTAGCAATAGAACCTGGCGCATTGCTGTAGAGCCCAAGCATGAGCCCACCCTCTTTTGCGTGATCGACATGGCGATGAAGAATGAATGCATCAATGTTTTTGGAAGCGAGGGCTTTACGGTACCCATAAACATAACCCGCAGCTTGATTTTGTTCGCCGGGCGATCCAGGTTTGCCATGAAATCCCTGTTCAGAAAGAATGATTCGCCTTGATGTACCTTGATAAAGGTTGTTAGGAATATTGACCCAAGCGGAAAGCAGTTCGAGATTCTTGAAAGTGATTTTAGGGGTGTCGAGATTGGGCAATGTGGTTTTATCGAGCCAAGATCTGGGCTCGAAAAGATTTTCGGGATAAGGGTGGTAGGCAAGATGCCAATCAAAATCGCCATGAGCCTTGCTGAGTTTCATGAGTTCCTGCAGGAAAGTTTTCCCGGGGATAGATTGTTTGGGGTTGGGGCTGGGTTGCGTTGCCCAATGATGTTCGAAGCTGGCGTAAATTCTACCGGGGGCGTTGGCCCTTTTTAAACTCGCATGGGCGATGCGCAAGGCTTTGTGATACTCGGCAACGACTTCATCAGGATCACTTGGGCCACAGTTATACCATTCGTGATGCGCGTTGACTTCGTTGCCAATAATCCAACCTGCAACAGCGCCCTTTTTTTCTGAGGGCCTGCTAAAAGATTTGCAAAGTTGATCCATGATTGATTGAAAGGCTTTGATGCCTGCTGGGGTTTTAGTGTTGAAAGCACCTAGGTTGTGTGGGGTTTTTAAAGGCATGTTCGGGTGCAACAGAAGATTATCGATGGCCGGGTTTCCGGTGCGGTAGGCAAGAATGATGAGGTAAGTGCGAATTCCCTTTTCCTGACAAAGTTTCATGGGGAGGGAATTAATGACATCCTGCCTGATGCCGACTTTGATTCCATCGGCTTCAAAAACGGTATCTTCAGGTTTTGGGGGAATTCGTATCAGGGTTGCGATGTTCAAATTGAATGCTGCGTGATTGACGCCTAGGGTGATGGCATCGTCCATCATCTGGACTTGCAAACCTTTGATGCCACGGTTGGTTGGTAAACCTGCATAGGGATCTGATTTGGGATCCCAAAGGGTGGGGAAGATGGTGGGGGTAATGCGGTTGCCAAGTTTATCTGCGAGGAAAAAGCCCTTTGTCTCGCGTGCTTTGGAATTGATTTTGACTTCGCCCATTTTGGTTGCTGGGAGGTTTTGGATTAATGTTCCTGCATTATTTGCGAGGTTGTTTTCGATGTCTGTTTCGCGAAGTTGGGTTGCATCTAAAGCGGTGTTGTAATGAATTGTGATTTGATTTTCATGCCAGTGAATTTTTTCAATGGATGATTGATTTGTGAGTAGGAAGAGGAGTGCTGCAATTAGGTTCATGGTTAAAGTTCGCTTGGGATATCATGTTTTAAAGCTGGAAGAACTTTAACCGATAGAACTAGCATGTCATCATAAAATATGCTGATTGTTTTGGTGTAGTAATCAAAGAGGGATTGCTTCTTAAAGATCGGTTTTGACTTTTATCGTTTATAAAACTATGATGGTGGGCTATGGAACAGGAAAAGGAATGGACTCATTGCAACTGCTGGCTTCCTACCTTGAACAAATTGGAGCTGTATTGCCATTTATATGCACCCCTGAAGAACTTTTGGGAGAAGCTAATTATGAATGATGAAATTATCGAAGAGGTCTATGCAATTCGGGATGCTCATGCGGCGAAGTTTCGCTATGATTTGCGTGCGATTTACGAGGACCTTAAAAAGACGGAAGCAGAACATATAGCTGCAGGCCATCCTTTTATATCGCAATTATCGGAACCCATGATAGTTTCTGAACATCCAAATGTTCGTTTTGTAAAATGATAATATGTGTCTAAAAAGCTTTTGGTCTGTCTTCTTCAAAACTATGATAGTTGATCTGGAATAAAGGCAAAGAAAACAAAT
>DBCB01000087.1 GCA_002303765.1 Planctomycetaceae bacterium UBA969
TGAATCATGGTGGAAAGCTTGAAGCGGCCACCAACTCGGTTAACAATGGCTTCTTCTTTTAGTTCATCTAGCATTAGCATCACCTTTCTAAAAACAACGGTCTAACAAAATCCTTGATTTTTTCTACAGCTTTTTCCAAGTCATCATTGACAACTTTGAAATCATACTCCACTGCTTGTTCCATCTCGTGCTTCGCACTTGCCAACCTTTTGATCAGCGTTTCTTCAGTCTCGGTACCCCGCGATCGAAGTCTAGATTCGCATGCCTCCATATCAGGAGGCACCACAAATATACTTTTACTCACCGACCCGGCCTTCCGAATCTGGCCAGCACCTTGAACATCGATTTCCAGTACCACCCCGGCACCACGTCTTCTTCGCGCATCAACCTCTGAAATCAATGTACCATAATAGTTGCCGTACACCTCGGCCCATTCAAGAAAAGAACCCTTGGCGACTTCCTGCTGGAACATTCCCTTGTCCCAGAAAAAATAATCGACACCATCTACTTCAAATTGCCTCTTGGTACGGGTGGTTGCAGAAATCGCACCTTCTAAAGGCATCGACTTATCCTTGAGTAATTCCTTTACCAAGGTCGATTTCCCACTGCCACTCGGCCCTGATATTATAATCAATGGCCCAAAAAAGGCTTGTTTTGTACTATTCGACATTCTGGATTAACTCCCGAATGCGCTCCAAGTCGCCCTTAATCTCAACCACATGGCGGGTGATTTTCACATCCGCAGCTTTAGACCCCATGGTGTTGGTTTCACGCACCATTTCTTGTGTGAGAAACTCGAGTTTTCGGCCAGCCCCTTCTTCCTGCTCCAAAACTTTGCCAAATTGTTCCAGATGGCTGTCTAACCTTGTAACTTCTTCTGCAATATCGGAACGCTCTGCAAAAATCGCAACCTCACGGATAAGATCAGAAGGCTGAATCTGAGCCTCGGTGCTCTCCAGCAATTTCCTTACCCTATCCAGCAATCTATCCTTATACGCTTCCATTACCTGCGGAATAAAAACTTTGATCGAAGCTAGGTGCTCGCAAATCTTATTCCTAAGCGCCAGTAACTCTTGCGCCATCACTCCACCCTCGGTACAGCGCATCGATTGCAGCTTGCCTAGGGCTATCTCAAGGGTTTTCTCAATTTGAGGCCAATCTTCATCCAAAGTTTTTGCACCAACCTGGCCCTCGGGAACAATCCCGGGCAGATGCAAAACATTTCCCATCAATATGTTACAAACTTCCTGCGTCAGGTTGGCTTCCTGTGCAACCTTGGCCACTTGAGCCAAATAACCTTTAAGAACATCCAACCTTAAAGGCTGCTCTTGCGTTTCTTTGACCCGATGCACTCGAAGGTTTACCAGCACCGTTCCCCTACGCACTAACTTACGCACGGCCTTTTCAAATTCAGGTTCCAAAATCTGATAGGATTCTGGGGCCCGTAATGACAATTTCAAATATCGATTATTTACAGAACGAAGCTCAATCGCAACCGCCAAGGTTTTCCCTTGGTGGGAAGATTCTCCGTAGCCTGTCATGCTATAGAGCACGGGCTTTCACATGCCTTTTTAAAAGGCTGTGCCTCACTTAGTTCTTTTTAGTTTCAGCCTTTTTATCATCCTTGGCATCGCCCTTTGGCTCTACCTTGGGGGCATCCTTGACTGGTTCTTTCTTGTCGTCCTTAGCATCGCCTTTTGGCTCTACCTTAGGAGCTTCCTTGACTGGTTCTTTTTTATCGTCCTTAGATTCAGTTTTAGGAGTTTCTTTGGATTCCGGTTCTGCCTTTGGAGTAGGATCCACAGGAGCACCTTCTGCAGGCATTCCTTCCTTACTAATTTGCGAAATATCGGTCGGGCTGGATACTACAATTTTAGGCTGAACTAGCCAAATCATAATAACAATCAGCGCAACCCAGATTCCAGCAACATAAAGCGTGATTTTTGTGAATGCATCTGCGGTTTTTGAACCGAATGCACTTTGACCCCCTGGACCGCCGAAGGCTCCGGCCAATCCTCCACCTTTTCCCTTTTGAATCAGGATCAAAAGGATCAAAAACACACTGACTAACCAAATCAGAATGTTTAACACGGGTGGAAACCATTCCAAGATTGCAAAGGTTGGCGCCATCATTCTTTTTCAACCTGCTTTATAAGTATGCGAAAAAATATTACCATTTGATTAACAATAGCATGAAACTCAAAAAGAAATTATAGAAATCTCAAGGGCATCCGAGAAGATGCATAATGTTTAAGTTGTTTGACCAAGGGCTTTTTCCAACGCTTTAACCACCCTTAATATGAAGCTTTGGTCCAAATCTTCTAAAGGCCGAGTTTCCCCAGACGCAGTGGTGATCACAATATAATACACCCACTGCCTCCTTTTTCGCGAAATCCACCACCTTAATATTTGACATAAGACTATACCCTGTATAGTAGTTAAGAATAACACAAGCGAAAAGTTCAGAATACTCTCTGCATTCCCAGAACCAATCCCCCGCAAAACCGCCAAGGGGTTTACCCCCATAAACCAAAACCCGAAGTTTGCTACCATCACCAAAAAGAAAAAACTCTCCAATAAGATAAAACTAATCATAAAGATTAGAACCTTTTCCCCACTAGCCTCCGGATACACCGGATTGCAGCCAATTCTTACCGAAGTTATTCCTGCAAGCGTGATCGTTTGCTGAGGTAATTTCAAAAGGGTTTCTGTTATTACAATTCCCTTTTCCTCAAACATGATTTTTTCCCTTTTAACAACAAAAATGCGCATCACTAATTGATCAACATGTTCTTTTCTAACAAATTTGCACTAATCAGGCACAGAAAATTCCACCCCTTCAACCCAGACCAAATCAATTTTTGAAAATAATCTAAACCACTCTTCTGCTGGAAAAATTACAATGAAACATTACAAGCGTACTTCGGACTACCCAATTAATCACAAAAGATGCCAGCCATGCGGATTTTAAAATATTTTCTAATAATTTTTTCCATCTGCCTTAACACACCATCCAAGGCACAAAATGCCGCACTTTACATCCTGCCCGAAAACATTCGGAACGAAAACAATATCGACATCTTTTACCAGAAATACACAAATGCCATGGGCTTACCTGTCGTTGGTTCCAAAAATGTTTCCAACAATGCCCTAGAAGAAGCTTCTTGGATTGTCAGACAAATGCTTGGGCATCGCAAAGATATTGTCCAAGCCATGAAAAACACCCATGTCCGAGTAGCAGTAATGGCTGCAAATGAATACACAACCGATTTGCCAGAACACTCCAAGCTTACGCCAAAATTATTTTGGGATCGAAGGGCCCGTGGCTTGGGCGCAACACCAAGCAACCCTACAGTAAGTTGTGGCGAAGAAAATCTTCTCGGCTTTGACCACGACCCCTACCCCAACGAAAACATATTCATCCACGAATTCGCCCATGCAATCCACGGCACTGGCTTAAATAAAACTGATCCAACTTTCGACAAAAGGCTTCGTTTATCTTTCCAATCTGCAATCGATCGCGGATTATGGAAAAACACCTATGCCGCAACTAATCACTCGGAATATTGGGCCGAAGGTGTGCAATGCTGGTTCGATGACAATGCCCCGCCCGATGCGCTGCATAACACCGTTCGCACCCGTGAAAAGCTGCTAACCTACGACTCTTCGCTGGCAGCTCTTTGCAAAGAAGTTTTTGGAGATTCCAAGTGGCGTTATCAGAGACCAAGCAAACGTTCACCCAAGGACCTTGTTCATTTAACAGCATTTGATCCTGCAAAACTTCCCAAGTTTCACTGGCGGAATGCCCCGCTAAGCGATAACCCCAAAGCCACTATTCAAACAGATCTTGGCGATTTTGAAGTTATCCTTGATTCTAAAGGCGCACCAAAGGCAACTTCCCTTTTCCTTAAAATAGCCCTTGATGGTGGATACCATAGCGGACAATTTCACCTTAGCCATGTTCATGATAAAAAATTGAACTCCGGCTGGATTGTTGCCAGAACCAACGACTCCTCGAAAA
>DBCB01000062.1 GCA_002303765.1 Planctomycetaceae bacterium UBA969
CTCACTTCATCGGCCTTATTGCGGGCGTTCCAGGCAGGGTTTTTTCTAACGGAATCACCCGTAACGATGGCACCGTCGAGTTCCTTACCACCCAATATTTGTATGGGGATAATGGCCCTGCTATTTCTTGCAGCAGCGGCGCTCTTAACATGGATGGCAGAGCCTTTGCCCATGGTTTCGATATCTACATGGAAAAAGCCACCCTCACTTATCATTCTGCTGGCCAGCCTCTTACATTACTCACCAAGGATGGCAAAACAAAACAACCAGTTTTGAGTGGCGGTGGTGATCCACTTTTTGCATTCACTAAAGAAATTCAAGCCGCGGTTAACGGAGTGGTCAAAGGGATCGAACCAGACTTGCTGAGTGGTGCCCTAGCACGCGATGCATTGGTTTTGTGCCACAAGGAAATTCAATCCGTTAATACAGAGAAAGTGGTGATCGTAGGATAAAAGAATCTATCAGAATTGGGTTGCATCCCAGTCTTCCCATTTCACCAATATGGTAAAATTCGGATTATTATTAGTTTTTTCCTAAAGCTCATTCTTTGCCTGACCCGAATAGAACATATAGCTTTCTATAGGTTTTATTTGGGTAGGGTTTATTCATGGGCTTCCAGAAATCAATTTACAAGTTCTTGATTCCTTTAACCGGGATGCTATTCACTGCAATCGGTTGTCAGATTTATTACCCTTACGAACCCTTCATCAGAACGCTGCAACCAGATTTCGCCCACTTAACCGCAGAATCCTCTGCGAATTCCAAATGCAAAGTCGCAGTCTTTTTCATCGAGGATTTCGATTTCTGTGATTGTGGCGGGTTTCGTGAATTAAATGCACAAGTAAGAGCCGCTGGTTTTAATAACACTTACTTTGGTTATCTCTACCATGTACATCAGTTCGCCAAGGATATTGAAACCCTACGAAAGAACGATCCAGAAATGCACTTTGTAATCGTAGGGCATGGCCTAGGTGGAACGGCTGCATATTGGCTTGCAGGCAAAGTAAGCCCTACCCCCGTAGATCTTTTAGTCACTTTGAATTGTCACGAAAATCTTTGGGGAACTCAGCACCCAAATATCATCGACGATCTGCATCTTCCCGCAGGCGATAAACCAGATACCGATTTGTTCAAAACCCTAATGGGTAAAGCTGATACTGAAGAGAAATCTCTGGATGGCCACATGATCCTTACGCAGATCGCAGCAATTGCCAAACAAATCGAAGAAGCTCAAAAAGGTAAGGCGCCCCCAAAAGACGAGTGGGATTTCTTAAAACCTAAAGAAGATGCTGGTAAAAAGAAATCGGGGCAGCCTGCGCCACCCCGAATCATTCCCAACTCAATCTAATCACAAAAACTTAGCACCGCTTAACCCATCGCTACTGGGTTACGAAGAATGCCCAAGCCTTCGATTTCAACTTCACAAAGATCTCCTGCCTTTAGGAAAACAGGGGGCTTTCGAGCTATGCCTACGCCTGGGGGCGTTCCGGTAAATATTAAATCGCCTGGCAACAAAGTTACAACCTGCGTCAGGTAAGCAAGAATTTCACCCACCGAAAAAATAAGCTGGCTAGTGGTACTATCTTGCATGGTCTGGCCATTCAACCTAAGCTTGATGCCTAATTTATGAGGATCAGGAATTTCATCGCAAGTCACTAGATAAGGGCCACATGGCGCAAAGGTGTCGAATGTTTTTCCTGCCATCCATTGCTTACCATCTTTTTCCAACTGCCAATCTCTTGCAGAAACATCATGCCCAATGGTGTATCCTGCGAGCCAATTAATGGCATCATGAGCTTTAAGGTTTTTACCTTTTTTACCAACAACGAGAACCAGTTCCGCTTCGTAATCAACTTTAGAGCTTACAGGCGGGAGAAGAATAGGTTGATCATGGCCAGTCAAAGCCGTGGGAAATTTGCTAAAAAGAACAGGTTCCTTGGGGATGGGCATGCCGCTTTCAGCAGCATGATCTTTATAATTCAGGCCGATGCAAACGACCTTATTAGGATCAACTACAGGAGATTCAAAAACAATTTTATCAGCAGCAATTTTAACTGCTTTGGCTGAACCGCCCAGCGCCTTTACCTTTTTCAACACATCATCACCAGCCTCTAAAATAGCTTTTACGCTCGAGGGTAGTGAAGGATCGGTGGCATTGATATCGATATGCGCACCATCATGAAAAAGGACCGCTCGGTTTCCTTGTGGGGTTTGAATCGTTGCTAATTTCATTCCAGAATCTCCTTGGTTAAAAGTTCATATTAATAAGATACAATTCCCTGTGCTGATTGCCAGCATCAAGATGACTTCCATGAATAAGGAAGGTATTTTGCTAGCAGGCATAGTTTTTGAAAAGTACCGATCCTGACTCTGTCGTTAAACAAATCAAAATTATTCTTCTGCATTTTATCGAGTATAGCTTTGTAAGTATGCAACATTGCAAGAAAAATACCCCGTGCGTTACCATCCAGATATTGGGTCAATTCCTGAGCTTGTTCATAGTATTTTGCAGCCCTCTTGGCCTGAAAATCAAGCAGATTAAAAAAGCACTCATCTCTTACTTTATTATTTAATTTGATCTCATCATAATTAAACCTAACCATGTCTTCTTGTGGAAGATAGATTCTACCCCTGGCGTAATCTTCCTTGATATCGCGAAGAATATTGGTCAATTGCAATGCAATACCTGCAGATTCAGCAGGCAACAAAGCTTTTTCAGAATTAAACCCCCATAAGTGAATACAACATAATCCAACTGCTGATGCCACCCTGTAACAGTATTTGTAAAGATCTTCAAATGTTTGATAGCGATGGATATCGAGATCCATTTCAACCCCATCCAACACATCAAGCAAATACTGGTGGGGTATTTGATGCCTTTGAACCATCAGGGCAAAAGCTGGATGGATTGGATGACTGAACTGCCCATTGAGTGCACCTAAAGTTTGTTCACGCCAATCGCCCAGTGCTTTTCGTATTGAATTAATCTCGCCAGGTTCATCTGCAATATCATCGCTTATACGCATAAAAGCATAAAGGGCACACATGGAATCGCTCTTTAATTTGGGCAGAAGATGAAAGGTGAGATAAAAATTCCCAGCCTGTTCCTTGGCGATTTTCCTGCAATAATCAAATGATTCTTTTTGCGACGGCATCCTGCTTCCAACTCCTAAACAATAAAGACGGCAGCAACTACGATCTTGTAAGCAATGGCAGGCGTTTCAAAAGTGATTTTCCTAAAATCATCATCTTTTCCCATTTAGATAGTGAAGGCCTAGCTTCCCAAACTTTGTAGTTCATCTTTTTTATTTTACTAAGAATGGAAAGCCCTCCTTCCATAAATAACTCCAAGTCTACTTTTCTAGCCTTGGGCACCATGCTTAGCAACGGGCTTCCCATAAAAAACATCTTTTCTGTACGATCAACCAGGTCAGCCATCATTGATTCAAAAGCTTGATTCTGCGTTCGATTGCCGTAATCTTCGGAGCTATAATTAAATTTCGATCTACATTCTGCAGGAATGTAAATTCTTCCTATTAGAAAATCTCTCGCAACATCCTGCCAGAAATTTGCAAGTTGCAGCGCAGTACAAATATAGTCAGAGTAAACAGCTTTTTCTTCGTCGTATGTTTCCCAAAGCAGCAATACCAACTTGCCGACCGGATTCGCAGAGTATTTGCAATATTGAAGCAACTGTTCATAAGTTTGGTATTCAAGCACCAACTGATCCTGCTCAAATGCAAAAATCAAGTCTTTAAATAATTGTTCGGGAATATGAAACCGCTTGATAGTAGAAGCCAACGCCACGAAAATCGGATGGTAGGGGGTTTCCTTGTAGCAATCGCTTAACTCTAAGCGCCACCATCGCAGGTATTCTAATGCTTTTTCCCCACCGCCTGTTTCATCCCCTAGATCATCTGCCCATCTGCAAAAAGAATAGACTGCATGAAAATGGGGTATCAAAGGTTTGGGAAGCAGTCTGGAAACAACGCTGAAATTTTCGTAATTATTATTTGTAAAGGTAAGGCAGAACTGGCGAGAAAACTCCAGCGATGGAATAGGATAGGCTCTTTCGGGTCCGAATTTAGCCAATGATTTTTTGAAAAGCTCGCTCATA
>DBCB01000313.1:0-2496 GCA_002303765.1 Planctomycetaceae bacterium UBA969
TCGGATTCACTGCCATCGTTGTTGAACATGCGCATGCGGGCATCCGCTTTATCGGAAGGGCAGATAAGAATGAGCCCATCGCCACCCACACCAAAATTGCGATCGCTGATTTTCGTTGCTAATGAAGCGATATCACTAGGCAAAGGCTGCCTAATGCAATCAACATAAACATAATCGTTGCCTATTCCCTGCATTTTTACGAAACGCATAACGAAATTCCTTTATTCCCATTCAATGGTTGCAGGTGGTTTGCTGCTGATATCGTATACAACTCGGTTGACGCCTTTAACCTGATTGATGATTCTGGTGGAAATGGTTGCTAGTAGCTCATAGGGCAAATGGGACCAGTCAGCAGTCATAAAGTCATCGGTTTCAACGGCTCGGACTGCGATCACATTTTCGTAAGTTCTGCCATCACCCATCACACCCACTGTTTGCACTGGCAGCAACACGGTGAACGCCTGACTGGTTTTCTTGTACCATCCGGATTTCTTCAGTTCGTCAAGCAAAACGGTGTCTGCTTGCCTTAGTATTTCAAGTCTTGTTTTGTTGATGGCGCCAATGCAGCGAACTGCCAAGCCTGGGCCAGGAAAAGGATGTCGCCAAACGGTGCCCTCGGGTAACCCGAGTTCAAGCCCAAGCCTTCGAACTTCGTCTTTAAATAAATCCTTCAAAGGTTCTACAAGATCGAACCCTAGCTCTGCTGGAAGCCCGCCAACATTATGGTGTGTTTTAATCGTAGCAGCAGGGCCGTCTACGGTGCCGCCGCTTTCAATAACATCTGGGTAAAGTGTGCCTTGGGCCAGAAATTTAGCGTCTTTAATATGCTTGGCTTCATCTTTGAATACATCGATGAAGACATGGCCTATGATTTTTCGCTTTTGTTGTGGATCGGTAATGCCATCGAGTGCGGTCAAAAACCGATCCGAGGCATCAACAACATGAAGGTCTGCGTTGAAGTTGTCGCGGAAGGTTTTACGAACCATGTCTGATTCGCCCTGCCTGAGCAAGCCGTTATCAACAAAAATGCAAGCCACCTGCTTACCAATGGCTTTAACAAGAAGTGCAGCAACAACGGAGGAATCAACACCGCCTGAAAGGCCACAAATAACACGATGGCTACCAATGGTATTACGCAGGTTAATGATCGTCTCATCAAGGAAGCTGCCTATTTTCCAGAGCCCTTCGCAACCGCAAATTTCATGGAGGAAGTTCTTTAGTATCGCGGTTCCCTGAGGCGTATGGCTAACTTCTGGATGAAACTGCAATCCGTAAACGGGAAGGGTCTTGTGCTTGGCAGCAGCCATTGGGCAGGTTTCAGTCGATGCCAATGGGATGAAATCTTGGGTGTTGTGATCTACTTGATCGCCATGGCTCATCCAGACGGTGATTTCGGAAGGGATATTTTTGAACATGCCATCAGAAGATTTGGTGTTACAGATGGCTTTGCCGAATTCTCTAGATGGGGCGCGCTTGACATCGGTGCCCAAAGATTTACAGGCAAGTTGCATTCCGTAGCAAATTCCAAGCACGGGAATTCCAAGCTTGAAGATTTCGGGGTCACACTTTGGCGCGCCATCTTCATAAACGCTGGCAGGGCCACCGCTCAGAATTATCCCTTTGGGGTTAAGTTCTTTGATGCGTTTTGCAGAAATATCGTTGCGAACAATCTGGCAAAATACGTTCAACTCTCTCACTCTGCGAGCGATAAGTTGCCCATACTGAGATCCAAAATCAAGGATTAAAACTGATTCGCGAATTTTGATGTCTGCCATGAAATCTCTCATTATTTTAAAAAGTCAATTTTATTGAGCTTTAGCGAAAGGGTAATGAAATAAGTGGGAAATAATTTAAAGTATTTGATTAACTCTTCCCTAATTCTTTGGAACGCAAGGAGGCTGCAACAACAGCATCGATGAAAGCCCCGCGCACGCCTTTGTTTTCGAGGGCATGAATTCCCGCAATGGTGGTGCCCCCAGGGCTAGCAACCATATCTTTAAGCTGGCCCGTGTGTAGGCCCGTTTCCAGTACCATTTTGGCCGCGCCAAGCACTGTTTGGGCAGCTAAAGATGTCGCTAAATCACGAGGTAAACCCGCTTTTACGCCGCCATCGCTTAATGCTTCGATTACTAAATAAACAAATGCTGGCCCGCTGCCGCTAAGCCCCGTAACTGCATCTAATTGAGATTCGGGCACATGGAAGGCCTTTCCTATCGCCCCAAAAAGTTGAGCCGCCAAATCCTTGTCGCCAGGCTTTACCCCGGTTCCACAGGCAAATGCCGTTGCAGAGGCCATCACCAACGCCGGTGTGTTAGGCATAACACGAATTAGCCGTGTGCTTCCTGTTCCCTGGGCCAAAGTTTCAAGATTAATGCCCGCAGCAATGGAAATAATCAAATGATCTGGCGTTAGCAGGGGTTTGATTTCTGTAAGCAGTGTTGCCATGGCTTGTGGTTTCACTGCTAGGATAATGGTTTTGCATTTGAGGAGAACATT
>DBCB01000313.1:2531-3450 GCA_002303765.1 Planctomycetaceae bacterium UBA969
AACATCTTTGCTTCCTGGGGCGGTTTTGATGCCCGAGGCTGTGGTAAAAGCAGCGCAAGCTTCTGCAGAAACATCGGTTGCAAGGCAATCGGCGGCATTAGCAAGGCCTGCATCTTTCCAGCCAACTGCCAGAGCGGTAGCCATTTTTCCCGCACCTAAAAAACCTATTCCCATGATTCAACTCTCCAGCACTTGGGTGAAAACCAAAGAATCATTGTATTTCTTTCCAGCCTTTTACGCAATGAAGCTGGAATTGGTTCCTTTAAAACCTTATAACAGGTAGTCAGAACTTTCTTTTTTATGGTCATAGGAGGCTTGCAATGGCAAGTGCAGACAGCAATTCGATTTCGCAGCGCAGTGGTTGGTCCAGTTTGTTGGATTTGACCCCATACCACTGGTTTGTATTTATCATCTGCTGCCTGGCTTGGGATCTGGATTGCATGGATCAGCAGCTTTTTGTGCTGGCTCGAGTCCCAGCAGTCATGGAGCTTTATGGTAAGCCAGAGGGAATGGATGCCAACAAGATTTCGGATAATGTGAAACTTTATGCCACCTATTCCACTTCGGTATTCCTTGTAGGTTGGGCTATTGGTGGGTTGGGCTTTGGCGTGATGGGTGATCGCAGAGGCCGGGTTAAAACTCTGATGACCACCATTTTAATTTATTCTGTTTTTACAGGATTAAGCTCATTCTCGGTTGGAATTTACGATTTCATGTTCTATCGGTTTTTAACGGGGATGGGGGTGGGTGGCGTATTTGGCGTCGCAGTTTCATTATTGGCGGAAACGGTACCGCCACACGCAAGGCCTTTTGCTCTTGGTTTGTTACAAGCATCTAGCGTGTTTGGAAACTGTGCAGCAGCGCTAATTTCAATTTATCTAGGAAGCTTGCAACAAGCGAAGTTCTTCGAAGGGATGGT
>DBCB01000313.1:3461-4918 GCA_002303765.1 Planctomycetaceae bacterium UBA969
CTCGGTTTTAATGTAACACCTTGGAGGATCATGTTTATCATCGGGGTTATTCCTGCGATTCTTACGGTTTTAATTCAAGGGAGATTGAAAGAGCCTACCAAATGGCTCGAGGCCAAGGCTCGTGGAGTCAAGGCTGGTTCCTTTGCAGAATTGTTCGGCCAAAAGCCTTGGGGTAAGCATGCCATGCTAGGGTTGCTGCTCGCTTTTGCTGGTGTTGTGGGCTTATGGGGCATAGGATTTTTTGCGGTCGATCTTACAGGTACGGTTTTTACCAAACAATTTGAAAAAGATGCCATCGAGCTAGGAAAAACAGGGGATGATCTTAAAGCTTATGTTGCAGGAAATCGGGCCTTTTGGGGAGGCATCACATCTTTAGTGCAAAATATGGGTGCATTCTTTGGGATATATGGCTTCACTTGGATAACCAGCTATCTTGGTAGAAGAACTACCTTTGCCCTTTTCTTTATCGCTGCTGCATTAAGCACAGCAATGGTTTTCATGAAACTTACCGAGTTCTATCAAATATTCTGGATGGTTCCCATCATGGGCTTTTGTCAGTTGGCCCTTTTCGGGGGCTATGCGATTTACTTCCCGGAATTGTTTCCTACGAACTTGCGTAGTACCGGTATTTCTTTCTGCTATAACTTCGGAAGGCTGGTTGCAGCGGGCGGCCCCGTTGTTCTAGGCATGTTAACCACCATCGTATTTACCAGAGAAAAAGGTTTTGAAGAACCTTTCCGTTATGCTGGCTTTGCAATGTGCTCCGTCTTTTTACTTGGCTTGATCGCTTTGCCTTTCCTTCCGGAAACCAAGGGCAAACCATTACCAGAGTAATAACATAACTTCTTAGCATCTAACTTGGAGAAGATAAAATGTCTGTAGCTACACCGGATTGGGTTGCGCGCCATGATGCCAAACTTGTTGCCAGCGAGAATGGCAAATCTTGGATGCTTTTCTTTGGTGATGAACTTACCTATTTGATTTCCTTGATTCCCTCGAAGGGTAAGCATGGGGTAAAGATAATGCAAACCATCAATGGCAAACAACTACCATGCGATAAAATATTTGATACCGCAGACGAAGCATGCCTTGGTGGATTGGATGTCTTCCGGGCAAAAGTTGGCTGGTAAACCTTTACTCACCCACACCCGTAAACATTGTAATGAGCAGCGGATGTAAATCCGCTGGTGCTAGCACCGTGCCTTTTTCTTTTGCTATCTTTCTCTTTTATTTTCTTTTTTTTTCTTTTTCTTCCCCCAACTCCCAACCCTCTTCCCTCCGGGAAAAGGGCCCTTCGCTTCGCTAGCCCGGGTTTCTATCCTCCACCACTGCTTTTGCAACTTTCGTCTTATTGAGCGGCGGATGTAAATCCGCTGGTGCTCTCCTAACGCCTTTTCTAATTCTTCCTTTTACTTCCCATTAATTGATATGGTTTTGTTTAAAGACAGAGTAGTTGC
>DBCB01000369.1 GCA_002303765.1 Planctomycetaceae bacterium UBA969
TGTGGGGAGCCATAGTTCGCGAAACAAATAAAAGGCGAGGCTGAAAAAGAAAACCATATGAGAAATCATTCTTGGCAACATGACCCATTTTGGATGGGCTAACCCAGGCAAGTTATCTGGCAGAATCAATAAGGCGCAGCCAATCAAACAAAAAGGTAGCGAGAAGAAATAAATGAACTTTGTGCCTTCATCATTATTTCTGAGACTATAAGGGACTGAGAAGAGAAAAAAAGAAAAGAACAAAGCAAGGATATCATCACCTGAAGAGGAATGATCCATAGAGGGGAAAATAATTGCGAGCAAAAGCAGGTTGAGTAAGACCCAAAAAAAGCGATCATTAACGCAAGTTTTTTGAACTAAGCAATATAAACCATGGAGCAAAGAATTTTTATTTGAAGAGGATTCTTCAGATAAAATATAGCTTGCTTCAGCCTGCGTATTATTATTTATAGTACTCATACAATCAAAACCATAGACGCCTTAAGTTAACTCAGGTAAGGCGGATCTATAGCTATAGGTGAATGTTGAGTAAAGATTGATTTAGAGCTAATTAATCGAGGCAAATAAAATCAAACTCCTTGCAATACGGTCGCAGGTGATTTGGGTGGGATAGTTAGTTTTGGGGTTTGGTTTTCTTCTTGAAAACCATTAAGGTTTCATCGGTTCCCGGGATTGCTTCGAACTTGGCGGGGCGATCTTTTCCTTTAGGCGCCATGCAGATGGTGAGGATATCGCCTTCAAGTTTATAAATTCCTAGAAGTTTTTCTCCCTTCATGGTGCCCCCGTCTGGGCTGACATCAAGAGTTTTCGGATTTACCTCTGGATTGAGTTCAACGGTGGTGCCTGCAAATCTTTTGCCATCCCTTTTCCAAACCACATGCTTGCCATCGACCATTCTTTCAATGGAATCAACAGTTTGTTTGGCAGTTTCTTTGCCATTGCGCATAAAAGAAGTAACTTGCCAAACGCCTTGATGGAGGGCTTCTTCTTGTTGGAGTTTAGTTTCTTTAGGGTCAACTGCAGAAGCAAAAGTAGCTATCAACAAAGAAAAAAGAAGAGAGTATCGAGTAATCATGCAGTCTCCGATAAAATTCAACCAAAACAGCCCTAAAAATTGATTCACTATTATTTTAGGGTATCAATTGAAGAGCATACGCACAAAGGTTACATTATTAGCTTACTAAATTCCTACCCTTTGATGTTCTAACCCGAGATCCCCAATGAATAGTATCGGCCTTGCTTTAGGAATGATGACACTGATTTGTAACGCAGACACCGATTGGGTGGAATTAATTCCAGAAGGTAAACTGGATGCGTTTAAAAAAGCATCGCCCAAGTTTGTCTGGACGGATAAAATTACTCTTGATGGCGCCAAGCAAAATAAACTTGCAGCAAGTAAAGATAAAGGTGCCATCCTTTTCAATAATAATGAAGGACTACCAGGCTTAGTCACCAATCAATCTTGGGGCGATCACGAAATACATCTCGAGTTCTTAGTTGCAAAGGGTTCCAACTCGGGCATTAAAATGCACATGCTCTATGAGATTCAAATCTTCGACAGCTTCGGGAAAACCAATTTAACCGGTTCGGATTGCGGTGGCGTTTACCCCCGCTGGGAATACAAACCAGCCTTCACCTACATCGATAAAGGCGTGCCCCCCTCGAAGAATGCTTGCAAGCCCGCAGGCGAATGGCAAACTTTGGACATCACCTTTATAGCGCCTAGCTTTGATGAGGCAGGCAACAAGGTTAAAAACGCTCGGCTGCCCAAGGTGCTTTTGAATGGCGAATTGATCCACGATAATGTGGAACTACTCACCCCCACAGGAAACAACTTCAAGTTAAAGGAAAAGAGTAAAGCGCCGATCATGATACAAGTGGATCACGGCCCGGTGGCATTTAAAAACATTAAAGTTCGAGAATTGCAAAAGTAACTTTTGAAGAATGGTTGTCATGACAACTCCCGCATTCGTTTTAACTTGGCTGATACTTGGTGCAGATCCTGCGCAGATTGATTTTTCGCGGGATATACTTCCGATTCTTTCTGATAACTGCTACTCATGCCATGGGCCTGATGAAAAAGCACGCAAAGCGAAACTAAGACTGGATACCCAGGAAGGCGCGTTTGCAAAATCGAAGTCGCCAGGCGCCCATATCATCAAGGCGAAAGACATTGCGAAAAGCGAGTTGTTCCAACGGTTGATAACCTCCGATGAAAAAGAATTAATGCCCCCGCCCTCCTCTGCTAGAAAGCTTGGAAAAAATCAGATCGAACTCTTGAAGGCGTGGATCGACCAAGGTGCGAATTGGGGGAAACACTGGGCGTTTGAAGCGCCTACAAGGCCGAATGTTCCTGTTTCAACCAGCAATGCTCGGACTTCTAATCCCATTGATTCTTTTATTCTTGAGAAGCTGAAGGCTGAAGGGTTAAAGCAAGCGCCACGCGCCAACCGTGAGACTTTAATTAGGCGATTGTATCTTGACCTTACAGGCTTGCCCCCGAATTTAGTACAAGCAGAGTCTTTTATTAATGACAACTCGCCCAACGCCTATGCAAAGCTGGTGGATGGTCTGCTTGCTAGCCCGCATTATGGCGAACGCATGGTCTGGGATTGGCTTGATGCTTCGCGTTATGCAGATAGCAATGGGTATCAGGGCGATAACGAACGAACCATGTGGCCTTGGCGTGATTGGGCAGCATCTGCATTCAATGATAATCTTTCGTTTAAGGATTTCACCACTTGGCAACTCGCAGGCGATCTTCTTCCAAATGCGACATTTGAACAACGCCTTGCAACCGGCTTCAATCGCAATCACATGATCAATGGCGAAGGCGGTAGGATCGCAGCAGAAAACCGTATCGATTATGTGATGGATATGTCCGAAACCATGGGGACAATCTGGCTGGGCCTGACCTTCAATTGCTGCAGATGCCATGATCATAAATACGATGCACTTTCGCAAAAGGATTACTATCAGCTTTTCTCATTCTTTAATAACACACCTGTTGATGGTGCAGGTCGGAGTGCACAAACCCCTCCAATCTTGGAATGTTCCACTCCTGAACAACTTCTGAAAAAGAAGCAGCTTGATTCTTCCGTAGGGAAGGTTCAATCTCAGGTTGAAGAACTTGAGAACAAAATATTTCCAAGGGATAAAGGTAAAAAAGCCTCAGACTCTGATGCTGCAAAGGACTATGCCAAGGAAACGAAAGAGATTCTTTCCAAGCCTGCGGGCTCGAGAGGCAAGGCGCAACTTCAACAACTTGCAAAGGCAGTTGAAAAATCCAAACCAGAACTCTTTCAAATTCTCAATAACCTTATCAAAACGATTGATGAAAGGGATAATTTTGCAAAATCCCTCCCTTTGGTCATGGTTATGGAGGAACTCCCCAAATCCCGTGAAACTTTCATCCTTGACATTGGTAATTACGAAAAGCCCATGGCCAAAGTTGGTATTGCTGTGCCTGCAGTGCTTCCGCAAATTCGCAAGGCTGATGCAATCAACAGGCTCGATCTGGCGCAGTGGCTTGTAACCAAGGAAAACCCCCTTACCTCGCGGGTGATCGTTAATCGATTTTGGCAGCAATTCTTTGGAACCGGAATCGTTAAGACATCCGAAGACTTTGGCGTGCAGGGAGAAAAACCCTCTCACCCCGAACTTCTTGATTGGCTTGCAGTAGAATTCCAAGATAGTAATTGGGATGTCAAACATCTTGTTCGACTGATCTTGCTTAGCGAAACGTATCAACAATCTTCGAAGTTGGATCCTGAGGCTAAAGAAAAAGATAGCGCCAACAGGTTTCTTTCCCATGGCCCAAGATATCGCAGGCCCGCATGGATGATCCGTGATCAAGCGCTTGCTGCATCCGGCCTTTTAATTCCTCAAATTGGTGGCCCACCCACTAGGCCCTATCAGCCACAAGGTATCTGGGAAGATGCAACCTTTGGTAATAAAAAATATGTTCAAGATCAGGGCGAAAATCTTTACAAGCGAAGTGTCTATACCTTTTGGCGCAGGATCATCGGCCCCACCATGTTCTTTGATACCCCCGCTAGGCAGTATTGCAATGTCAAGCTTTCCCGCACCAACACTCCGCTTCATGCCCTCGCAACCCTTAACGATACAACCTATGTTGAAGCATCGCGTGTGCTTGCGCAAAGAGAACTTCTTGCAACAACCAATAAAGATGAAGTTGTGATTGAAAACATCTTTCGTGCCATACTTGCAAGGAAACCAAGTAACGAGGAAGCAGGCATTTTATCTGCTGCAGTTAAGCGATATCAGGATGCCTTTGAAAAAGATGCTGAAGCTGCGAAGAAATTTATCGCAGTGGGAAAAATGCCTGCGAGCACCGCCATCGACAGTAAAAAGCTTGCAGCGTTTGGCACCCTTGCCCTTTCCCTTTTCAACCTTGATGAGGCCTTGAACAAGGAATAATTATGGATCCAAGAATTCAACAATCGTTGCTGGTGAACCGGAGGGAATTCTTCGGGAAGCAGGCCTTGGGATTAGGCACTGCTGCGCTTTCAGGCTTGCTTGCAAAGGATGGGTTCGCTGCTGCCCCCCAGAATAATAGGCTGCCCGATCTTCCCCATTGGAAACCCAAAGCCAAGAATGTCATCTATCTATTTCAGAATGGAGCGCCCACCCATGTAGATCTTTTTGATTACAAACCCAAATTGATCGAGATGCATGGTAAGCCCGTGCCTGATTCTCTCTTCGAAGGTAAGCGCTTCTCGACCATGACAGGTAATCCCAAGGGCAAAGTTATGCTTTCGCCTGTCGAGCCTTTTAAGCAGCGGGGAAATAGTGGTTCATGGGTCAGCGACTTCTTGCCACATACCGCATCGATTGCAGATGATATTTGCTTTATTAAAAGCATGCATACGGAAGCCGTGAATCATGCACCTGCGATTTCTTTCTTTTTGAGTGGCGCACAGATTCCCGGTAGGCCCACCCTAGGATCCTGGCTTTCCTATGGCTTGGGTAGCGAATCAGAAAACCTTCCCGCCTTTGTGGTCATGACTTCTATCAGCAAGGGCACCACCTGTGGTCAGATCTTTTACGATTTCTATTGGGGTTCGGGTTTTCTTCCCTCGAAACATCAGGGTGTGAAATTCAGTTCCGGTGGCGATCCGGTTCTTTATCTTTCCAACCCCGAAGGCATGAGCAAAAATCTGCGCAGGGCCCAACTCGATGACATCTCAAAATTAAACGAGATCAAGTTGAAAGAG
>DBCB01000059.1:0-8032 GCA_002303765.1 Planctomycetaceae bacterium UBA969
TGTCAGGCAAATTCAATTTATTGCTCTGGAGAAACTTCGTAAAGTTTTAATTCCTAGCAATGTGTTTTAATATTTAATCAGTATTTAGGAAATCTTATGTCTTTCAGTAATTCTTCATTTATTGTTATTGGTGCTTATGGTGGTATTGGCTCCGTTGTTTCTAAGATTTTAAAAGAGAATGGAGCCGATTTACTTTTAGCTGGCAAAGATTCCTCTAAATTAGAAGCTTTATCTAATGAATTAAATACTCCATTTTTTAATCTAGATGCTTCAGATTTTTCTCAAGTTGATTCTTTAATTGAGTTCGCTATTAAAACGCATGGAGTTATCGACGGGATTGTTAATTGCTGTGGATCTCTTTTATTAAAACCAGCTCACATCACCTCTGAATCAGAATACTTTTCTGTTATTCAATCTAATCTAACTTCTTCGTTTGCAACCATACGAAGTGGTTGTAAAGCTATGATGGGCAGGGGTGGTTCAGTTGTTTTAATTTCCTCCGCTGCCGCTAAGGTTGGTCTGGCTAATCACGAAGCAATTGCTTGCGCTAAAGCCGGTATTATTGGGTTGACAAAGTCTGCTGCAGCAACTTACGCATCTAAAAACATAAGGGTAAATTGCGTAGCTCCAGGATTAATAAACACACCTTTAACCAAATCTATTACCAATAATGAAAATGCGTTGAAAGCATCTGTTTCTATGCATCCACTTGGTAAAATAGGATCACCCGCCGACATTGCTTCTGCGGTTGTATGGCTTCTCGACCCTGCAAATTCTTGGATTACGGGCCAAACTATTGTTGTCGATGGTGGGCTTTCATCGCTAAAAACACGCGGATAATTTTGTTTATTAATTAGTACACAATTTAAGCGCTTTGATCATTTCACAAAAGGTGCATTCCTTTTTATTTTTGTTTTCCAAACAGCATTGAATTAGGTTAGTTTAAGTATGAACAATCTTTTCATACAGGAGAATAATATGCCAATATTTCCAAAACTGATTTTATCTAAGATGACAGTTTTTGCCCTTTGCTTGGGCTTGCTTTTAGTTGCTAAGACCGGATTTTCGCAGGCTCCCAATGAAAAGGCTGAATGGAAATCGCTTTTTGATGGAAAAACTCTTAAAGGATGGAAGCAATCGGACTTTTTTAAACCTGGTAAAAGTTCTGTCAAGGATGGTGCTATCATTTTGGAAAAAGGTACGAAAATGACTGGTCTGACTTATGATGGCAAAGATTTCCCAAAAATGAATTACGAAGTCAGTTTGGAAAGTAAGCGAGTTGATGGGAGAGATTTTTTCTGCACTACCACTTTTCCCGTTGGTGATTCTTTTTGCTCTTTTGTGGTTGGTGGATGGGGCGGATCTGTTACCGGGCTTTCAAGTATTGATGGTATCGATGCATCCGAGAATCAAACTGGTCAGGGTATCGAATATAAAAACGATCAGTGGTATAAAATCCGCATCCGTGTTACCGATAAAAGAGTTGAAACATGGATAGATAAAGAACAAACTGTCGACCTTGACACCTCGGATGTAAAGCTTGGGATTCGTATTGAATGCAATGTATCCACCCCTTTTGGTATTGCTTCATATGATACCGTTGGCGCAGTTAAGGATATTAAGGTACGGAATCTTTCCGCTGCTGAAATTAAGGAAGTTGCTAAGAAATCGATTAAGAAATAAAGCTTTAGAAAGGCTAAAATGCAAAAACAAGCAGCAATTGTTACTGGTGGCGGTACTGGAATTGGCAAATCGACATCTTTACTTTTGGCATCCAAAGGTTTTAAAGTTGTTGTGAATTATTCCCGGTCAGCCAAGGAAGCTGAAGAAACTTGCGCGGAAATTATTAAGCTTGGGGGTGAAGCCATTCCCTACAAAGCAAATATTTCGGATGATAAGGCAGTAAAGGAGATGGCACAAAAATGCTCAGCCATTTTTGGCGGGATCGATGTTCTCGTCAACAATGCTGGGACAACTCATTTTATTGATCATAACGACCTGGACGCTTTAACAGATCAGGTTTGGGATGACATTTTCTCGGTTAATATGAAAGGTACCTTTTACGCTTGCAGGGCAGTTATGCCGGAGTTGAAAAAGTCCCGTGGCAATATTGTAAATGTTACTTCAGTTGCAGGCTTGGCAGGAAATGGCAGTTCAATTCCCTATGCGATGAGCAAAGCTGCGCTTAACTGCATGACAAAGTCGCTTGCCAAAGCCTTCGCCCCTGAAGTTCGAGTAAATGCTGTTGCGCCCGGCCCCGTATTAACTCGTTGGCTTGCACCGCACCCTAAAATGATTGAACAATCATTATCACTTACTCCCATGAAGCGTGCTGCAACCGGAGATGATATTGCTGCTGCGATTGTTTTTCTTGCAACAGGCACAAATCTAATGACTGGTCAAATAATGGTAGTTGATGGCGGCAGAACCATGTAGGCTTATTTGAAGATTCCTTTGGTTAATTCCATTTATATTACGCTTGACTTTAGATCCTTTTAACCCTAAATTGTGAACGATATGATCGTTTACTTCGATAGGAGCTTAAATTGCAACACTTTTTCCGAGCCACCACTATAGGGGTTTTGTTCGTATTTTTTTCATTTGGTTTTGCCGGTGAACCGAGTCTTTGGAACCAATGGCGCGGGCCCAACCGTGATGGTATTTATTTAGGTAATTCTTTCCCTACCAATTTAGCCAAGGAATCTTTACAACTTTCTTGGAAAGCAAATCTTGGGCCTAGCTATTCGGGCCCCATAGTTTCTGACCAACTCGTGTTCACAACAGAGACAAAAAACAAAGAATCTGAAGTTGTTCATGCTTACGACCGGAAAACAGGAAAGGAAATTTGGGCCACCGAATGGAAAGGCGCAATGTCTGTGCCCTTTTTTGCAGGCTCAAATGGCAGTTGGATTAGAGCTACCCCTGCATTTGATGGCGAATGCTTGTATGTTGCAGGAATCAAAGATGTTCTTGTTTGCCTCAACGCAATGGATGGCAAAGAAAAATGGCGCATAGATTTTGTTGATCAATTTAAAACTCCTGTTCCCAGCTTCGGCTTTGTGTCTTCCCCTTTAATTGATGGCGATGCGATTTATGTACAGGCAGGAGCTTCTGTTTTTAAACTTAATAAAAAAAATGGCACAGTTATTTGGCGATCTTTTAAAGATTCAGGCGGTATGAATGGCAGTGCCTTTGCTTCACCTTTAATGACTACGCTTGGGGGCCAAAAGCAACTTCTTATCCAATCAAGAGAAAAACTTGCAGGATTAAATCCTGAAAATGGCGATGTTCTTTGGTCGAAGGTTGTCCCTAATTTTCGGGGCATGAATATTTTCACTCCTGTTGTTGTTGGGGATACAATTTTTGCAAGCACTTACCAAAACAAATCTTGGCTTTATAAAATCAGCAAAAATGATTCTGGATTTGCTGTGAATGAAGCTTGGGAGAATAAACTGCAAGGTTATATGTCAACACCTGTAGTTATCAACGGTTTCGCCTACATGCACCTTCAAAATCAAAGATTTACATGCGTCGATTTATCTAATGGCGAAACCAAATGGACATCGCCTAAGTCTTTTGGAAAGTACTGGAGTTTGATAGCGTATAAAAATCGAATTCTAGCGCTCGATCAAAAGGGAATTCTTTACCTTATAGAGGCAAATCCCAATGAATTTAAAATCTTAGAAACCAGAGAAATAACCGAAAATGAATCTTGGGCTCACCTAGCAATCAGCGGTGATCAAATTTTCATTCGCGACCTTAAAACCCTTTCTGTTTTTCAGTGGAAGAATTAATACAAATTCATGGCTACTACCGTACCTCCAATCAGAATTAAACTTTGCAATAATCGCCCTCTAAACCATGAAGGGGATTTTGTTCTTTATTGGATGATTGCAAACCGAAGAATCGATCACAATTATAGCCTGCAAAGAGCAATCGAATGGTGCATCAAATTAAAAAAGCCATTAGTTATTCTTGAAGCACTTCGGATTAATTATCCCTGGGCCAGCCAAAGACTTCATAAATTCGTAATTGATGGTATGAAAGATAATGCAAATGCGGTCGAACTCGAAGGCAATAAAGGGGTATTGTACTATCCTTATTTAGAACCTAAGCACGGCGAACAAGCTGGATTGCTTGAATCATTATCTCAAAAAGCATGTGCAGTAGTTACAGATGATTTTCCTTGCTTCTTCATTCCTGCAATGATTCGTTTAGCTTCAAACCAAATTCCGGTCCTATTTGAAAAGGTGGATTCTAATGGAATACTTCCACTCCATTCTACCGATCGAGTTTTTACCACAGCTTTTTCATTTAGAGCGTATTTGCACAACAATTTAAAAGATCATTTTGGAGATTTTCCTAAACAAAATCCAATCGCTGGAATTGATCTCCCTAAAATCGTGGAATTATCCAAACAAATAACAAATAAATGGCCCTCTGCTTTACCGATACTTAAAGCAAAGGGAGATAAGTTTCTTGAAGGCCTTAATATTGATCATTCTGTAAAAGCATCTTTTACTTTAGGCGGCGCAAAGGCTGCAAAAAAGGCTACAGAACTATTCTTAAAATCCAATCTTATTCAGTACAAAGATTTAGGAAATGAACCAGACGAAAACGTGCGTAGTGGTCTTTCCCCTTACCTTCATTTTGGCCACATCTCTTCGCATTATGTATTTAAACAACTTGCTAAGCAAGAAGGCTGGAACCCTTCTCATTTATCTGCAAAAGGCGGCGGAAAGAGGGAAGGGTGGTGGAATATGAGTCCGGCCGCTGAATCCTTTCTCGATGAATTGATTACATGGCGTGAGATTGGCTACAACATGTGTTCAAAGCGTCTTGATTACGATCGTTATGATTCCTTGCCTTCTTGGGCTAAAGACAGCTTAAAAAAACACACTAGCGATAAAAGACCTTTCATTTATAGCCTAGATGAGTTCCAAGCATGTAAGACTCATGATGCCTTATGGAACGCTGCACAAAATCAACTTAATAATGAGGGAAGAATTCATAATTACCTTCGAATGCTTTGGGGGAAAAAGATTTTAGAATGGTGTGAAACACCTCAAGAAGCACTTAAGATTATGATTGAACTGAATAATAAATTGGCTCTTGATGGGCGGAATCCAAACTCTTACAGTGGAATTTTTTGGGTTTTAGGAAGATATGATCGGCCATGGGGCCCTGAAAGGCCAATTTTTGGATCTATTCGTTTTATGAGTTCAGTTAACACTCAAAAAAAACTCAATGTTAAAAAATACCTTGCCAAATATGGCGTAAATTCAAATACTCAAGGTGAATTTAATTTCTCTGAATCTAAACTTGAATAGTCTATGAAGAAAAAATGTTGGGTCGTTTACATGCTTCGTTGCTCAGACAATTCACTTTACACGGGTATAAGCAAAGATGTAAACAAACGATTGCTCGCACACAATTGTGGCAAAGCCTCTCGATACACTCGTTGCAGAAGGCCTGTTCAGATTGTTTATTTACAACAAAACTTTGGCCATTCTGCTGCACTAAAGCGCGAATTCCAGATAAAATCATTTTCAAAAAAACAAAAAGAAGCCCTAATCATTCAGCCCTGATTGTTGTTTTTCTTAGCTTTCATTTTGTTTGAAAAAACCCGAATAATTCTACTTCAATCTTTCCCAAACCTCGAGTTTGGAGTAGTTTAGCATGCTGGATTATTTTTGAACCCAAACCTTTCAAAAGGTACTTTTCATGCTAAGGTTTTTTACTTTACTTATTACAAGCATTTCTTTGACAATTGTCCCAGTTTGGGGCAATGAAAAACAAGTTGATAACAAAAAGAAACCGATAAAGGCCCTTTTGGTTACTGGCGGTTGTTGCCATGATTATGAACGACAAAAACTGATTCTAACCCAGGGTATATCCGCTCGTGCTGACGTTGAATGGACAATCGTCCATCAAGGAGGAAGCACTACTAACACCAAAATACCCCTTTATGAAAACGCTGATTGGGCCAAAGGCTTTGATGTTGTTGTTCATAATGAATGTTTTGCAGATGTAAAAGATTTAGCTTGGGTTGAAACAATTCTTAAACCACACAGGGAAGGGTTACCAGCAGTTCTTATCCATTGTTCCATGCATTGCTACCGTACAGGAACAGACAAATGGTTTGAGTTTACTGGAGTTCAATCGCCTAACCATGGACCACACTATGGTTACACGGTTAAAAACCTTCAGAAAAACCATCCGATCATGAAGGGTTTTGGCGACACTTGGGAAGTTGGTAAAGGTGAACTCTACCATACGGTCAAAGTTTGGCCTCGGGCGGTTCCCCTTGCTGAAGCACCTAAAAAAGCGGATGGCCAACCGCAGGTTTGTATCTGGACCAATGAATATGGCAAAGGTAAGGTTTTTGCAACGACCATAGGGCATTATAACGAAACCATGGTTGATCCTACTTATCTTGATACCGTTACAAAAGGTTTGCTTTGGAGTGTTGGCAGAACTGATGAAACTGATTTTCGAAAAACCAACGAAAAAACCAATAACGAAATCAAAGCACTTGCTAACATCGCAATTAAAATCAAACCTGAACCCGCAAAAACTAGTCAATCATGCTGCAAAGAAGGCAACTTAGCTTTTGGAAAAGAAACCAAGGCATCCTCTGAAGAAAAAGTTAAAAACAACTTTTCCAAAAACGCAGTTGATGGCGACTTAGGTTCTCGATGGTGTGCATCCTCCGGAGCAAAAAATGAATGGTGGATGGTCGACCTAGGTAAATCTGAAAAGATTAGTAACATTCGTATTCATTGGGAAAAACCAAATGTTGCCTATCAATACAAAGTTGAAAGCTCATTGGATCAAAAAGAATGGACTATGGTCGTTGATAATTCCGACAACGCCAAGAAATTAAGAATAGTTCCCCATTCCGTAACCGTAAAAGAAGCACGATATATCAGAATTACCTGTGTAGGCGCTAATGCAGCTAATTGGTCATGCATTTGGGAATTTGAAGCTTATTCAGACAAAATGCCCGAACTTCCTAAAGATGTCACCAATAATATCCAAAACAATAGCCCACCAAATAATACTGAAACAACTTTGGCGGATGTAAAAGCTCCTGACGATTTCGAAGTTTCGATTTTTGGAAAACCGCCTGAAGTTAATTATCCCGTATGCATTGCAACGGCTTCTCCGGGGGAATTATTTGTTGGAGTTGATGAACAGGGTTCTTTGGGAAAAGAAAAAGGTCGAGGAAAAATCCTTCTTTGCCTAGACACCGATAAAGATGGCAAAGCTGACAAATTCAACACTTTTGCAACCGTGGATCATCCCCGTGGACTCTTTTATGACAACGGGTCCCTTTGGGTTTTGCATCCACCTTTTCTTAGCGTTTTTCATGACGATAATCTTGATGGCGTTTCCGATAGGCACGAGGTTCTTATCACGGGAATTAGTACTGATCAAGTTGGAAAAAGAGGCGCTGATCATACGACAAATAATATTCACATGGGAATTGATGGCTGGATTTACATCGCAGTTGGCGACTTTGGTTTTTCAGAGGCAAAGGGTACAGATGGAACGACTCTTAGCAGGCGTGGGGGCGGAGTTGTACGAGTACGACCAGATGGCAAGGAAATGGAAATCTACGCTTGGGGTTTAAGAAACATTTTAGATGTTTGTATTGATCCCTTTATGAATATTTTCACGCGCGATAACACAAACGATGGTGGGGGTTGGAATGTACGTGTCAATCATATCATGCAATCTGCTGAATATGGCTACCCCAGTCTTTACATGAATTTTGCAGATGAACTCATGCCACCATTGGGTGATTATGGTGGCGGTTCGGGGTGTGGTGGCGTTTATGTTCACGACATTCGTTGGCCAAAACCTTATGGAAATTCGGCATTCACTTGTGATTGGGGGCGTTCGGAAGTTTACCGGCACACTTTAACCCCTAATGGTGCAAGTTTTAACCCGCACCAAGAAGTCTTTCTTAAAATCCCCAGGCCAACTGATGCAGATATAGATGCTAGCGGAGCGCTATATGTTAGCA
>DBCB01000059.1:8086-11538 GCA_002303765.1 Planctomycetaceae bacterium UBA969
TTTATCACAAGAGTTATCCCCAAAGGCTTTCACCCATCTGCTCTTCAAGATTTGAAAAAATATTCAGTTGAAAACCTTGTTGATAGCCTAAATAATCCGAGTGCTGTTCAAAGACTAAAAATTCAACGCGAGATATTAAGGCGGGGCAAAAACCAATCAACAACAACTAAATTAGAAAGCCTTTCATCTAATAAATCATTGCCACCTGAAGTTAGAGTTGCTGCACTTTATACACTTAAACAACTTGATGGCGCAGACGCAAATAAGTTTCTTCTTTCTATCTCCTCAGACCCGCAAATGCAGGAACATGCTTTAAGAGTAGTCACGGATAGAAACAAAGAACTGTTCATGATGGTAGAAGGAAAACAAGTTCCATTGCCCATGGATAGCTTTTCAAATGCTTTAAAAAGTGAAAATCTTAAAGCAAAAGCTCAGGCGATTATATCTCTGGGTAGGCTTCCCAGTACTTCCCTTTCAAAAGAAGTACTCTCTTTAACTAAACGAACCTCTGGTCAAAACACTCCCAAAGAAACGATCAACCACGCCAACCCAGATTTGGAAAGAGTTATTCCCCACCTTGCTGTGAGAACTTTAGTTCAAACTGATTCAACACAAGTTTGTCTGGATTCAATAGGGAATGATTTTAGTCCAGGGGCATTTTGGGCTTTACGGTATATGCATAATGATAAAGCAGTATCAGGGTTAATTCAAAAATACAGTTCTATGCCTAACAATCTTATTAAATCCGAAATTCTAAGCACTCTAACTAGGCTTTATTTCAAAGAAGCTATTTACAAAGGAGATTGGTGGGGGACAAGACCTGATAACAGCGGCCCCTATTACGATAGGCAACCTTGGGACCAAACTAACCGTATTGGAGAATTTCTAAAAACAGCCATGCTTAGTCTAGATGATAAATCGAAATCAGAATTGGCTAAACAACTTTCATTACACAAAGTTCCATTAAATGAACCAAAGCTTTATTCTCCTTCGATCACCAAAGAAGAAAATCAAAAACCAATTGTGATTCCAATTGCCAATTCCAAAGACCCTAACCTTATTGCCAATTTAAGTTTTGAAACTACGATGGAAAGAGCCATGGCTGTAAAACGGATCCCAGAAAAAGGGAAGATTCTTTTTAATTCCAACACTTGCTCTTCATGTCACACTGATGCCAACGGCTTACAACCAAAAGGGCCCCACCTCGTTGATATTGGTAAACGCTACAAAAAAAATGAACTAATAGAGTCAATTTTGAAACCCGACGCAAAGATTGCACAAGGATTTGAAACACTCGCATTCACTACGAAAAATGGCAAAATTATTACAGGATTTGTTGTAGGCGAAAGTGCGCAGATAATTCTTTTAAGGCAAAACACAGGTTTGTCTTTGGATCTTAAAAAAGATTCAATTGACGAACGAACTCCTTTGAAAAATTCTATGATGCCCGCAGGCCTTGTAAATAACCTTACCCCAGAACAGCTTTCTGATTTGCTTGCTTACCTTGATTCCTTAAATGGTTCTCCAGTTAAGAAATAAAATGTCATTCACTTATCAGGATTAACATAGCGCACCATTCAAAATAGCTGTACTTTCCATTAATTACACAACCCCATGGAGTTTCAAAATGCAAATTTTTGGCAAACTAATCAAGACTTTTATGTTCTTATCTTTGCTTGGCTTTATAAGCTTTAGCAGCTTAACCATCGCTCAAGAATCAGCTAAATTAATTACGGGCGAAGGGGAGGGTTGGATACCTCTTACTGAAAATGACTTCCAAAATGTTAACACCGACCCAGATACTTGGAAATGGATGGATGGCACCATTTTTTGCAAAGGTACTCCAGTTGGTGTAACTCGAAGTAAGAAAAAATACACCAACTTTGAAATGGTTGCCACTTGGCGTCATATGAAACATGCTGGCAACTCAGGAATCTTCCTATGGGCCAGCGAAGATGGGCTAGAAGGTCTTAAACCTGGGCAACTTCCTAAAGCAGGAATTGAAGTCCAAATCCTTGATCATGGTTATGCTGAAAACTACGAAAAAACGAACAAGAAAAAGTCTGACTGGTTCACTACCCATGGCGATGTTTTCCCTGTAGGGAAATCAAAAATGACACCTTTTGAGCCAAAATCGCCCAAAGGTAGCCGTAGTTTCCCTTCAAAAAACCTTTCTAAGGGAGTTGGAGAATGGAACCACTATTACATCAAGGCAATCAATGGCGAGGTTCGCCTTTGGGTTAATGGCGAACAAGTTTCAGGCGGAAAAGATTGCGACCCTAAAACTGGTTATTTATGCTTGGAATCTGAAGGCTCCCCAATTGAATTCAAAGGGTTAAAAATTAAGGAACTTCCATAGTTCTCTAACTTCCAGAAACCCATGGCATTAATAAGGTAGAATCATGATTAAGAAATTTTCCAGAAGAAAATTCGTTAGATCTTCTTTGGCTGGTGCTTCCGGTTTTATTCTAACAGCCCCGAATTATATCCGCGCAAAAGACACTTATAACAAGTTAAATATTGCAATTGTCGGGGCAGGGGGTAGAGGCGCAGGAAACCTTGCAGGTGTATCTTCAGAAAACATTGTTGCACTTTGTGATGTTAATTCTGAAGCAATTGCTAAAGCTTCAGTAACACATAATAAAGCAAAAAAGTTTTCTGACTTTCGAAAGATGTTTGAAAACGCCAAAGAATTTGATGCTGTTGTGGTAAGTACCTGTGAACACACACATGCATTTGTAACGCTTGCTGCATTAAAATCGGGCAAGCATGTTTATTGCGAAAAACCTTTGACTCACAATATTTGGGAAGCTCGTATCATCAGGGAAGTTGCTGCAAAGACAAATGTTGCAACTCAAATGGGAATTCAAATTCACGCAGGGGAAAATTACCGCAGAGTGGTTGAACTCATCCAAACTAATGCCATTGGCCCTGTAAGGGAAGTTCATGTTTGGGTAGGAAGAGCCTGGGGTTTACAATCGCAGGAAGACTCCAAAAAGAATGGTGATATTGTTCATGTAACTGAAAGGCCTAAAGAAACCAGTGCTATTCCGACTGGGCTAGATTGGGATCTATGGGTTGGGCCTGCTCCGTTTAGGCCATTCAACACGGTTTATTTCCCCGGGCCAAAATGGTATCGTTGGTGGGATTTCGGCAATGGCACAATGTCCGACCTTGGAAGCCACTGGAACGATCTTCCATTTTGGGCACTGAAACTCAAAGCTCCTACAAGCATTGAAGCTTCGGGACCTAAACCCCATCTCGAAATTGCTCCTGCATCGATGCAAGCCACTTACGAATTTCCTGCTCGTGGAGAAATGCCGGCTGTTAAAATGGTTTGGTATCAAGGTGCAAACAAGCCCCCTCATTTAATTGAAGGAAAGATTCCTGCATGGAATAGCGGAGTTTTATTCGTTGGCGATAAAGGTATGCTGCTTTCTGACTACAGCAAG
>DBCB01000135.1:0-5516 GCA_002303765.1 Planctomycetaceae bacterium UBA969
CTTCTCATCCTGAACTTCTCGATTGGCTGGCTGCAGATTTTATTAATACAGGTGGATCTTTTAAAAATCTTCATCGGCTGATTTTAACCAGTAGTACTTTCAGGCAGGCAGTTCAGCACGACCCAATCGCATTTGCCAAGGATGCAGATAACAGATTGTTGTGGCGCATGAACCGGAGCAGGCTTGATGCTGAAACTTTGCGCGATACCGTTCTTCTTGCCAGTGGTAGATTGGATGACTCCATGTTTGGACCACCTATTAAACATTTTATTATGAAGCCTGGTATTCATGTGACGCCCGAGGCTGATTACGATCGTTACGATGTAGATGCACCCGAAGCACGCAGGCGAAGTGTATATCGTTATATATTCCGCACTCGACCAGATCCCTTGCTGGAAGCACTTGATTGCCCAGACGCTTCCCAGTCTGCTCCAGTACGATCAACCTCGGTTAGTGCTCCTCAAGCTTTGGTTCTTTGGAACAATAAATTTATCCTGCGCCATGCAGAGCATCTTGCTGCTTTGGCCGAAACGTGTTCAACACCTTCGCAACGAGTCCGATTTATTGCACAGCGATTGCTTTGCCGATTGCCCACCCCGGCTGAAGAAATTGCCTGGCTCGATTATTCACAGAAACATGGATTAGCAAACTTTTCTAGAGTGTTGCTTAACAGTAGCGAATTCCTTTTTATTGATTAGCATGGAGATTGCCATTAATTTCGATCGACGCAATTTTTTCGGCACAGGTTTTAGCGGGCTTGCATTGTCCCAGCTTCTTGCATCAACCGATGCCGAAAAATCTAATCCTCTTTTTAATGGAGGGCTTCATCATAAGGCTAAAGTCCGTAGGGTCATTCAGATTTTTCTGAATGGCGGCATGAGCCAGATGGATACTTTTGACTTTAAACCCGAGTTAGAAAAGCGCCATGGCCAAACCGTTGATGTCGGACTCAAGGCCACTGCAACAGGCACCCCAGGCCCTTTGATGAAGTCTCCTTTCAAATGGAAACAGTTTGGAAAATCAGGCCGTTGGGTTACAGATGTTTTTCCACACATGGCAGAACATGTTGACGATATAGCGTTTTTAATGGCTATGCAATCCAAGTCGAATGTTCATGGCCCCGCAAGCTATCTTCAAAATACCGGGTTCCTATTGCCAGGCTTTCCTTCGGCAGGTTCATGGATCAGTTATGCTTTAGGTAGATTGACAGATGATCTCCCGGCTTTCATCGTGATGCCTGATATGCGTGGATTACCTTACAACGGTATGGGCAATTTTTCTTCAGGCTTTCTTCCTGTTTCTCATCAAGGTACCCCTGTCAACCCTGCCGCTCCTGCGCCTATTCCAGATCTGCAACCCCCAGCCAGCAGTAAATTTATCACCCCCGCAGCAAGTGTTGATGGATTGAAATTGCTTAATAATATGAATCAAAACTTTGCAGCAGATCGGTTGGGCGATTCTAGACTTCAAGCACGCGTTGAAAGTTATGAACTTGCCGCAAAGATGCAACTTGCAGCTCCCGAGGTGTTCGATCTTTCCCGTGAGACTGCTTTGATTCATGAGCGCTATGGCACATCCCGCTCCGGTGCTGATGGTGCTTTTTCTCGCAATTGCCTCTTGGCCAGAAGGTTTGCTGAACGAGGCGTCAGGTTTGTTCAGGTTTGGAGCGGTGCGGGCGGCCCCAAGAATAACTGGGATAACCATACTAATATTCCAACCGAACTGCCTCCCATCGCTAAGCAAGTTGATCAACCTGTTGCTGCGCTTTTAATGGATCTGAAAGCACGAGGAATGTTTGCTGATACACTTCTTGTTTTCACAACCGAGTTTGGCCGTATGCCCTTCACTCAAAGTGGAGTTGGCCGTGATCATAACGGCAGCACTTTTGTTACTTGGCTAGCTGGTGCCGGTGTTAAAGGTGGCGTTTCTCACGGGGAAAGTGATGAGTTTTCCTACAAGGCCGCTATTAACAAAACTAATTGCTACGATCTTTACGCAACCATCCTTCATCTAATGGGGGTCGATCACGAAAAGCTTTCTGTTCGCCATAATGGAATTGATCGTAGACTTACCGATGTCCATGGTGAAGTTATAAAACCCATACTTGCTTGAATTTAACCCATCACTTCTTCAAGATTCACCAGCCTGCTCTTTTCATTTAATGATTTTGCAGCAGCGTGAATAATCGCAGTTACTTCTAAAATCTCTTGATGCGGCACTGGTTCTACCCTTGTTCTCACCATTTCTAAAAACACATCTGCCATTCTGAATATTTGGTAGTGATGGCCTAGCCAGTAATGGTCTTCGATTGCCGGAGTCCATTCGTAGGTCTTCTTCGTAAAAGAAGCCGAGGTGTGGCAATAAAATTTTGACATGTCAGGCCGGCCATACCAAACTTCGCCAGGCATTCTATCTTTGTAGGTGATCAAGGCTCTGCAGGTGTTTTCTCTTGCGTACATGTTAACCGCATCCACGCCAGACCCACAAAGCGTCATCACCATCCATACTGGATGTTGCCCATAAACATGCCAGCTAGGCAAACTCCAGCCGCCTGCTTGGCTTGCTATTACATATTGCAATGGTCCAAACTCACCAGACTTTTTCATCCGCAGTGCTTCTTCTGTTCCCCACTGGTGCCTAAATAAACTTGAAGACATTAAAGGTGCCTTGTTTTTTGAAGCAAAGTCCAAGATTTTCTTCGTGCCTGCAACTGACTCGCCGATTGGCTTATCGCAAAAAGTTGGCAATCCCGCTTGCAAACATGGGGCGAGTAATTCAAAATGATCATCGCCATAACCTGAGGCGTCCCCCAGCCATATTGCATCGGAATTTTTCACCAACTCATCCAACGATCGGGCTACTTCCACGCCCGGGAATCCCTCTGCAAATGCTGCTGCACTTGCTGGGTCCGCATCATAGATTGCACTTATCTTTGTGTTGTTAAAAGGAAGCCTCGCAAAATGAATGTCCTGATTACGAAAGTACTTTTCAAAAAGTTCAATCGGCCCTGCACTCAAATGCTTTTTAACTGCAGCGAGGTTCACTTGAGGGTGAAATCCTTGCGCAAAGTGCCAAGTATGACCGTTGGTTTTTTGAGTCTTCCCCCGGATACTTGCAGAAATAATACCCACCCTGATAGGCTTTGATCCCAAATCTTTTTTATCAACCTCTGCAGATTTTACTTCCGTTGCTAAGGCAGTTGCACCTGTCGCTGCAATAAAATTACGCCGATTGATGATTGAGTTTTGCATCGATTAATCCTTGCACGGGGTGTGATGTTATCCAAGGCCTTTAATGTAACTTAGAAGCCCTTGGTTTTCCATCATCTTCGTAGGATTTATTTGCGCGTGATGTTGGCAGCATCAATCGATGTCATCTGGCCGTAACCAGTTTTCCAACTTGCTTTGAACTCACCTGTCCCCACGATTGTGGTTTTATCATCCAATTTCGCATCCCATGCTTTTGCTGACACGCCATCTTTAACTAATTGCACAACCACCTTGTATTTTCCAGGAGCTAGGGATGGGCCTGATTTTCTCCAGATTGATTCTCTTGCCGAGCCTTTGGGGGCCATTACCGTTACAGTGTGCTGCCAAATTTTTCCTTTGCCCCATACCATACGATCAGATACCGCAATCGGATCTTTCTCCCAATTTCCAAGCTTTTCGTCCCACATATAAATTGTGGTGAAAAGTAACTTGTCGCCCCAATCCGCAGGTGTATTTGTAATCTTGAACCAGAGTTCTGTTCCAAACTGCGTTTGATTGTTGCTTTGCTTGGGTAAGTCTGCTGCTATCTTATATTTGCCACCTTTGATTCGGGCGTAGTCTTCAATCCAATTTCTAAATGATTGATAACCAAGGTCGCCTATTATAAATTTTTTCCCGCCACCATGCTTCACTTCATTCAAGGGCTTTAAAAGAAGCAAGCTTTTTTCAGGATTATCTAAATCAATAAGCTTCGTCTTCGTAAGTATATAATCCATGGTTTCTGCTGGCGTCTTTTTGATCCAAGTAACTCGGTCGCCATGTTCCTTTTGCAATTTAACAGAATCAGGATGCCCTGAAGTGTGGCAGTTCATGCAGCGAAAACGCATTGCCCAAATGTTTTGTTCAAACGATTCTAATAAGCGGTCTTTGCGTGCATGTCGGACAACCTCAACTGGCTTTTCTGGGCGCCCTAGTTCTTCCTGAGTTAGCTTTGGCATATTTATTAATGCTTCGTCTTTACAACAGGCATTGATCCATTCTGAAAATGCCTTCAGTTCTTCGTCTCGGGTTTTATCCAAAATTATATTAGGCTTAGAATTGGTATCCTTCATTAAGATGAATTTAAGAATACGCGACTTTTCAGGTGCCTTCATATCCACCAAGCCTTGATCCCGCATCGAAAGAAAGGTTTTTTCTGAAGTCGAAAGAATGTAGTTTTTTATATCTAGGTTAGCCAAATGGCATTCCGTACAACTAGAAGGATTTGGTGATTTAAATATTGGCAGAATTCTTTTTTCGAAAACCACTTTTGGGCTATCGGCAGCAATAGTTTCACTCGCTCCCGTGAGACTTATGAATGATAAGAAAATAAGATGCATCGCAAAGTCCCGTAAAGACAGATAATGAAAAACCACAGAGGCTATGATTATAACCTTAACCTCAGTGAACTGTTTATTAATTTGATTAAACTAAAAGGTGCGTTTTACTGTCTTGATTTGAATCAAGAAATCTTGTGAAAAAGGACTCATTAACTTAAGAGGCCCCTCCCGGATTCGAACCGGGGATAGCGGATTTGCAATCCCCACCTCGATATCCCTAAACCATTTCCCTGTATAGCTTTATGAAAATCTTATTTGCCTGTTTACCCCCAGTTTACCCCGTGCTTTGCTTCCTACTAAATTAATTGTTGCCCACACCCTCTTTATACATGATAAAAATCATTTTCCAAGATTATTTCAAACTATTAATAAGTTATCTAATATCTTTATTGTAGTAACAACAGCCAATTAGAAATATCGATGCGATAACAAATGCTGTCATCGACTCAAAACACAACCCAATGAAGCCGCCACCTATCAAACTGCCATTGAGATATGCCGTGTTTAGTTTTGTTTTTGCTCCCATTGTTATTCTCCTTAAAAAGATGCCAGCCATTCTTAGTGAATGGCTGGAATAACTCTGATTCATTTCATTCGAACTTCCTGAGCCAACTCTGAGTCCAGAATTATCTCAGGTCTTTTATTTCGTGCCTTGATCACCTTGATTCGAAATCCCATCCGCCTAAGTCGTTCAATATCTTCGCCAGTAACTTTCGCTACCGATTTATACAAATCAGATTCACTCATGTTTGCTCCCTAGTAATAAAAAAGGCCCCATGGCTACACGCCACAGGGCCGAAATCTTAGAAATTTAAATCCTCATTAAACTAAAGCCAACTCGGCTTCTTCCGATGGTGCCCCTATCAGAAAGCTCATCCTTGATCGCAACAATTCAGAAGCTTGTTGTAAACTTGCTTCCAAATCTTCA
>DBCB01000135.1:5578-6447 GCA_002303765.1 Planctomycetaceae bacterium UBA969
TCTTCTGCCCTTCGTAAAGTGTCAGGCCGTGTGTCTTCCCCAAACTTTTGCACCGCTTGCAAATGCTCATCAATGATTGCCTGCAAACCATGGGCTACCGCTTCTTGTACCGCACGATCTCCTTGAGGTGATCCGGCAGGAATTGGAAACCGTTGCAATGATCCGCCGATATTCCTAACGAAGCGTTCCACCTTCACAATAAAATCGTGATGAACTTCGGGCACGAAATAAACGCCCCCTTGATCCCTGATCGAGAACAAGTCTGCGTGCCTTTCGAACAACCTTTGTACAAGTCTGGTTACATCATTGGCGGTTCGTGCCTCCATGCAACGGCCAAACTCTTCCTTTGCTAGTTGCTCAAGCTCTAAGTTTTCTGAGGTGATACCTCCAGAGTACTTGTTTAAGAAAAGTAAACTCTCAAAGTGGTAGCTGAACTTCCCTTCTTCAAGTGCTTCCCTTGTAAATTGAAAAGTGATTATTGCGTGATCTTCTGCAACCTTGCGAATGATTCGCTCGCTATCTAGTTTGCTGCAGGCCCTTGCAAATGCATTTCTCGGCGCAAGTTCTTTTGCAACATCGCAATCCAAATCGCTTGCCATCAATCCTGAAAGTAAGTCCGCATGGCTTATCGCAACACCCTGGATTTTCCAAGTGATGATTTCGCCAAGCATCTTCTGCGACAATTTACCCTCCCCAACCCATGACTGGATTGGAAAGGGCCTCGTGTTTTCGCCCATAGTAGCCTCCTTTTTTAAAGTGATAAAATTCGTTCCACACCATATTCCGAAACATCCACCGAACGAATCCGGTGGACCTCATCACTGATTTTCGCTAGATCCACAGGCTCGCTATCAATCACCAAGGTGATC
>DBCB01000134.1 GCA_002303765.1 Planctomycetaceae bacterium UBA969
GTGCCTTCCAGGTAGCCGTAGCTCACCCAGCCGTAAAGGGTTGAGAGACTGATTTTTAAAAACTTCGCTGCTTCCTCAGAGCCCATACTGGTGCGAAGTTCCGGATCCATGGCATCAATGATACCCTTGATTTCTTCCGGGGAAATTTTTTGAAACTTGATCGACATAAGTCCTCCGATGTAGGAATGTGCTGCAGCATCCATGCCACATGTTCATATTGATTGTGATGTTTAAATTTAAAACCAGCAAACTAAAGCATGGAGAAAAGTAGGGGGAAAAGTAGAGGGAAATCTCGCCCAGAAATGGGTAGGGATTTGGTGTGTGAAAATTAAGGTAAGGTTTGTATTACTTGTTGGCCGATTTCCGTATGCTCCAGCAAAGGTAATTGCCGCCTGCTGCTACGGAAAACTGAATAACCTTTGAGATCCCATTCAAATATTTGATCCCGTCTTTAATTCGGTAATTTGTTATTATCAATGGGTTCTTGATTTCATTAGGCCAATCATGATCTTGAAAATATTGAAGAATATTTTGGATCTTAGAAGAATTTGTTCTGCGCTGGGTTATAAGAATTTCTTTTTTATTAAAATAAAGCTTCCCTTCTCTGTGGTTCCAAAAAGGTTTATTCTCACTGCTGGATTTCTTTTGAACTTGGATTGGAGAAGCATCGCACCCGATTTTTTGAAGCAACTCATCCCGATCACTTCGAGAAATTATCCCTAACCGAAAAGCAGCCTTTACCGTCCCTACAATTTCGGGTTCGTTATGAAGAATTTTCCACATATGTAGGACGCTTGCGTTTGGAAGGGCTTTATTTTTTGGATGATAATTTTTGTTTTCGATAGCGTTTTTAAGCCTGCCTTTGTCATCTTCACTAAGGCTTTCCCAGAAAAGACCCCTGTTAGCGTCAAAGCCGAGTTCTATAGCCAGTTTCTTAATTTGATCCTGGGTTTTCAGGCCAAGATCTTCGAATTTTAAAAGTGCCATTTTTAGGTACTCCTTTAGTTTCGGTTTGCTTCCTTTCTATATCAATCATCCATACTATTAAGAGGTCCGCAAGTGCACTTACAAGCTTTTTCATGTTTTCTTCTTCATTGTTCATACTTGATTTCCTTTATCGAATGTCCTTGTTGTAATAACAACAGCCAATTAAAAAGATCGTTGCGATTACAAATGCTGTCATTGACTCAAAACATAACCCAATGAAGCCGCCTCTTATCAGACTTCCATTTATATAAGCAGTGTTTAATTTTGTTTTTGCTCCCATTTTGTTCTCCTTAAAAAGAAACCAGCCACTCTAAGCGAATGGCTGGCATAACTCAGATTTATTTCATTCGAACTTCCTGCTCTAATTCTGAATCTAGAATTATCTCAGGTCTTTTATTCCTAGCCTTTACAACCTTGACGCGAAATCCCATTCGCCTAAGTCTTTCAATATCTTCGCCCGTAACTTTCGCAACGGATTTGTACAAATCAGATTCACTCATGTTTGCTCCCTAGTAATAAAAAAGGCCCCATGGCTACACGCCATAGGGCCGAAATCTTTGAAATTTAAATCCTCATCAAACCAAAACTAACTCCGCTTCCTCAGATGGCGCCTCTATCAAAAAGCTCATCCTTGATCGCAATAATTCAGAAGCCTGCTGCAAACTTGCTTCCAAATCTTCACGCTTTCTATCAAGATAAAAGCTGTAGCCTTCGATCTTCAGTTTGGTTAATCGGACTTTTTCCTCTGCCCTTCGTAAGGTGTCAGGCCGTGTGTCTTCCCCAAACTTTTGCACCGCCTCCATATGCTCATCAATGATTCCTTGCAAACCATTGGCTACCGCTTCTTGTACTGCACGATCTCCCTGAGGCGATCCCGCTGGTATGGGGAACCGTTGCAACGATCCTCCGATGTTCCTAACGAAACTTTCAACCTTTACAACGAAATCGTGATGAATCTCGGGTACGAAATAAGCGCCACCTTGATCCCTTATCGAAAATAGGTCTGCATGCCTTTCGAACAACCGTTGTACAATTTTGGTTACATCATTGGCAGTCCTTTCCTCCATACAACGGCCAAACTCTGCCTTTGCAAGTTGCTCTAGCTCTAAGTTTTCCGAGGTGATACCCCCAGAATATTTGTTTAAGAAAAGTAAACTCTCAAAGTGGTAGCTGAACTTCCCCTCTTCGAGTGCCTCGCGTGTGAACTGAAAACTAATCTTTTCATGATCTTCCGCAATTTTGCGAATGATGCGTTCGCTATCCAGTTTGCTGCAAGCCCGTGCAAACGCATTTCGTGGCGCAAGTTCCTTTAGCAACATCGCAGTCTAAATCGCTTGCCATCAAACCTGCAAGTAAGTCTGCATGGCTTATCGCAACACCCTGGATTTTCCAAGTGATGATTTCGCCAAGCATTTTTTGTGTTAATTTACCCTCTCCAACCCATGACTGGATTGGAAAGGGCCTCGTGATTTTCGCCCATAGTAGACTCCTTGTTTAAAGTGATAAAATTCGCTCAACACCATATTCCGAAACATCCACCGAACGAATCCGGTGGACCTCATCACTGATTTTCGCTAGATCCTCAGGCTCGCTATCAATCACGAGGGTGATTAACTTAGCCTGAACAGACTTCTTCCAATCAATGAAGGTTTTTGCTAGTTTTGCTGAAATGTTGCACGCTGCATCGGTCAAGAAAATCAGATCGGTCTTCCCCTTGGGCGCTTTCAAACTTTCATAAAACTTGGGCATCTCCCGTACCGGAACATCCAAATCTGACCCCATGCCTATGAAAGATTCTAACCAATCCATCAGTGCAACTTCATCCCACTTTCCCAAAGATAATGGTAAAATCCTTTCGCCACTATCCCCAGAATATGCAATCAAGGCGCACCATCGTTTTTGTTGCCTAGCAATCCATGCAAGCGCTAAAGCCAACGCCTTTGCAGCATGATTGCGTTCGCCAACCATGCTGCCGCTTTCATCTAGGACAATAATGATGGGGCCTTTGCCCACAGGTTCTGATCCTTGGAATTCCCGACACCAAAGTTGCCTTTCCATGAACCTGCGCAACACATCCTGTTCAAGAACCGGATCCAGCAACGCAACCAACTCCTGAGGTAGCATCCTCCCCAGATCGTTGTCAGCTTTCAGACCAAGCAGCTCATCAAAGCCATGCTTGGTCTTCTGCCTTTGCTTCGCTTGCGCCAGCCTTCGAAACTTCCCTGCAAGATTGCAAATCTTGTGCAGCATTTTGCTAGATCGCACCCTTTTGTAAATCGCACCAATCCTTCTTGGCATCATTACTACCGGGTTGCCCTTTTCCAAACCCAAGTGCTGCAGCAGATTCATGAGCCAACTCAACTTCTTCCTCAGCTTGCGCAAGGGCTTTGCCTATCGCTCGAAGGTTGGAAAACTCATTCTGATCTTTATCTTTGGAAGGGGGCTTTTCACTCTGCGCAGCAAACTGCTCTGCGAAAGCAGTTGCTGCAATCTCAGAAGCGCAAGAGTGCATCTGTGTTGAAGCGTGCAGACCCTTGGAATTCGTTAGTTTCCATAAGTTGCTGCAAAAACCTTAAGCGGGAATCATCAACACATGAAGCATTCAGCCTGGGGTCAGGCTCAAATGCCGCTGCATGAAAATCCACTACAGCTTCCTTTGGAATGTTCAACGATCTAAGCCGTTCACTTTCCTCCAAAAGTTCGGTGCCTCTGCGAAAACCCCAATCATCAACTGCCATCGCACATCGAGGTTTGATTGGTTCAGATGCCGTTTGCATTGAAGAAGCATCATCAAAATCTTGCAAGAAATTAGATTCACTTTTCATGGATTCATCTCCTTGAGTTAAAGCGCCTCGATGGAGTCTAACTTGATCTTTTTGATTTGTTCCCGCACATGTTTTCTAGCTATCGCAGCCTTGGGGTGATTTCCCAGAACGTGCAATTGTTTTTCAATTTCAGATAACTTCGAAGCTGCAACTGCAGCTTGAGCTAGCTGTTTTAAATCTGCATTTTCACAAATCTGCTCAACCTCAATCAGAAGGGAATTCACTTTCATGCCTGTTGGATTTGCAATCTTCAATACTATTTGCAGAACTTTTTCTGGTTGTTCTGAAGGGTCTTCCCAAAGTATCGAAGTTAGAACCTGCAAGTGTTCAAGTTCCACTTGGTTCTTGCCTTCCAGATAACAGTAAGCTTGAACTGCTTTCACGCTCTTCGCTTGCCTGCGATCCCCAGGAAAAATCCCTTCCTTGGCAAGTTGCGTGATGATTGATTGAAAAGCTTCCTTCGCTTCTGCAGTCCAAGTGATCGCAGCGCTTTCACTTTGTGCTGTATCGATTTCCTCTGGGCTAATCGTGGAGGTTAGCTTTACTTCGCAGGGTTGATTCCACCACAGTCTTTCTCTCCCTGCTTTGGAAACAATAGGTAAGACTCTTTTACGCATAAGGAATCTGTCAAACAATGCGGAAAGCTCCTTGCCGCTTTCTTGTTCATGTGGCCATTGGTTAGCTGCACCAACAAAAAGCTTTAAAGGAACTTTGGTTTTAGAGCTATCTCCCTGTTCGTAAACTCGTTCATTGAGGATTTTCAGAAGCGTGTTCAAGATCCCTGAACTTGCATTGAAAATCTCATCGCCGAAGGCGATATCAGCGCAAGGTAGTTTTCCTTCGATGATGCGAATGAATTTATCATTCTTTAAACCATTAAGTGAAACAGGGCCGAAGATTTCTTCGGGCATGCTAAATTTTGAAAACAGGATGGAAAACTTCTTGCCTTGCATCCAGCTTAAAAGAGCATCAACAAGCATGCTTTTGCCAGTGCCTGGCGGCCCGATGAGAAGAGGGTTTTCCCTACAGATTAGCGAAGTCAAAAGAAGATCAACTTCTTGATCGCGTTCTACTAATGCGGATGAAAGTTCCTCGCGGGTGCGATGGAATTTTTGCTGGACCGATTGATTTAACTCTACTGTTTGACACATAAAGATTCTCCTTGAAAAGGGGGTAAGTTTCTTCCGAATGGAAGAGGAATGAAGGGCAAAGCTATTTTGCTATCGATTGATAGTTATGCTGCTCTTCATCTAATTATGACGCGTTTTTGGGTTGAATTAAGGGGAAGTCTATAACAAAAAGAGCTAGAAATAAAAATGCTGCAAAAAACCATTACTTCAGAAGTTTTTAATGTATAAGTCCAATTAATCACCCTAAAACTCATGGTATAAAATTCAACTATTTGGACTTTGATAGCCCAACCCAGAAACATTACAGAATGAATTTTTGTTAATTTTCGACATATTTACTTAAATAGTTGTTTGGAATCTCGTTCGCTTGGTAAAATAGTTTGATTAATGTATAAAAAAAGAATGAAATTTGACCAAACCAGATTAAAAAAGAGTAGGGAAAGAACGAATGCCTCAAACTCCAAGCCTGACCAATAAGGTTTTGAATGAACGGTATGAGATTCTCCGCCTATTGAGTAGCGGTCTGCATAATAATTATTTGGCAAAAGACAGAAAGTTTTCCAATGTGGTATTAGTAAAAACCTCCTCGATGTTAATCGTTGACAATGAAAGTAATTTGGAAATCCAACGAGAACTGATTACCCTCGCAAAATTAAAACACCCCCATATTGTTGAAATAAATGATTGGGGGGTGGTAGAAGAATGCCCCTTCCTAGTATTACAATACATCGGAAATGGAGATTTAAAAGAAAGAATTACACGAATGCAAGGCGGTTACAAACCTATGCCTTTAGGGGAATTGGGAAGATGGCTTCCTAAAATCGCAGCCGCCCTTGACTTTATGCATTCAAAAAACATGATACATCAAAATCTTAGGCCGGAAAACATTCTCTTCGATGAAGCAGAAAATCCTTATCTTTCTGAATTTGGATTTCAAAACGCTTTCGAATCTTCTCCTAGGGCGGGGGAAGAATTATCGAAAAATTTGCTGCCGTATCTGGCCCCAGAAGTGCACTTGGGAAAAAGAATAACTGCAAAAACAGATCAATTCAGCTTGGCGGTAATTGTTTATGAAGCACTTGCGGGGAAACTTCCTTTCAATGGAACAACGCCCATTGCAGTGTTTTTGGAATTAATGCAAAGCAAAGCTCATCCAATCCAAGGATCAATAGAAAATATACCACTGAATGTTTCAAATGCCTTGATGCGAGGAATGAACATCGAACAGGATCAGCGGTTCGGATGTTGTGCAGAATTTGCAAATGCAGTAACCGAAATTACCGACCCCCAGTCGATTAGTGAGATTGAACTTACGCACCCCTTAGCTTCGCTGATAAAACCTGATGTCTTAAACCACCATGAAAGTGTTGATTTAACGCAGGCTTCCTCAACAACTAAACCTGATAATTTTTCAAATGATTCACCAAATAAACAAGCTAAAGATTTCAGCACCGACATCAAAAAAACCGTGGCAAGCCAGACTTCCGGGTTTCAATCAACGGTGGCGCTTGTACTTTTATCCTTAGTCTTTTTGCTTTCATTATATTTCTTCCTTTTCGGGTTCTCTTTTAATGATTCAAATCAAAAACAAAGTGAAGTTCAATCGACTGCGACAAATGTCAAATCAATTTACGATTCCATTGAGAAGGATTTGGTCTTAATTCAATCGGGAAAGTTTCTCATGGGGTCTCCGATAACAGAACCCGGGCGAAACGAAGATGAAATACAGCATGAGGTTACAATAACTAAGCCATTTTACCTTGGAAAGTTTGAGGTATCGCAGGAGCAGTGGGAAAACATCATGGGCAGTTTTCCAGATCCAACCATTATCAAAGGCTCGAATTTACCTGTTTCAGGATTATCTTGGAATGATTGCCAAGATTTTATTAAAAAGCTAAATGAGAATACCACGGGTGGATATCGCTTACCAACTGAAGCTGAATGGGAGTATGCATGTAGGGCTGGTGCTAAAACAGCATATTCATTTGGTGAAACCCTAACAAATAAGGAAGCTAATTTTTTCGACACCGGTGCTAAACCCCTTGGAAGCTATAATCCGAATGCTTTTGGGCTATATGACATGCACGGAAATGTATGGGAATGGTGCAACGATTGGAAGGGAAAATATTCTGCAAATGCTGAAACAGATCCCCAAGGCCCTTTATCTGGAACTGAGCATATATTACGAGGTGGTTCTTTTATCACTCTTCTTCCAAGCGTCCGATCTTCCAATCGATTTACCTTGTACTCTGAAACCTACAAAAACCATTATTATGGATTTCGCTTAGCAAAAACATTTTGAAGGTTCTGGTTTAGGTCGCATTATTATTATCCTAAGAAAACCAAATTTACTTTTTCGCTCAAGGCGTTATAAACTAATGTGCTGGTGCCAGAGACCGCTGTTTTCTAATCAAGGCTATCATAACAATTAAGACAATTTATCAAATTCCTCGGAAAGGATGGAGTGCATAGTCGAGGATTTTTTTAATGGGGTGAGCCCGGCCAAAGAAGAAAACTTCTTGTTGCCAATGAAGACAGGCCTGCCACTAACCTGTTTAAGAAGTTCAGAAAAAGGCAACGATTTAGGTTCACCCAACAAGGTTCGTATTACTTCTTTAGGAAAACCATACCATGATGGGTCGTTTCTATCCAATTTTGCTGTTTCAATATCGTTTGGAAAATCATTTTGCAAGTACAGCAAAGCATTCTGTGATTCCTCAGACTTACTTCGAAAAAAACTATTATGACTAAAAAGCCCACCTTTTGTACGAGAAACAGAATACTTTTGTACGACGCTTTTAATGCATGCGGCCAAATTAGTAAGGTCAGCAACTACCTGAGGGTTGCTCGGTCTACTATGTTTGAATTTTACTTCATCCCCCAAAAGTTCCGCTATTGTAATATCATTTTCTCCATCTGGCTGCAAAACAATTGCACGGCTATGAGCAGTGAAAACTTTACGGACATGGAGCCATTTTGCGAACTCTTTCAAATTGTCCTTGGATGGCCTATAATGTCCACTGTTATTTGAGATCATTTCGACTTTTCCATTAATCACGCTGATCATGCCGGCACAGCGCACCGCAGCCCCTGCAACAAAAGAGCTGTGATGAAATTCTTGGGGAATGTGCTGGCCGGCCATAAGCGTTCCACAACTAGTCCAAACATAGGCCGCGGCCTTTTTTTCCTTCTCTCCTTTGCCTAGTAAATGACCCGTATGGAAAATTCTAACTTGGGAATTTTTGCCATCCAGCGGCATTTCAACGATGTGACCTTCGGAGGAAGGAACCAGCCAATGAATTCCTTCGACACCTTGAAGCTGTTTATTCCCTCTATCACCATAAGGCGAGTATAAAACACTTCTCAAATCTACAGGGTCAAGGTTCTCAGGATGATCATGGAAAGAATCCAAACTATGATTTCTGCCGAGACAAATCTCATGCCCTTCAAGCCAAACAAAAAAAGGCTTCATTCCATCGAAATTGATCCTATCAACAGTAAAGCCCGGTATCGGCATTTGAATATCATCCCTTAGCACCATTGCCCCCATCCACTCACCAAAAGCCCACATCAGTGGAGATCCGAAATTATTAATTGGTTTATCGAAATGCATTTCAAAGGGGCGATGTTCCGGGTCAAGCGCCTCCATGCGACAACCTGAACTAAGTTGAGCAAGCCCTGGGATTGGCGCTATTGGCTTTGTAAGATATTCCAAAAGTTTTTTAGGATCGCGATAACCTTTTGTAGCATCAGTGGTATAAAAATTGTGAATCTTCAAGATATAACCGGCTTTGAGTTTTGCTTGATCAGCCAACTTTGCTAGGAGCTGTGTGAGTCCAGCAAGCAATTGATTTGAAGCACCTACGCTAGGATTTGACCTTAACCAAGCGTCTAAATCGGATGCAAGTTTATTTAGGCAGCTTGCACGATTAGTAAAAAAGTCCAAATCCGCTTTAACAAGATTATTATACTGAACTAATTGGAACCGTGTTTGAGTTATTATTCTAATTGCAGATTGTTCAGGGAAGTTAAGACTTCTACTAGCCGTGTATGGCCTTGTGGCAGCATCCCAGACCGCTACAGTACAAACATCACGCCAAGGTTGTTGTGCCATAAATCACCCTTAAAAAAATTCTTGCTTCATTCATATAAGACTACCGCAATTGCATGGTCAGCCAAGCGATACTTAAGAATAACTCGGTACGGCCAAATTGCATCTCTCAGAAAATCTCATTTGGCAGATAACCAGTTTAATCCATTACTAAAGCACCACTTTCCGAACACTAAAAATCTTTTAATGTCGTGCCAATATGAATTCGCTGGGCGTAAGCTTTTCTGTATTGGCAAGCATCTACAATAGACATGCTAACAACGAAAATTTTATCACAAACATGCATCAAATCTTATTATACTGACGCTAATCTACCAAGGCACTTTTTCATAACAACAACAATCTGTTGCAGTAATAAAACCGAATAAAACCCTTTCAATAGTTTTGTGTTCCACCCAATGATATTTATAGAAAACAGTATTATTTTAGTTGCAAATTTGCTGTGCTTCGCTAATATTTAGACACAAATTAAGAGGAGATAATAATGGGCCACAAAAGTTCTTTACAAGATTTTCATACTAAACATGGGGTAATGTGTAATGCACTTGCTGGATGTATTAAAGCGTTCCATTCAAATGCAGGTATTAATTTCAATATATTAAAAGGATTTTCATTTCACCAATTAGATTTTATTGTGAATCAAAACCGCTACTCAGAGCATGTGGGTAGAGTAGAAGGATTGAAATTACATTCTCAAGGTACTCAGGTGGGGAATGCAGCTGGAAGAGGAGCAGCCGCTGCCGCTAACGCTATTGTGCCCATGGGTGTAAAAATGGGGATCGCGGCAGGAGTTAAAGCAGCGAAGATACCACAAAATATACCAATAAATATACCACAATTGGCAATACCCGTTATTTTGCCTGCCGGAGTTACAGTAGCACTTGCCCCAATAGGCGCTGCTATTGGTCCTTGGATTGGCGCTGCGCAAATCATGCATAAATTTCGAACCGTCAATAATATGTCATTGCTTGATTTGCATGACTTTTATCCGGATGGCTATGACGCATACTGTACCCATTGCCCACCAATAGCCACATCACGCGACCTCGGCTGGGGCATGGGAACATCTGATAGGAAGTGGAAAACCTGTGAAGATAGTTGTTGGTATTTTGCAGATAGAAGTGATTTTCTTGTAGCGAAAAAAGCCGCTATGCTTTTTTTGGGCGTTGCAACTTTAGGAATTTTACCCGTGGTAGTGGCGATAGGTAGTTTTAGTGTTGAAAAGCGTCTCAAAGTTAAATTTGAATATAAAGATAAGAAACATTACTTGACGCCCCATAATGCAAAATGGGAACCGGACCAAGATACATGCAGTATTCCCGATTGTGAAACCGGTCAATTAGGGTCAAGATGGAATATTTTCGATGGAAACACAAGAAAGACATCGAGGCATCACTGCCGTCTCTGTGGCAAAGTATACTGCGGAGAACATTGCAAAATTAAAGTCCCTATGATTGCTCCACTCGAGAAAGGACACGAACAGCGCGGAAATTGCCGATTTGTAAATAAAAAATACAAATCTATAAGAAATACCAAGCAACATAACATTCCTATTCCTGGCCAATTGATTTGTTCTAAATGCTTGATTGACATAAAAGAAACATCTGAAATGGACATTAAAGGATATATGGATGAAAAAACACTTAATGCCCAGAACCTCATAGATTGTGCTCTTAAACACCAATGCCCCCGAGCGCAGGCTGCCCTTTTGGTGGCATTCCGCGGTAATCACTTGGATGCTATCAAAGCAATGTTTGCAAACGACGGAGCAACGGTTTTAGCCAAAAAAATTCTGGATTGGTAAATTCTATTCTGAAGATAAAAACCTACTTGCAACTTTAATATCTTAGGCGGAATTCGACCCGATAAAGTTGTTCTGCAAAACGATTGTTGCCTGAAAGTGCGAACTGTGCACCCACCCCCATGTCGTAATGGCTACCCATGAACATCCTAAGGCCTGGCCCAATATATTGGTAACTGATGCCAGAACTATAACTGAATGGGAGTGATGGTGTAGTTACGCTGGTACCTGAACTGGAACCTGAACTGGAAGAAGCATAAAAATCATTGGTGGCAGGCGTTGTAGAAGAAGAAGAAGAAGTTGAACTGCTTCCCGTTGGGATTGTACTCACATCTTGATTGCCCCCAGCCTGAAAATAATACCCGCTGTATTCTAAAGTTCCAATAATCGGTATGTCTGGATTCACCTCGTGCAAAACATGATTCAAACTAAGATGAGCATGCAAAAGGCTACCCGCAGTACCAACTGGAGGAGTGGTAGATCCTAAAGGAATCCATTCAGAAACCTGACCTTGTGNNATAGGTTTTCTCTTTGAGTTTTAAACAAACAAGCAGGGAAGGCTCCAAAGATACATGGCCTGTACCAAAGCCCGCGGTAAAGTTTCCAGTAGGTAGAAAAGTCTTAAATTCCATTGCAATTTGAATGAGCTCTGTATCGAAAAGAAGAGATTTTGTACCAATCATCATATCGCCAAATGCTCCCCCACCTTCTGAGGGGTCAATTGAAAGAGTCCTATAAGAAATATCAGAAAGAATACTGAATCCACCGGTTGCAATCTCGGTTGAAATGTAGACATCATTATAATTCAAAGATTTTACCGGATAAGGAAAAATAGGATTAGGTGCGAACATATAAGCATTTCTTGTGGGGTTGACGAGGTTTCGACCGATATCCCATCGAAGTTTTTGCTGAGAAATTGGCCGAATGCTATCAGAATAAAACGCTGAATCAGCAAGTGGAATCCATTTCCCCTCGTAGCAGGGGTCTGGGCAGCAAAGTGCCTCATACATGGCACCTGCCATGCGGCCTGCAAAAGTCTTGTTATGCTCCCAAGGGTAGCAATTGTGCCTTCCAGGTGTACACCCTTCTGGCCCACAGGTAGCAGAGCCTCCTGAAAGATGGGAACCCCCGGCACCCAAGCCACCCCCAGAACCAATGGTTCCTTTGCCGCAACTTGAACAGCCCTGCACTAGAATAATTTCGCCATCAGTCCCAAGGGTTATCTGATGGTTGTGGCCTGCATTAATAACATTAGGGTCTTCCATTAGAAATGGAGTTGGCAAACCATCGGTCTTTTTCGATTCTGTCCCTGGGAAGATAGGAAAAAGGGGGGCAGTGACTAACTCGGTTTTTTCGTTGGCTGCTTTCTCTTTAGGGCGAGGTAACACTTCTTTATTCGCAATAACATTATTGCTATAACTTGGCGCAGAATAACTATTTGCTTTAGCTTGCGAAGGCAGGGGCAATTTCAGATTTACAAGTTCGATTTCTTTGGTTGGTGCAATAATTTGGGGTGTTGGTTCTGCTTTAGGAAGGCTCACCATTGTCGGAACTATAATTTGGGCTGCTGGCACTACAGCAGGAAGAGTCAGTTTTTCTTGAAAAACCGGAGGAGTATTATTTTTAATCGGGGAACGGCTTTTGGAAATATCAACAATTAAAAGCGCACTTTTTTGTACCGCATCAATAGGCGCAAATAAACGCCATGCAATCATCAACACGGATGAAAGTAGGACCAAAACAAAAATAACTCTAAACTTCAAAGTCATTAAATCACCATGGAACACACCTAGTACTGATAACTTATCGGCATTTAAAATAGGAAGACATTAATGGTTGTATCACTTTTTCCAATAACTCCGGCCACTTCAAAATGCCCATTTCTCCAAGGTTTCCAGTACCTCGGCAATTATCCATGAAAATGGTTACTATTCAAATTCGAGTTCTAGAACCATGCGATTAGATTTCAAAAATAGATTTAGATAGATGTGATTTCTTCTTATTTATCGCTGGCCAATTCATCCGAAGCATGAACAAAAAGCAAATTATTTCCTTAAACAATCCCCGCAGACTTGTTATGGTACTAGTAGGAATATTTGAATCAAACCTGAAACGGGATATCCGAATGCCACCAGCAGCAAGACTTACCGATATGCATGTCTGCCCTATGCTAACTGGGCCGGTTCCCCATGTTGGTGGCCCGATTACGGGTCCTGGTATGCCCACCGTGTTAATTGGCGGTTTGCCAGCTTCTGTTGTCGGTGATCTGTGTGTTTGCGTCGGGCCACCAGATACAATTGTGAAGGGATCAAGCACTGTCATGATTGGCGGTATGCCTTCCGCCCGCATGGGCGATAGCACAGCCCATGGCGGTTCGATTATATTGGGATGCCCGACGGTAATCGTTGGCGGATAATTTACTTCGTCTCACACACCCTATTGCCTAAGCAAAAATGAATACGCATGGGTGATACCAAAGACTAAGGTAGCAAGCCTAAATTGTGGGCATCTTCATTCAAGTAACAAACCTCTAAAGCAATAAGATGAGAAAGGTTGAGGATAATTCTGAATTTGCATTTTACAATAGCTAATCGGAATAATCGATTCAACCCTTTTTTTCATTCTAATCACTCCCCTCCTCTATTCACGATGGCGAGTGTATTTTAGCAGCTTAATTTGGGTAATAATTCAATTTCTTAAACCCGATAGAATTGACAGGGGATTTCTCGAACCGAGAATCTTTTAAGGCCCAGCATCGGATTTCGTGGGCTTGGATAAAAGAGTTAGGAATATTCCTAAAGCTTTTGTTCTTTTTAGATCGCACTTTATTTTGCAGGATGCAAAGTTAGGGTTCGTAATGTTGCGCAAGATTTTTAAAAAGATGTTCAATGTTAACTGGGGCAATGTTAAACCAAGTCCTGCCCGAAGACCAATTCTCCAACTTCTTCAATTTGAAGATAGAATTGTTCCTGCTACCTATACAGTTCAAAACTTAAACGCATCCGGCACAGGCTCGCTTTTTGAACAAATTACTTCAGCTAATGCTACTGCAGCTAATGATGACATCGTTTTTAGGTCTGGTGTTACTGGCACAATCACTCTGGCAAGTGCATTGCCTACAATTATTTCTACAGCAACTGCAGGAACCCTCACTATCACAGGTCCAGGGGCTAATTCGCTTACCATTAGCGGCAATAATCTCTTTAGGATTTTTGTCGTTGATACCGGGGGAAATCTTACCCTTAATAATATCACCGTTACTATGGGAAATATTATGGGCAACGGTGGTGGTATTTTTAATCAGGGCACTCTTGCTATTAACAGTTGTACTATTTCAAACAGTACAGCAACCGGAAACAGTGCAACAACCGGTGGAGGCGGCGGGATTTTTAACCAGACTGGAGGTACACTCTCAATTACCAATTCCACCATCTCTAGTAACACCGCAACTGGCGGTGCTGGCGCTGCCGCTGCTGCTGCTAGCGGTGCTGCTGGCGGTACTGGCGGTGCTGGTCAAGGGGGTGGTATTTTCAACTCCGGTACAATCACCTCGTTAACCAACTCCACTTTATCTAGTAACAAAGCAACTGGCGGCAGGGGCGGAAATGGGTCGAATGTCAATGGAGATAATGCCCTTGCTGGGGATACTGGCGGCAGGGGCGGCGCAGGTGGTGCTGGCACAGGTGGCGGTATCTTCAACTCCGGTACAATCACCTTGGCCAGCACCACTTTAAATGCTAACACCACAATGGGCGGAACTGGCGGAACTGGCGGAATTGGCGGCAATGGCGTTATTGGCACCGCCTCTGGGGATGGCGGTACTGGCGGTACTGGCGGTGCTGGCCAAGGTGGCGGTATTTTCAGCAGCAGAACCCAACTGTCCGATTTTTTTTCCCTTACTAATTCCACTTTAAATGCTAACACCATAACTGGCGGAACTGGCGGAACTGGCGGCCGGGGTGGTAGGGGCAACACAGGGGAATTCCAACCTGGCGGAACTGGCGGCCGGGGTGGAAATGGTGGTACTGGCCAGGGTGGTGGCGTTTTTATCAATGCTGACACAAGTTCCCAAATAATTTATGCCACGATTTCTAGTAATGCTGTGACTGGTGGCGCCCTTGGTACTGGGGGTTTAGGTGGTCAGAATAGTAATAATAGTGGTACCGGTGACGCGGGTTCCCCCGGTGCCGTTGGCACTACGAGCGGCGCTGGAATTAACAACTTAAGCGCTAGCTTTACTCTTCGCAACACCATCATTGGAAATAATACTGGTGCCAATGATTTCGGTGGTACTAATCCATTAACTTCGACCAATAACCTAATAACCTCAGGTACACTGACTGGGGCAAATACTGTAACCAGTGCACAAATCAATCTTGGGCCCTTGGTAAACAATCTCGGGCCAACCTTTACCCAAGCATTAAGTTCTCCTAGTTCAGCTATCAACGCTGCTGCAAATATCGCAGGCACTACCACGGATCAAAGGGGCTTTACAAGGCCTAGCGCCACAACCATCAGCATTGGCGCCTTCCAGTATTATGCACCTCCAACTGTTGTAAGTGTAACCCCCAATTCGGGGTCACCCAATGGTGGAACATCCATCACCATCACCGGTGCCAATTTTGTTGCAGGACCTACCACCGTTACCATCAATGGCGTTCTAGCTACGAATGTAACCGTTGTTAATACATCCACCATCACCGCAACCACACCTGGTTCTTCAACGACCGGACCCGTTAGCGTTTTGGTAACCACTGCGGGCGGAACAAACATCGCCAACACCTTGTTTAATTACATTGGGCAATCATCGACAGCAAATGTTACCACCCCTGCAAATGGCGCTGGAAGTGCCCTCCCCTTCACCACGCAACCCATTCTTACTTTTGTGGATTCATTTGGTTTTACCGACACAAATTACAATCAACCTGTGACCATGACGGTAAGTGGGGGTGATGGATTTGCGACCACAGTTGGCACCACCACAATCAATGCAGTTGCCGGCGTAGCCACCTTCTCTGGTGTTGGCATCAGTGGCACTGCGGGAATTACCTATACGCTTACTTACACTTCCGGCGTTATCACTACTAGCCAGACCATTTTACTACAGCCCGGAACTGCGTCAGAGATTTCGCTTCCCAATAGTGCAGCGGGGGCAGCAAGTGGTTCACCGTTTACCACCCAACCTATCGTCAACATAATAGATTCTTCAGGCAATACTGTTACTAGTAACACCGCCCCCGTTACCATAGCCGTAAGCGGTGGCGATGGACTGGCCACTATTTTTGGCACCACCACGATCAATGCAGTCGCTGGCGTAGCCACCTTCTCTGGTGTTGGTATCAGCGGCACCGCAGGAACAATTTATACTCTGACTTTTACTTCTCCTGGATTGATCAGCACAACTGAGGACATTCTACTTTCATTTGGAAGCCCTACCCAATTGATAACTAGCCTCATTGCAAAAGGCTCTTCAGGATTCCCCTTTATCCAACAACCAGTGATCGTCATTCAAGATGCATTTGGTAACACCGTTGCAGACAGCAATGCCCTTGTTACCATGAATGCGAGCGGAACCGATGGATTGACTACCACCTTAGGCACCACCACAATCAACGCAGTGAACGGCATTGCAACCTTCACTGATGCGGGCATCAATGGAACTGCGGGACTTAATCAAACGCTAACCTTTGCTTCCCCAGGGCTAACCTCTGCAACACAGGGCATTACCGTAACCCCCACGGTGACCTTTAATGACAGTAATATATCTATTGATGGCATTGGCACCTTTCCAAACCTCTTGATCTCGGGTACCGGGTTCTCCCCCACCGCTGCCAGCAACACCGTAGTTTTCTCTGGCCCTGCAAGTGCGGGTGTTGTTTACTCTATAACCTCGGCAACATCCACCCAGTTGACTGTAACTTTTACTACAGCGCCCACTGTAGCTGGTATTCTTTCTGCAGTCGTTACTACAAACGGTAATAACAGTGGCAATGCGGTACAAGTAGCTAACATTACAACCGCTCCCG
>DBCB01000034.1 GCA_002303765.1 Planctomycetaceae bacterium UBA969
TCCTTTCATCTATTGGATCATTAGCAATGCAAGACAGCAAAGAACTACAGGAAATTTTAAAGAAGTATGAAGAGCAGACAAAGTCGGGCAACACCCTTACGCCCGAAGAAGCTTGCGCTGCAAATCCAAGTTTGCTCGAAGCCTTCAAAAGCGCAATTAATAATTCCAAGACAATCCTTCATATCGAATCAACTTCCCAAGATAAAACTATCGGCTTCGAGCCAACTATTGATCAAGCACAGATAAAAACGCTTAGCGTCGGCTTTAATGAAGCGCTTGCAGATAAAATGCAAGCAGGCGATGTTCAACCCACGATTCCCGGTTACACCATATCAGGCGAGATAGGCCGTGGCGGCATGGGCGTTGTTTACAAAGCCAGCCAGACCACCCTTAACAGACCCGTCGCAATCAAAACTTTATTGAGTGCGGGCAAATTATCTGCTGATTTAAAATCTAGACTGCGAAAAGAAGCTGAAGCCTTGGGCATGATGCATCATCCCAACATCATCCAAGTTTATGACATCAATGAATTTGATGGCATACCTTACTTTGTCATGGAACTAGTTAACGGCGCAAGTTTGGAAGACATGATTTCCGGGCGTTTAGTGCAGCCCAAAGATGCTGCGAAATTAGTGGCTACGCTTGCTGATGCAATTGATGTTGCACATAAAAGCGGCATCATACACCGCGATATCAAGCCTGCAAATATCCTCATGCAGGGTGGTAAGAAACCGCAGAAGGATGAACTTACTCTTACCTCCCATCATCTGGGCGATACGGTTGCAAAGATCACTGATTTTGGACTTGCAAAGAAGTTTGAGGAAGAGCAGGGCGGGCAGGGGAAAACTCAGGGCGTCGTGGGTACTCCAAGCTACATGGCTCCCGAACAGGCCAACCCTGCTCTCGGCCGTATCGGGCCAATGTCTGATGTTTATGCCCTTGGCGTTGTTCTTTATGAAATGCTAGTGGGCAGGCCTCCTTTCATGGGCGCAACAGCCATGGAAACCCTAAGGCAGGTCAGCTTCAAAGATCCCATTGCTCCTTCTACACTTCGCTCTGGTATTCCCAAAGATCTCGAAACCATATGTTTAAAATGCCTCAGCAAACAACCTGCTAAACGATATGAAACCGCACTCGGATTATCCCAAGACTTAAATGCCTTCCTCGAAAACAAATCCATCAAGGCAAGAAGAGCGCCTTGGAATGAAGTTGCAGTGAAATGGTGTTATCGTAACCCTGCCCTCGCTGCAAGCTTGGCGTTCCTGGTATTTATCATTGGTGCAGCAAGTTTTGGACTCAATGATAAACTCACCAATGATCGCATGAAACTCGCTGGTTTACAGGAAAACCTTGGGTTTGAGCGTATTCGTGCCAATGATATTACCAAAGCCGCTGTTTGGTTTGCTGCTTCGTTAATGAACGAAAGCGACAAAGAAAAAATTCTGATGAAAAGACTGCGCATGGGCGCCTTGATGGATGATTTCATCTGGATTCGTTCTTATGTGGTTCACGATCAAGGGGTGCAAGGAGGCCAATGGTCACCTTCGGGAAAATATTATCTTAGCTACGGGGAAGATAAGTCCATCAGAGTGCACGACCCGGAAATATTCCCCACCACCTTAAAAAACCCTACTACGATTGCGGAGTATAACTTCGCCGATTCATTTGATGCAGGCATTCGAATTGTAAGCTTCTTTGGGGAAGATCGGATTCTAATTTTAACGACGGATAACAATCTACAGGTTTGGCATTGGAAAAAAGAAAAAGAAATAAAACTTGTTGCTTCGGGAATCAAAACCCTTGCGATTGATGCTAAAAACAGTTCGATTGCATACGCCCAAGGGAACAAATTATTAATTGATCGCAAAAGCTTAGAAAATGACAAACTTCAAGCAAACTCTGAAACCGAATCGGGTATTGGGCCTATTGAACAAATTATTTTCACCCATGATGGATCAGAAATTATTGCAAGATCTGAAACTGAAATTGTTCACATCATTCCCGGCGGGAAAATTCAGAAATTAATCGGCATTGAAGGCAATCTCAACTGCATGGCATTAAGCCCTGATTCCCTTACTGTCGCCGCTGGTGATGCCAATGGAAAAATAAAACTCTGGCATCGAGAAAACCATCAGTTCATTCTCAAGCATTCCGTTTCACAAATGGATTCCATTCTTTGCCTAGCTTTTAGTCAAGATTCAAAATTACTTGCATCAGGTGGAACAGATAATCGCGCAGTGGTTTGGAATGTGAACAATGGCAGCTTTAAATATCAGATCCAACATGATGGCGATGTTACCTGTCTAGCATTTTCAAATGATCCCGAGTGGTTGATCACAGGTGCAGACGACAACACTGTTCGCATTTCTTACAAAGAAACAGGAAGGCCTGCAAGCAGCAATCTTGTTTACAATGCCACCATGCGATTTATTACTCCTCACCCACGCACACCTTTGTTGGTAGCAGGTGGCGATGACAATACTTGTGTGCTTTGGGATATGCAGCCAAAGAATCAAATATCGATTCCACTCGATAAAAAATTAGACCAGTTTATTATTGGGAAAAAAGAAGGAATTTATCACCGAAATGGACCAGTGGTAACTTACACTCCCTCTGAATCCATTGCCAAAGCTTTCAATGATACTGCCGGGAGATTTGTGAACTTTAAACAATCCGATCTCAATAATTCATCACAAATCATTCATGAAAATGCACTTTCGATAGCTGAACTTGGTCCTAAAGATTTGGTAATTCTTAGCAAAGATGGAGCATTGGACATCTGGCACAAGGAAACCAAAAAGAAAGAAAAAATCCTCCAGCGACCCATGCTTGAAAATCAAAAAATCGTCATCAAAGGTTCATCCATTGGCAAATTTTTCATGCTGGAAATTCCGATGGGAGATGGTCGCAAAGTTCGCGAACTCTACTCTCACGATGGAAAAAAGATCGAACACACATGCTTAGAAAATAGCAATGTAATCGTCTTCAACGAAGATGATTCTAAAGTCGCTTTTGGTAACTTTGATGGTTCGATTTCAATATTTGAAACCACCAATGAATCTTTGATTGAAAAAACTGTTTTGAAGGAATCACACAAGGGCGCTGTTGCAAGCATGGCGTTTTCCAAGGATGGGAAACACATCGTATCAGGTGGCGAGGATATGTTCATAAGGGTGTGGAATATCGATTCAAAAAAACCATTGTGGGTAGAACCCAAAGACCCACATCATGCAGCCAAGATTACTTCCCTAGTGATTGACCATAAAAACGAAAAAGTTTTATCCGGAGGTGAAGACAACACTCTCCGGGTTTGGAACCTTAAGGATGGTAAGTCCATCAATGAAGCCATGCTTCATAATAGTTCGGTTATAGGAATCAAACTTTGGGAGGTTGGTAGCAAATCGAAAGTGAAAAATATTGCTTTTACTTTATGTTCTGAGGGTGCTGTTTATTTATGGGATTTATCTTCAGGGCAGTTACTTGCACCGCCCGCGCTTACTCCAAGTTATTTAATACTGGATTTTGGCATTTTAAATGATTGCGTGAATGATCCTGTTATTTTATTTGCAGGTTCATTTGGAACAATGCTTGCTAAACGCCTTCAAGCAGCCCCAGATAAACCCGCAGAACAACTTCGTGAATTTGCAGAGTATCACCCCGCATTCAAATTGCAGGATAAGGATGGGCCATCCAAGGGAACGGTTCTAGTACCGCTTGCGGGCTCTGTTATCATTCCACCAAAAGGATCTGACCCCAAGAAAGAATACGATTACCTTATGCACAAAGTGCTAAATGATTTCAAGGACGAGTTCCCACCCATTCCCAAACTTACTACTGATTTGCCTTCCAGCAAATGATTAAAACTTACTCCTGATTCTGCTGAACTTTTTATTAATATGCTGTTAATTA
>DBCB01000064.1 GCA_002303765.1 Planctomycetaceae bacterium UBA969
TGGTATATTTAAGGTAACCTCAGGCAGGGCAATTTATTAGCCCTGCCTTTTTATTTTTAACAAGGTGCAAACCGATGCTTTTAACGGGCCTGTTTGGAAATGTTTTCTACTCCGAAGCTGGAGACCATGTCGTATGGCACGCAATGCCTATTCTTCTTTTTGCACTTTGTTGCTTGGCAATTGCATACCGCTATTACAGCGCTTTTCTGGCTGCTAAAATTGCATGCCTTGATGATACAAAAGTCACGCCTGCTCACTTATTCAATGATGGGCAAAACTATCACCCTACTAATAGGTGGGTATTATTTGGCCATCATTTTGCAGCTATTAGTGGGGCGGGGCCTCTAATCGGGCCGGTCCTTGCAATCCAATATGGTTACATGCCTGGCTTACTTTGGCTGGTTATCGGGGTATGTTTGGCAGGTGCAGTACAAGATATGTTGGTTTTAGCCGCCTCGGTTCGCAGAGGTGGAAAATCTCTTGCTGAAATTGCCAAGCTTGAACTTGGGCCTTTAGCGGGTGTTTTGTCCTCTGCTGCAATTCTGTTTATTGTGATCATCGCTTTAGCTGGTTTAGGATTTGTAGTTGTAAAGGCCCTAGGGGGCGAAACTATTCCTTTTCCCAAAGGTACCAGGATAGATATCCCTGCAGGCGAAAAAATCGTTCTAAACTCATCACGATCCAATGACAAAGAAACCATTTATAACTTCCCCCCGGGCTGCACTCTTTATTTCACAAAAACCTCCGCTCCTGCAAAACGAGATGCTGAATTTCAAATCGTTCTTCCAACCACAGGTAAACTTCCAGAAATCGCCTTGGAGCTTGAAGGCAAGCCGATCATTCTTCCTAACGGCGGAGCACAGTTTGTTCACGGCAGTTCTTGGGGCGTATTCACGATTGCTTGTACGATTCCAATTGCATTTTTTGTCGGGTTTTACATGTATAAACTGCGCAAAGGAAAAGTCGTTGAAGCCTCTCTTATAGGTGCAGTTGGCGTTTTAATTGCTACCGTTGCAGGCAACTGGATTCCGGGCTCTGTTTTAGAACCCTATTTTTCACTTACCAAAAACCAAGCTGTCGTTGCACTTTGTTCTTACGGGTTTATAGCCTCCGTACTTCCGGTCTGGATGCTACTTTGCCCCAGAGATTACATCTCAAGCTTCCTTAAAGTTGGTACTATCGCATTACTTATTCTCGGGGTAATTGTTGCAAACCCTGCTCTCGTTCACAGGCCCTTCGAGCCCGTATTCGCCCAAGGCGGACCAACCTTTGCTGGTGGCCTTTTCCCCTTCGTTTTCATTTGCATCATGTGTGGTGCGATTTCGGGCTTTCATGCACTCGTTGCTTCAGGCACTACCCCTAAAATGATTGGGAAAGAATCTGATGTTCGTATGATTGGCTATGGCAGCATGCTTATGGAAGGATTAGTTGGCCTTGTTGCTCTTATTTCAGCTGCCTCTCTTGACCCAAAAATCTATTACGACATTAATATAGGGCTCGAGCAAGTTGACAAATGGCAACCTCAAGTCGATAAGCTTCATCAGGAACTAGGGAATGCCGGAAACCTCGAACATCTTGACCTTTCCACCATCGAGCGCCAAGTCGGTGGCGAATCGCTTCGAGGCAGAACCGGGGGTGCGGTCACCCTTGCTGTTGGCATGTCACTCATTCTTTCAAAACCAATGAACCAGTTAGGCATTCCTTTCGACCACCTCATGAAATACTGGTTCCACTTTGCAATTATGTTTGAAGCTTTATTCATTCTCACCACAATCGATACAGGCACACGCATTGCCAGATTTTTACTCCAAGAAATGTTTGGATACATCCATCCCAAGTTAGGAAAAACGGACTGGCTTCCTGGATCGATTTTATCCACTTTCATAATTACCGTCAGCTGGGGAATGCTGGTTGCTACAGGATCCATTGGCACTATCTGGCCCATGTTTGGAATTGCTAACCAACTCCTTGCAGTGTTGGCATTAGCCTTGGTAACCACCGTTATGGTGAATTCAGGCAGGGGTGCTTATATTCCGTTTACTTTGATACCGATGCTTTTCGTATCCGCGACCACTCTTACCGCGGGCGCAACCATGATGAGCGCATGGTTTCAAACACTTTCTAAAGAAGGGCAATTTGTTGATTTGTTTCCCGTAGCACTGCGTTTCGGCATGACTTTATTTGTAATGACTTCAGTAATATTCTTAGTTATTTGGGCAGCCTGCAGGTGGATTACCATTCTTACTGGCTTGGGAAAAATCAGTTCCGATTCCGATTCTCTCAAACCTTAGGCTTTATTTTGGCTTGCGGAAAAGAGATAAGTCTTGGCGCTTGATAATAGCTCCAGCTAGTCCGTCTGGCCTTGGCCCCATAGTATAAACGCCCATTTTTCCTGTTGTTGTTTCAGCAACATAAAGTGCGGACTGTTCTTTTCCAACAATACCGGTGGTCATTACAAAATGAACATTTTGTCTGGGAGGCAGATTAAATTCTTCTGCCAAATCCAATTCTGCCCAACCTACAATCTTTCCTGAAAACCGATCGATCACGCTTCCTTGCAGTTTCCCTGACTTATAATCCAGCAACCATACGCCATCAGTTGGGGCATTCGTGCTTACCAATACCGGGCCCGTTGCCATGACAAAATCTTCGTGCCTGTCATTGCCTGCCACCGCTGTCGGGATATTTTTCATCCCAATCGCAAATCCAAAACCAATGATTATGCCAAAAATCACCCAAACTATTTTCGATAACTCTTTCATATTGCCCTCGGTCGCTAAATGGCTTTATAAGCGCTAAATGGCTTTATAAGCAAAGTAATTATGCTAAGGTTACATGAGATGAGCGAAAAACCACAATCTCAGAATATGCCAACGCATGTTTTAAATGTTAAATTAAGGTGTTTCCCATGAATGCAAATTGCCTAAGTTGTTTTGTCATGCTTTGTGCCTTGTTTTCTTCGGGTTGCTTACCTGAAACCAAAGCCCCATTGCCTGCAAAAGCCCCTTCCCAAGATGGGTATCTTTTCTGCATGTGGAATGTCGAAAACTTCTTTGACAACAAAGATGACCATCGAAAAACAGAGCCCGACAAAGAATACGATTCTTGGTTTGGTAACAACCCTAAAGATTTCAAACTAAAGCTTGATCATATCGTCGAAGTTTTACTCCGCATGAATAATGGCACAGGCCCTGATATTCTCGCCCTTGCCGAAGTCGAAGAAGATTCCCAAGTTCCCAGTTTATTGGTTGCATCCCTTAATGCAAAACTACCTCCGGATAATCAATACCGCGATATTGCATTTAAAAACCCTCATGGGGGGAGGTGCATTGCCACCTGCGTGATAAGCAAGCTTCCAATCCAATCCAACAGAGTAACTTTACTTGGCAAAAGAATTCGGATCTTAGAGGTGCCCATCAAGGTCAATGGCAAAGAATTAATTGTTCTCGCTACCCATTGGACTTCTAAACTTACAGACAAAGATGGCACAGGAAGATCGAAATATGCAGACCAAATTCATGGTGCCTATATCGCAATGGCGCGAAACAATCCTGACATCGATTTTCTTGTATGCGGAGATTTCAACTCAACCCCTGACGAAGATTGTGTCAAGAAACATTTGAAGACAACAGATTCTGTACAGCAGACTTTGGTTAAAAAACGAGAAATTGAGGGCTCATCGGGAAATGATAGATGGCTCGATTTTCCTTTATTAAACCCGTTTTCCGATTGGAAGGAAAAGAAGCTGGGAAGTATCTATTATCATGGGAAATCCGAATTATTTGATCAAATCGTTGTCTCGCCTGGCTTACTTGATGAAAAAGGATGGAGTTGCGATCCTTCAAGTGCAAAAGTTTTTAGCGAAGCACCGCCAGCAGATGGCAAAGGCCACCCAGTTCGATTTGGTTCAGAAAAAGATCACAAGCATGTGCGTGGCTACAGCGATCATCTCCCCGTAACCATTCGCTTAAAAGTCGAAGGTGCTAATTAAGGCTGAAAGGGCTATTTTTTTTCAGCACCCTTGGCATCTGAAGTGTTACTACTTCCAAGCTTGAACTCTAAAAGTTCAAGTTCATAATGTTTCTTTCCAGCTTTTTCGATTGTGACCTTAACCACTCCAACTTTTTGAGCATAGTAATTCTTTAATTGATATTCGGTTCCTTTTTCGTCCTTGCTTACCGTTGTGGTAACAAAGCACTTGAATTTTCCAAAAGGCACGGTTACTTCTTCTTCCGAAACCTTAACTTCGCTACGGACCTTGCCGATATCAAGAGCTAGGTTGATGATCCATTTATCGCCAGCCTTAGGCTTTTCTTTTAAGAGTAATGCCCCCTGATCAAACCTTTTGCCATCCAATGCAAATCTAAAAACCCCTTCGTTAGTAACAACAATATATTCAGAAGATAGGAGGGTTTTACCTTCAGAAACTTCAAGTAAAACAGAGGGGTAATAACCAAGTTTTTCTTCTCGAACCGCTTTTTTAACAATGGTTTTATTGTTAGAATCTTTGTACTTCCAGATTGAACCATCCTCTAAAGGATAAAAATCGTTGGCAGTGCTAACTTGCGTAAAAGTAAGCAATATCAGAAAAAAAACCGCACTGTTTTTCAAAAGAAATGCCATTCTAATCCTCACAACCTATTTGCCTAAAG
>DBCB01000119.1 GCA_002303765.1 Planctomycetaceae bacterium UBA969
ATGTATTTCCGCGACTGCCCCTGCCCGAAAATGGGTATGTTCTTCGCTCTCGAAAACTGTGCCTGTAAACCCTGATTCATCAACTTCGCTCTTCCCACCATCTTCTGATTAATTCATAATACCTTCCATACTCAAGGGTACATCCGCTTGTTTACTTGGCTTTTTCTTTATCGCTTTAAACTGAAAGCATCGTTGAAACAGAATGACTGATTCCAAAACATCAAGTTGGCGCTTTTTCTTTTCGCTTCCCCTAGCCCAACGCATTGCTATCACACTTTGGATTACTCTTTTTATTGCATTGACTGTAAAAACTATTCTCAAACCAACTAGCCATTCTGTATTTCCGGTTTACTTTCAAGCGGGGATAAGCTGGTGGCAGCAGGTTGATGTTTATCAGGTGAATCAAGGCCTTGATCATTATCGGTATTCCCCAACCGCAGCGATCTTTTTCTCAGCGTTCACCTTTATGGGAATTACTCTAGGCGCAATTCTTTGGAGTTTTTGCTCGATCGTTGTTTTTATTCTGGGCTGTAACCGCTTCAGAAAAACCTTGCTCTTTCATGGTTCCACAATCAACAAGGACTGGGGCGGCTTTTTTATCATCAGTCTTTTTGCAGCACTTAGTGGCATATGGAACTCCCAATGCAACGCTTTTATTGTCGGCCTAATCCTTCTTGGAGCAACCGATCTTATTGAAAGAAAAAACAATCGTGCTGTATTTTTTCTCGCCTTCGCTTTCATGATCAAAAGCACCATTCTTCCTATACTTGCTCTGCTTGTTTTAATCAGGCCATTTCCCTTATTACCTAAACTTCTCCTCGCAATCGCTTTGTTATTACTTTTCCCATTCCTCACCTCACCCACTTCGTTCGTATTAGCAGAATATCAATCTTGGTATGACCATCTTCAGGAAACAAAAGGCTTGCGCTGGCCTGGGTTCCGTGATGCCTGGTATGGCTGGCTTGTGCTCCAAGAGCAATTACACCCTGGAAATTTCAATGAACAGTTATGGAGCATCCCAACCAATTCCTTTTACAAAGTACTTCAATTGTTAACAGGCTTTGGGACCGCAATTGTTGTTCTTTATTGGAAAACCAAATTTACAGACGAAGTCGAACTCACCTTCCGATCAATCGCCTTGGGAATGATCTGGATTTTATTATTTGGACCAGCCTCAGAGTTTCCAACCTTCGCTTTCATCGCCCCCTTTTTAGGTTGGGCATGGCTTGAAAGAAAGACTTGGAACAAGGGAGAGCCTTTGTTATTAATCTCAATCGTTTTGATTCTCGTCTTGGGTTGGCAGAACTTCACTTTCCCACTAAGAAACTATTTGCCTATGCTTCTATCTGCCCTTCCTCTAGGAACACTCTGCTTCGCCCTTTGGCTCATAGCTCAAACCAACATTAAGTTTTCCCAAAAACCGTTATCCAAAGATTCTCACGAATAACTCATGCATTGTTGCGCTGATCAGGTAAAGTAAAAGGTGTTCCGATTTCTTTTGAAAGGCCATTACCATGTTCAATCGCAGAATGTTTTTAAGCTCCTCCATTCTCGCTGGATCTTATTACACCGTGCCAGGCTTGTTTGCAGAGCAACTTACTTTGACACCAAAACAAACCGATGGCCCGTTCTACCCTGATAAATTGCCCCTCGATACGGACAACGATCTTATTATCATCAATGATAAAATTACTCCTGCAGTGGGTCAGATCACTCATATTGCAGGCAAGATTCTTGACGCCAATGGCTCACCGATTAAAAACGCTGTGGTTGAAATCTGGCAATGCGATAACAATGGCGCATACTTGCATTCCAAAACCAGCAACAAAGCAAAGCAAGATTCTAACTTTCAGGGCTTCGGAAGATTTGCTACGTCATCTTCGGGCGAGTATTATTTCCGCACCATCAAGCCTGTAGCATACCCAGGCAGAACCCCCCACATTCATTTCAAAATCAAAGTTGCAGGCAAGCCTATTTTCGGCACCCAGTGTTATGTAAAGGGCGAACCCAAAAACGATAAAGATGGAATTTATCAAAGCGTCAAAGATGATAAGCAAAGGCAGAGCATCACGGTTGATTTCGCTCCAATTCCAGGCTCTAAACTCAAAGAACTAAGTGCGAATTTCAACCTAGTTCTAGGTTATACCCCAGAGATGCCCTAGGCTTTAGATATAACTTTCTTTTTCAAGATCAGACCTTAGGCTTGCAAGTTCATCCTGCTTTAATGCGACATTTGGAAGCCTAGGCGAACCAACATCCACTCCCAGCATTCCCATCATGGCCTTGGCGCTAGCCATGTATCCTCGCTTTACAAGTATATTCACCAATTTGATGGAACGAAGCTGCTCTTTGCGGGCAGTCTCGAAATCGAATTTTTTGAATGCTTCGATAATGCGATGATAAATAGGTGCTGCGAAATTATAGGTGCTACCCACCGCACCATGCGCACCCACGGAGAGAGCGGGCAACAGCATCTCATCCACGCCCCACAAGATTTCAAACCTCCCACCTTCCATCTGACTGCATAATTGAAAAGACATGAAATCCACATTGGTAAACTTTAATCCCTTCAGATTGGGAATGGATTTCCCTGCGAGGTCAAGAAAATCAGGCATGAACAAATTAACGCCTGTCATCGTAGGAATATCATAATAATAAAATGGCAAACTCGGGGCTGCACTCGCAATAAATGAACAACACTCCACCAAAGCTTCGACATTTTTAGGTTTAAAATACGATGGAGTAAGAGCTGATATCGCCAATGCTTTTAATTCCTGCGCCTGCTTTGCAAGCGTCCGGGCATCTTCCAAGCAATTAGATCCCACATGCACCACTACATTTAGCTTGGTTCCCTTTACAACTTCAAACCATCGCTTTGCAAGGCTCATTCTTTCTTCAACATTCAAGGAATGACTTTCACCAGTGCTGCCCCCGATGAATGCGATATCAACCTTATTTGAAGATAGGTGCGCAGCTATTTTTTCTATCCCATCAAGGTTAAGCGAACCATCTTTTTTAAAAGGGGTGTGAGTTGCAGCAACCAAACCGTTTAACAAATGAGTCATGATTTTTCCTTCCCAATTACTAGGTCTTTATCTTCACGCGGTTGAATCAATAATACCAACATCATTGAAAACAATGCCAAGCTTGCAAACAAACTAAATATCATGTTTAAAGAAACTTGTCGATCTTGCAATAGCCCGAAGCCCCAGTCTGCAAAGCCACCACAACTTATGCTAACTAAGTTCATAATACCATAGCCTGTTGCGCGAAGATTGGGGCCAACAATCTGCGAAAGGATGGGCATATTATTGCAATCAAAGAAGCCCCAACCAATGCCAAATAGCACTAACGAGATAAGGGCTAAAGGAAGGGAATTTAAACTAGCAGCGTTGCCCACGCCAAAGAGCGCTGGGATGATAAAGACCATCCCAAGGGCGCTTACATAAATACGCCCTCGGGAAGTTTTAAGCATCCAACGATCTGCGAGCCATCCCCCCAACAAAGCTGCGAATATTGCAGCCACCTGCCAGTAAAGCGTTGCAGATACACCTGCAACTCCCTGACTAATGTTAAAGGTTTTTTGCAAGATTGCAGGCATCCAATCTCGAACGACCCAACCAGCGATTGCGGGCAGGGTGAAATAAACTACAAGAAGGAGGAACGAAAAATTAGTCATCAAGGCCCATCCCGCTTCTATCATCGAAAGCTTTTGCTGCGTATTTTGATTTGCAGAATCAACAGGCGCATCCTTAAGAATAAACATCAAGGGCAGCGCATAACAAATTCCAACAATCCCGGTAATATCAAAAGCAAAGCGCCAGGTAAGTTTGGGCTCATCTGCAATATAGCCACTGAATCCGCCAAGAAGTACGCCACAATAAATTGCAATTTGATGAAACCCAACTGCCTTGGAGCGGGTCAAGTTGGAATGGTAATCAGCAATGAGCGCAAGAGCTGCGGGAATGTAGAACGCCTCGCTGACCCCCATCAAGGTTCGGGTCCAAAGTAATTCTTCATAAGAATGCACCCGCCCTGTAATCCAAGTAATAGTGGACCAGACAAAAAGGCTTGCACAAATGGTAAAGCGTTTACTGTATCTGTCTGCGATATAGCCCCCCAGCGGGCTAAGAAAAGCATAAACCCATTTAAATTGCCCCAGCATAAATCCCCAGTTGGCATCACTCCCGATATCGGGAATATCTTGCATCATCGAACCTTTCATTGCAGATATCATCTGCCTATCCAGGTAATTTAACAATGCAACGGGAAAGAGAAGCATCACCACGAGCCATGCATATTTCATTTGGTTTCGTGATATCATCGTTGCCTCATCGACCAGATTTCTGGCGTACGAATTCCAGGCCTGACTTCCCCACTAACAAGAACATTCAATCCCTGCCAAGAGGTTAAAGGTGCCGTTGCACGCGACAAATGAAAAGGAAGCTCTTTTGCCCAAGAGTTCGATTTGGAATCAAAGATCATAACTGATTTAGGGAAACCGGGGTGGGATTGTTTGGGTTCGAAGTTGACGAGTTTGCCATCATCCCCGCTAAACAACTGAATACTACCTTTGTTAAAAATAGCGGGCGAAGGTGATGCAACGCAGGGCCTAGGCATAGCGGGAAGTTTCTTCCAACCATCCTTGGGGTTAAAAACAAAAGCATCAGACAAATAAGAGCGATCAACCTTTCCCATGGCATTAAGTGAAAGCGCTGCACCACTAAAAAGATAAAAGTTTTCGCCATCGCTTGCACAAACCGAAAGCATGCGCCCAGAGCCGGGCCAGGGCTCCAATACTTTCCAACCAGCCTTTAAATCATTAAGGTTCAGGCACCAAAAATTATGAAGGGCCTTTGCAGAATCAGGCGCAGCGTTGCCTCCCGCAAGATAAACCAAATCACCAATTTTCATCCCGCACATATTCGCACAAGGTTTAGGCAACGAAGGGTAAGGGCTAAACTTTAATTGGTTGTTCTCAAACGCAACAAGAAAACAATCAGCATAATGTTGTTTAGAATCCGATCCCCCAATGCAAAGCATCCCCTCCTTAAGAGTGACACTTACGCCATAGGCCAGTGGATTGGTAAGTTTACCTGCGTTTTTCCAATCTGCTTTAGGATGATCCAGAGTAAAGATGGAATCATGCCAGACTTTCACGCCACCTTCCCAAGGTTTTTTATCAGGGAAGTTGGCCCCACCTGCAACAACAAGTTTACCCGCAATTACACCAGCAAAAGGTGAAGCAAAGCCTTCCTTATCTGGCAAAGGTGCGAGCTTTTCCCATTCATCATGTTGAAAAACAAACAAAGCCATGCTTGCCAATAGTGTCAGCATTCCATTACTTTCTGCAAGAAAACTTTAACTATTAAGATGCTTGGCAAAGTGGGCCTTGGTTCGTTTCCACATCTCATCGCTTAGCACATGCCCGGTTTTTTCTTCGATGAACCACGAAAAATTATCTCCTGCATTCATGGTTTCGTACGCCTTCTTGATCAAAGGCATTGCAGCTTTTACTTCTTCAATGGGGCTGCCATCATCGGTCTCACCAAAGTTTAAATGCAAAGGTTTGGGAGCGATCAGGCTGACGATATCGGGGATGTCGCCATGTACTTTCCAACCCGGAACATAATTAGGAAAGCAATGAAGCAAATTGGTGCGCTCCATAGCTTGATAAGTGGGCATACAGCAATTACCGACAAGTGCTTTTAATCTTGGCTCCCAAGGGCCGATCTGCCAAGTGTGAGTTGACCCCATGGAATGGCCATAGCATCCCAACTTTTGTGCAATGACTTCGGTTCTTGAAGATATGTAATCAACCGCTCGCTTCATATCGAGGATGTTTTTCCAAGCAAGGGATTTACCCTCGGTTACATATTTGCTAAATAGAAACCGCTCGAGCTCCCCGCCCTTGAGCACCTTCTTAATACCCGGAACAGAACGGCTGTTTCGTTCACCAAAGCCTGCAGCATCCGGGCAAAGAACAACATAACCCTCTTTCGCAAGCGCAACCCCCGTCATGTGCATTTTTCCATAATTTGGAGAACGAACGCCGGCAGGTTCATCTTTGCCCACATCGTATTGGCCAGCATGCTGATGCCAAAGACATATGCCAGGCGCTTTGTTTTTCGCATCCACCTTATCAGGGATAAGCAACCAAGCAGCTATTCTTTCCGTTGGCTCAACAAGGTAGTTTACGCGAATGAGTTGGTATCCATCCTTCTGCTCAGTTTTTTCAACTTTAGCATCAAGAGGAACACCTTCGGGCCAGGGGCCTCCCAAACATTGCTGCAATAGTTTTTTTCTAGCTTCCTGATTTTCCAATGGACTTGCCATGGCTGAAACCCCTGAATTTTGCAGACAAAAAGCACTACCTGCAATCAAAGCACTCTCTCCAAGGAAAGTTCTTCGAGATGGAATTGGACTAACCATGTTTTTATTCCTTTAAAAGGATTCGGATCCAAGTCCTAACCTATCCGTAATTAAACTTTTAACAAAGATTAAATTAGCTTTAACGCGGTTTTCTGAATAAAGTGAAATCTTGATTGAAGTCAACAAATGAGAAACCTAAATCGCTTTCCTGCTACCTCATAGAGAACTCCATGCGCATTTTAAACCTTATTCTTTCCTCTCTTCTGATATCCTTTGCAAGTTTTGACCTCACACTTTTATTAGCTCAGGAAATTTTAGTCAAACCCTATGTCCAACCGGGCGATGGCAATACGCTGGAAGGCACAGATGTCAAAATCATCGCTTGGCTTACAGACCAAAAGGAAGCAACTTTTGTAGTTGAATATGGCATCAAGGAAGGGCCTGTTTTAAAAGCCAAGCCTGTAAGGATCTCACTCGATTTCGAAAAACCCAAACCCTTTATCGACATTATCAAACCCAAAGTGGTCCCTCAAGAAACTAAACCAAAAGTGGAAGATAAACCAAAGGTGGAAGATAAAAAAGAAACTATTGTAAAGAAGGATCCGCCACTAATTGAAAAAGAACAACACTACTTCAGATACCATGCCAGCCTCAAGAACCTCCCCTTCAATTCTGAAATTCACTACAGCGTAAAATTAGGTGAACGAATCATCCGCCAATCTTCCTTCCGAACTAGGCCAACACCAGATAAATCCGCACGCTTGGTTTTGGTTGGAGACATGGCAACAGGCAAAGCCCCACAAAAAGCAATCGCATGGCAAATTCAAAAAGAAAAACCCGAAGCGCTCATCGCCCTAGGAGACATTGTTTACCCCACTGGCAGAGTGTTTCAATACATGAACTATTTCTGGAATACCTACAACGATGTAAATGAACCAAGCATAACCGCAGGTGCGCCACTCATGGCATCTGTGCCTTTTTATCCAATCCTTGGCAACCACGATATCGGGGCACGATTTCCAACCACACAAGATGCACTTGGTGCATTTTACTTCTTCTATCCACCGACCCAGGGCCCAGGCGAAGGTTCTTGGAGCACCCCACTGGGAACAGACACCGCCGCCGCTGCTAAATTTAAAACCATCAACAAGCATAGTTACCCATCCATGGATGCGTATTCATTCGATTATGGCAGCGCCCATTTCCTCATTCTTAACAACAACAAAGCATCCAACATGGATTCTCCGGAACTGATCCAATGGGCAGAATCTGACCTTAAGAAAACCAAGCAACAATGGAAATTCGTTTGCTATCATGTGCCTGCTTTTCATAGCTCTAGGCAACATTACAGCGAGCAACAATCGCGTTCATGGAACCCAATGTTCGAAACCTGTGGCGTTGATATCGTTTTTGCAGGGCATGTACATAACTATCAACGTAGCCATCCACTGCTTTTCAAACCCGAAGATAAACGAAACACCAAAGGAAGAGTTGATGGAACTTTTACGATGGATAAATCATTTGATGGCGATAAAAACACTTCTCCCAAGGGCGTGATTCATGTGGTTGCAGGGGGTGGAGGCGCTTCACTGTACCTTCCGGGGTTAGAAAAAACCTCAGTCTCTCTCAAGGAAGATTTTGAAGAAAACTATGCGGACTTCACTGCAATTATGAATGCAGATAGCTATTCATTTGTTAGCATGGATTTGGAACCAACGAAGCTTGCAATCCGTGTGCTAA
>DBCB01000136.1:0-4721 GCA_002303765.1 Planctomycetaceae bacterium UBA969
GAACTTTAACTAATTACCCCGCCTATAATATAAATGAAGGGGCTAAACCTGTTGCTTATGACTTAACCGTTGCTAATGTTAGTAATCAGTATGCTGCTGCACTTACAGAACGGCAGGATTTTGCGAGGGATATTTTTGATTATTTAAAGAATGTGACTGGCGTTGCCAAAATGGGAAGCCCTAAGGATTTAGTGGATTTTCCATTGGGATCCCTAATTCTTGCAGACCCTGAGGTTATTAAAGTTAATCGCTGGTTGGCACAGTTGGCAGTTAACATAGTTGATTTTATTGATAATGATGATTTTAATACGCAATTTCAATGGGATGTAACGACGCCTGCTCGTTCAAAAGAATTTCTTTTTGGCATTGAAATGCCAAGACTGGTAATCAACGAGGTTTTTGTCCAGGCAAGAAACCCTGATGGTGCAACAGATGGGGCATCCGCTTATGAAATTAATACGGTGGTTGAGTTGTTAAATCCATTGCCAGCAGATACTAACTCCGACTATGTTGATAAATCAGGTTCGCATACTGCCTTATTGCAGTATGATGGTCCTGTTGCGGGAGCCCCCATTCTTAATTATAAGTTAAGTTTAATAAAACGAGGTAATGGTGCTGGTGGTACAACAACGAAAACTGGCAATTTAAAAGATGAAATAGATCGACCAAAGACGGCCGGAACATTTGAAACCAAATTTTTTGGTGATTTGGACGACCAGCCTATTACTATGCCAATGAACGCAGGTATAGAACGCATATCACTTGGTAAATGGCACGGAGCCTCAACTTTTAAGGAAATTAACCCAAGTGCTTACTATAAAGTAGGGGATTCAAAAACAACGGATTCCCCTCTTGGAACTGCGACTGGAATTGGTTTAGATGTTTCTTCAATGGATTTGGATATGGTTTGTTTAAATAACAGTAATCCACCTGACGGTAATTGTCCCCAAGTTGTTTTACAGCGTTTAGCGGTGCCAGGCCTTCCCCCAGAACCTAACCCTGCATCAGCGAATTTTAATCCCTACATTACAGTTGATATTTTTTCTAAGGGGAAAATGAATGATGCAAGAAAATTTCATATGGCAGATAACACTCCTAATCCAAATTTTGAAGCGGCTGCAGTACGCAAATCTGTTGAAAGAAAAACTCCCTTTTTAGATAACAAGAATCAGGCGATTAATTTTGATGCTGCATCCAGTGATAATGATGATATTAGGCTTACTGGTAATTCTTTGGGGGCAATTAATTCAAACGCTACTGGTGCACCAATGATGATGCATTTGGATAGAGCATTAATCAACCCATTGGAATTAATTAATGTCCCTTGTTGCTTTCCACATGAGTTTACCCAGCGTGCAAATCGCTGGAATAATTCAATTAATTACATGGGTTTTACTGCTTATCCTTATGCTCACAATTGGCCATGGTTTGATGAGAATACAAGGCTCTACCGATTTTTAGAGGCTGTTGGCGTTTCTCCCCTTCAAGCAGGCGAAGCTATGCATGGTCGCGCATTAGGAAAAGTGAATGTTAACACCATGGTAAGTGATAGCAATGAAGTATTTCAGGCTGTGGCAGACGCCTCAGTCGCTAATAACTTTACTTCTACCGATGTTACAAATGGGCATACTAATTTGATTGGCCAGCGACCGATTTTAAGTTTTGGCCAAGCGAATTACACCGATGGAATGGCATTAAAAAATGGTTTAAATAGATCGCTGATGGGATATATTGGTGGTAATAAACCCAATGAAAACTTTTTGGATGTTATTGCTTTTAATGCTGCCGGTCCTAATGTGGCTACTTATGCCCGTAAAGAATTACTTACTAAAATCGGCAACAGTGTTACCACTAAAAGCAATGTGTTTGCTGTTTGGATCACCACTGGGTATTTCGAGGTTACCAATGACACCACTCAACCGCCTACTCTTGGTCTTGAAATTGGCAAAGCCGATGGTATTAATATTCGGCATCGTATGTTCGCCATTGTTGATCGCACCAATATGGTGAACGCAAAAAAAACAGATCTGGCAGTTGTTTTTAATACCAATGTTAACGGGTTAATTCAAGATACCACCGGGGCTCCTTTAACACCAATTAATCTTGGTAAGCCAGTGCTCATTAATCCTGCTAACAATGCGAATATTAATTTGGTAAATGGTATGACCGTTACCATTGATGCTAATACCGATTGGGAGGAAACAGTTTCTGTTGTTTTGGATGGAAATGGGGACTTTTTGTTTACTCCTCAAAAGTTGCATAATTGGGGGTATGTCTATCCAATGAACAACCCTAATTTGCCTCCAATTTCAATCAAAAACACAATCAAAACTATTGTCAATCGCGGGAATCCGGGGCCTTGGGTTGGTTATGATCGCACCAAAGATCGTGATGTTGTACCTTACGCGGAGATCATTGAATAAACCATTACCAAGGTGTATTTTGTCCCGAAAATTAGAAATGTTTGTGTTTTCAAGCTTTGTGAGTTAAGATTCAATTGTCGCTATTCTTTATTTTTTATTAGGAGAATGCTCATGTTTAGGAAATTAATCACCCTTCGAAAAGGTTTCACCCTGATCGAGCTACTGGTGGTTATTGCCATCATTGGCGTTCTGATCGGTTTGCTATTGCCCGCAGTGCAAAAAGTCCGCGAAGCAGCTTCCCGTGCTCAAAGCCAAAATAACCTCAAGCAAATGGGCCTCGGCTTCATTGGCCTTGCAGGAGATTCCAAGGCCGGCTACTTGCCCCCTGCATTCGGCGCTTATAATTTAGTTGCTGGAGATGCTAGAAAAGATTTAGGCGACTATAGAGGTCTTCGCCAAGCAAGTGCTTTTACCCATCTTCTACCGTTTATTGAACAAGAAAATCTTTATAAAAGCATAGTTGGTGCTGTTTCTGTTTATCAAACCACAACTGTAGCCACTGATCATTTCAGTGCAATTGGTGCGACCGCTGGCGTTTTAGGTTCGGCAAAGATTACAAGTTTTATAGCGCCCTTGGATGATACTGACCCTAGCAGCGCTCAAATTAGTTATGGTTTAAACAACCTTGTTTTTACGGGTGGGCTTATGGCAACCGGCACTCCTGTTTCCGCGGCTAATCTTGTTGCACTTCCAAATAGTTTAACGCTTGCGGTATCCCCTTATTCGTTAAATACCACAAACACCGAAGCTAAAAATGCTTACATTGGGTATACAAGTGTCGGTACTTATAAAGCCTTCACTAAAACGAGGTTGCCTGATGATTTTAAAGCGGGATCATCCAATGTTGTTTTGGTGATTGAAAGGGCAGCTAAAAGTGCACAAGGATTTTCTGGAGATAATACCAGAGGTGATGAGCATCTTTGGTATTCGTATAATACATGGGTAGATCCTTATAGAAATTGTTGCTTTGATAAAAACACACGAACTACAAATTCTGATTTAAGGCCCCAAAGTTTTACAACCGGCCCGATTCAATTTGTTAGCGCAGATGGTAGTGTTAAAAGCTACAATAATCAAAATGGCACAGCAAATTTTCAAGCAATGTTTAATCCGCGTGCCAGTATTGCAGTAAATTTGGATGACTAACATTCTTTAATCCAAAACCCGAAGGCCCGAGGGAATATTTCCTCCGGGCCTTTTTTTATTCCTACTCCTTTCCCAACTCTTTTATTCCAGCTGCAATAAACAGTGCGAATTCCCCCTGTTTTTTACACTGTTTTTTATGCTTTTTCAGCAAATCCCTGTTTTTTAAGCCTTTAAGCACCTTCACTTTACTAAAACCCTAGAAAAATAACCCTTTTATGATTGACACTCAACCCCTTTAATCCTAACTTTCTTTTATATCAGGAGGAGTTTCCTGTTTTCTATCTTCAAGTCTTAAGGGAGTTTTTTAGTATGTCCGATAAGAAAAAAGCCATGACCAAAAGCCAAGTCCTTAGCACCATCGCTGAACACACCGAGCTTTCCAAAAAGCAAGTCGTTTCTGTTCTCGATTCCCTTCACACTATCATCGTTTAACAACTTGGCAAAAAAGGCCCAGGCGTATTCACCCTGCCAGGCCTTCTTAAATTGAAAATCCGCAACAAGCCAGCTACCAAGGCTCGCGAAGGCACTAACCCCTTCACAGGCGAAAAGATGATGTTCTCCGCGAAGCCAGCTTCCAAAACTGTTCGCGCTAACGCCCTCAAAGCCTTCAAAGAAGCTATCAAGTAACACCAACTTGATCCCATCCCTAAAACCCATGGTTCCCCCCCATGGGTTTTTTTACGCCCCCACCTTTCTTTCTTTCTTTCTTTCTTTCTTTCTTTCTTTCTTTCTTTCTTTCTTTCTTTCTCTTTTTTTCTCTGGATTCCCGCCTTCGCGGGAATGACGGGGAAGGGGGCCTTCAAGCCCATTCCACTGCGCTGGGTGGGTCTGTCTTTTTTCTGCCCTGAAGGGGCAACCTATACCAGCCTAGGGCACCGCCCTAGGTACACAATCCACCGCCCTAGCCAGCCTTAATTCGCCCCTTCAGGGCTGTGCTTTTTTTGCACTGTTACCCAGGGCGTTGCCCTGGGCTATCTTATTTTGCCCCTTCAGGGCAAATGCAATCGCAAAGCAAGAATCTAATTCCGCCTTTGCCCTGAAGGGGCAACCTATAACAGCCTAGGGCACCGCCCTAGGAAACGTTGTTAAACGTTTGCGTGGGTGCCCTGAAGGGGCAGGGTACAACCAGCCTAGGGCACCGCCCTAGGAAAC
>DBCB01000136.1:4825-5203 GCA_002303765.1 Planctomycetaceae bacterium UBA969
GGATGAAATGGAAGTTCAGCAAGATAAGAGAAGTTATTTCACACCTGAGCCAACAAAAGCTGTTGTCGGAGACATGGATCCAAAAAGCAGAGCAGAAATTGAAGCTAGGGTAACCAGGCTTGAGAACGCACTTGCGAATCTGCAAGATCAAGGGCTTTTGGAAGAGCGCATTGTAACTAGGCTTAGAAGCCGGGCGCAAAAAAATGATGCTGTTTCGCAATTTACGCCGATGAAAACAAATGATTCAGAAATCATTACGCCTGGGTATTTAGAAGATGTGGTTGAGGTACCTGGGTTGAATCCTTTCACCGCGGGGAAGTGGTTCTTTAATGAAATCGTGCCAGAGTTGCGAGCGATGTCGTGCATGTTTTTTGATCC
>DBCB01000136.1:5249-10969 GCA_002303765.1 Planctomycetaceae bacterium UBA969
CCTGCTGGGCTTTTTTTGCTGATTATTCTTTCTGGGTATTGGGTGCCTTTTTCGAGCCTTCCTGTTGTGGGCAGCTTGATTGACTCTATAATCATGTTGGGCCTAGGGTATTTTTTAATCAAAATACTTAGTGCAGAGGCCCGAAGATATCGGCAACTTGCGCCAGGCTTGCCTAAAAGCCTTAGGTTGGGGCCTGATTAGAAAGAGGGTTGGATGATGAATGATACACGCATAGTTCGGCTGGGTGTGAATATCGATCATGTTGCAACGATCAGGCAGGCTCGGCTTGGGCACGAGCCCGATCCGGTTGCTGCTGCAATCATGGCAGAGCTTGCTGGGGCGGATGGTATCACGATTCATTTGCGCGAAGATCGCAGACATATTCAGGATCGTGATTTAAAGATGCTTCGCCCGGTGGTGCGCTGGCTGAATTTAGAGATGGCTGCAAGTGATGCAATCGCAGACTTAGCATTGGAATATAAACCCGATGAGGTAACGTTGGTGCCCGAGAAAAGGGCGGAGCTTACCACAGAGGGTGGCTTGGATTTGATTGCCAACCGAAATCAGGTTGAGAAAATCATGAAAAAGCTGTCGGGTTCGGGGATAGTTATTTCGCTATTTATTGATCCTGATTGCGAGCAGATAGAAACTGCACGGGCCTTGGGCGCCCAGGCTATCGAAATTCAAACTGCAAGGTATTCCGAAGCCAAGACCAAGGTAAGCATTGATCGCGAGCTAGACGAACTACGTGAGGCTACCCGCTTTGCCCGTGATCTGGGCCTGCATGTGCATATGGGGCATGGCCTTAACTATCATAATGTGCAAGAAGTTGCCGCAATTCATGGCGTTGAAGAGCTAAATATCGGCCATAGCATCATATCAAGGGCTGTTTTATTGGGCTTTGATCGTGCTGTAAAAGATATGAAATCTGCAATTGCGGATGGTGTAGCCTCTAGAGTTAAGCGCTAGGCTAAAAATTTTGTGATTTCCCTATCGCAAAAAAAAACACTTTTTGATTAGAATTCAAGAATATGGGCGATTTGGATCAGCATACCCCAATCCCAAGGGGCTTTCGTTCTTGAAGGAGTTATCGCATGGCAAGGAAGCTATCGTTTGTTTTATTTCTTTTTATAGCCAGCCTAAGCATGGCCCAAACCCCTGCGGTAAAAGCCCCGCCAGGCACCGCTGCGCTTGTTAATGGCCAAGCTATTGCGGAAAGTGCGGTTCAACGCAGCCTAGAGCGAATTCCCCCCGAACGCAGAGCCGCAGCCCGCCCTGAACTTATCAATCACCTCATCGATAACATGCTCGTCGATCAGTATCTGATCCAACAAAAAATCGTTGCGGATGTTGCTGAAGTTGATAAACGCCATGCTTTGATGAAAGCCGAAATCGTCAAGCAAGGCAAAGATTACGCTAAGATGCTGGAAGAGTTGAAACTGAACGATGTAGAATTAAAAGAGCACATCGCAGCAGAAGTGCGCTGGGAAAAATATACCGATTCCCAAGCTACCGACAAAGCCCTGCAAGATATCTTCGAACAAAACAAAGACGTCTTCAATGGCGCATCCGTACGGGCCCGCCATATCCTTCTTACCGTTCCCCCAACGGATGAAGTCGAATTAGAAAAAGCCCGCCTTCTTATCCTTGCCTACAAAAAACAAGTTGAAGATACCGTAAAAAACGAAATGGCTAAACTTCCGCCCACTGCAGATAACCTAGCCAAAGAAAAAGCCCGTATCGCATTACTCGACGAAACCTTTGCCATCATTGCCAAGGATAAATCCACCTGCCCATCCAAAGACCAGGGAGGCGATGTAGGCTGGTTCACCCGAGATGGCGTTATGGTCGAAAACTTCTCGAAAACCGCATTCGGCCTTCCCCCATACCTGCTAAGCGACCCCGTCAAAACACAGTTCGGCTACCACCTCATCCTCACCACCGAAAAGAAACCAGGCAAAGAAGTTAAATTCGAAGACCTTAAAGGCGAAGCCAAGGAATACTTCGCGGAAAAACTTCGCGAACGTATGTCCGAACACGTGCGCAAATTCTCGAAAATCACAATCTTCCCCGCACCACTAGGTACTTAACTTATACCCCCAATTAATTACTTAAACCCATGGCTCACCCCCAGCCATGGGTTTTTTTATGTACCTACCCATACTTTGAATCCTTGATTTTTCTCTTTCACTTTTCCTTTTCCTTTTTTTTTCTCCATCACCCAACCCTCTTCCGCTGGAAGAGGGCACTTCGCTTCGCTAGCCCGCCTTTCAATCTCCCCCACTGTTGTTGAATGTTCTCAAGCCCATCCCACTGCGCTGGGTGGGTTATTAAACTTCGATCTGGGCTTGTTTAAAGACAGAGCAGTTGCGACGGGGAAGCTCTTGGCAAGGGTTTAGGGCAACTGCTCGATTTGCAACTTTTATACTTTGCACCAACGTGAGGGTGAAAGAAATTATTTTTACTCCCGCTTTATACAACATCACGTATGCAGGGTTCCAAGTTTATCTTTATTTCTTTGGATTCCCGCTTTCGCGGGAATGACGGGGAAGGGGCCTTCAAGCCCATCCTACTGCGCTGGGTGGGTTATTAAACTTCGATCCGTGCTTGTATAAAGACGGAGCAGTTGCGACGGGGAAGCCCCGCTGCAACTGCTCCATTTGCAACTTTTGGGCTTTGCACCAAAGGGAAGACAAACAAGCAAGGCCCTTCTGCCCTGAAGGGGCAGGCTCAACTAGCCTAGGGCATCGCCCTAGGAAACGGTTAAAAGTTGAAATTGTGCAATTTGCAGCGGGGCTTCCCCGTCGCAATTGCACTTGGATTAAGAATAGACCAACGTAAAACATAAAAGTAATGGGTGTAAACAAAGAAGCGGGCAGGCGAAGCGAAGTACCCTTTTCCCGGAGGGAAGAGGGCAGGGAGTTGGGGGACGAAAAGAAAAAAGAGAAAAAAAGAAAAGGAAGGTAATGAAACGAAAAAAGAGAAAGAGGTTGAATTAAATACTTGTGGGAAAGCCTTTGAGAAAGATTTTGGAAACATGGAGGTGTTGATTGAGGAGGAGGAGGTTTGCGATTTTCCCGGGGGTGATACTGCCTAGGGTTTTATCGAATCCTGCAATTTTTGCTGGGGTGAGAGAAGCCATGCGGATGATATCGGGCAGGGGGGCATTGGTTGCTTGGCGCATGGTGCGAACGCAGTGGTCCATTCCCGCAACGCTGGATGCGAGGGCTTTGCCATCGGGCATTAGGCCAACGCCATCGTGTTTAAGGATAGCGCAGCCTTCATCTTTATTACCAAAGATGTATTCGCCATCGGGCATATCGAGTGCACGGTTGGCATCGGTGACAAGTGCGAGGGCATCGGGGCCTTTGATTTTGAATGCAAGCCTTAAAAGGTCATCTGCGAGGTGTTTGCCATCTGCGATGATTTCCGTGGTGAGTTCGTTAAAGAAGAGTGTGGCTTCGAATAAGCCGCCCCGCATGGGGTAGGTTTGTGTAAGCCTTAGCCTAGCTCGGTCGGACATAGCGCAGAACAGGTGATCAACATGGCGAACGCCCCATTGAACAGCGGTTTCGACTTGCGAAAAAGTCGCATGAGAATGGCCTGCATTGCAGCGGATATTCTTATCGAGGCAGGCTTTAACAAATGCTTCTGCGCCTGCCAATTCTGGGGCAACACTTGCGGTGATGATGGTATCTGCGTATGCAAGGAAAGAATTGAAGTGTTCGGGGGTTGGGGCAACTATTGGTTCTGCAGGATGGCAACCGCGTGCTTCTGGGAAGAAGTAGGGGCCATAGAAATGTGCGCCTAAAACCTGCGCTGCATCGGTCCAGTTTGCTTTTTTGCTGGCCCTGCAGGTGTCAAGAAAGTTAAGAATTGTGGGCATGGTTGCAGCGGTGGAGGTCGCAAGCAGGCTAGTGGTTCCATGTTTTAGGTGGGCTTTGCAGACGGTATGAAAGGCTTCGGGGGTGCCATCCATGAAGTCGCAATTCAATCCGCCATGCACATGAAGATCGATGAATCCGGGGCAGAGGGTATAACCCTCGAAGTGCTGGTAGTTTTGAATGGGGCCTTTGTAGAGGCCTTTTGAAACTTCGGAAATCAAGCCGTCGCTGATGATTACATGGCCTGGTTCGAGTGTGGAATTTTCTAGTACCACACTCGAGGCGGAGAGGACGGATTGCATGATAATCCTAGTGGCGGAAAAGGAATTCCTTGGAGTTAATTAGGGCCCATTGAAGGTCCTCCCAAGCTTGGCGCTTTTCCTTGGATTTTGCTAAGTGATCGTTCGCAACTTTATAGTCTTCAGCGGTGGGCATTCTGCTGAGGGTTGCGAGGTAAAGATCATCGAGGATGAGCTTATCGCTTTTGGATTCTTTCATAAGTCTAGCTATGCGGTTGGAGGTGTTACGAATTTTTTCGTTAATCGTGGGGCCATTGATTAGCTGCAACGCTTGGGCGAGGTTACTATCGGATTCGCGTTCGCATTCGCAAGCGAGTTCGCGTGCGGGTTGACCAAAAGTTTTAAGGAAGAGGTTGTTGATTTCGGTATCAGGCAACTGGGTTGCACGGGTGCCTAAGGGCAAGCCTGCAAACTTCTCGGGCACTTCGGTAATCGCGCAGATTGAATCGAGCAGTTGTTCTGCGGTTAGAAGCCTGGTGCTTGCGTGGGAGAAGTACTTACCATCTTCTTGGTTATCTTTGGTTGGCTGGGCGCTTAGCTGATAGGTTTTGGAATTCATGATGGTTCGAACAAGATGGCGGAAATCGTAGCCACTCTTGGCGAAATCTTGAGCTAGCGCAACTAAAAGTTCATCGTTGGCGCTGGGGTTGGATTCGCGGAAATCATCGACTGGGTCGACAATACCTTTGCCCATGAGATGGAACCAGATTCGGTTGACGACGGACTTAGCAAAGAAGGGGTTTTCTGGTTTAGTTAGCCAATCTGCAAGGGCTTCTCTGCGTGTTTTGCCGTTTTCAGAAGGGGCTAGGGCGCCACCAGGGAACTTTGGAGCCATGACTTTGCCACTGCGTGGTTGGGTGACTTCGCCTGCGCGGTCTTCGTACACCACTTCGCCTGCAGCAACTTTTGGGTCAGGGCCAACATCGGTGCTATCTTTTTTAACTTTCACTCGAGCAAAGAAGGCTGCGAAGGAATAGTAATCATCCTGGGTCCATCGTTCGAATGGATGGTTATGGCATTTGGCGCATTGCATGCGGAAGCCAAGGAATAGTTGGGCGGTGGTTTCTGCGAGTGTCAGGGGATCGCGGGAGATGCGGTAGTAATTTGCAGCGGGGTTGTTGGAAGCGCTGCCTGTGCTGGTGATCAGGTCACGGATCATGCGATCGATGCCCACATTTTGTTCGATGTTTTCTTTGACCCAATGTTGGAACGAATGAACGCCCTTTACTTGGATGGTTTTACGATTGCTACGAAGAATATCGGACCACTTGAGTGTCCAGAAATCGGAAAACTCGGGCCGAAGGGTAAGGGCTTCTACAAGCTTAGATCGCTTTTGTGGGTCTTTGCTTTCGAGGAAATTAAGGGTTTCCTTGGCGTTTGGAAGTATGCCACAAGAGTCGAGGAAGGCCCTGCGTAGGAATTCTTGATCTGAGCAATTTTCGGAGGGTGGAATACCTAGAAGTTCAAGTTTGGCGAAAATGTTGTTGTCGATGAAGTTGTTGGGGACAAGGCTTTTCCAAGCGTATTGAACCCGGTT
>DBCB01000136.1:11035-12572 GCA_002303765.1 Planctomycetaceae bacterium UBA969
TGTTTGAATTCGACCAAGCCACGGTTGTTAACATCTGCAATGGAAGTGTCGCTGCTGGTGAAAACGGTAAGAGGGGTGACATCGCGGGAAGAGCCATCAGCGAAGTTGGCCTTCACGCTAAGTTGCTGCCAAGCAGCGGGGGCACGAAAAATGCGAGCGCCTGGAAATACATCGATTGATTTTAGTACGCCCAAAGTAGGGGCATCATCTTTTAAGCCTTCTGCAAGCCAGGTGCGAATTACGCGGGTGGTTTCGGCTTGGGGGTGATAGCGTTGGCCGCCTTCGTGGGGGACTCGGCCTAATCCTTTTTGCAGCATCAACGAGGCATCAGCATCTTCAGAAGAAGTTCGACGGCCTAAAACATCGCGGGTCAGTTGCAGATAATCTGCAGCGGGATCAAAGCCCCTGAGGCTTAGCTTGAAACCGTTCTTGCCTGAAGGGGTACCATGGCAGGCCCCAGCGTTACAGCCGCCCACATTCATCGCAGCAATAACATCTCTGCGAAAACTAACGGGGTCGGGCTTTTCAGTTGTGGTGATATTAATCGGAACAAAAGTGGTGGTTCCGCCTGTTGTAACTTTAAGTTTAGTTGAACCATTTTTGAGAGCCATGACGATACTGGCACCATCGATTTTAGCGATATCTGGTTGCTCGATGGAAAGGAAAGAAAAGGGTGTCAGGTCGCGGATTAGGCCGCCTGCATATTTGCCAGTTACAACAACCTGCGTAAAGCCACGCTTGCTACTTAGGTTGATCGTTGCAGGATGAACCTCGACTGTTTCTGGTTTGCCTAGAATTTCGCTTCGCTTGGCAACATCAACAGGTGGTTCTGCAAATGCATTTTGTGTAATAGTTGAACCAAGGCATGTAGCAGTTATGGAATAGGCAACTAAATTGCGCAGGATTGTTTGAAACCTTGTCATGGCGTGTATCCTAAAGGTTATTGAACCAAAAGTTACTTGGCGGGATCTATAAACCAGTCAACAATATAATAATACCCTTTCCATCGGCTTATGCTAATAGTAATTTTACTGTTTGTGGTATTTAGACAGACTTTAATTCGGGTGGTCCGGGGTCATTCCTAGAGCAATGGAACAATAGATATGAACGAAACGTCATTGAATTTCCTTAAAACTCTTCTCGAAACCCCTAGCCCATCAGGTTATGAGGCTAAAATTCAAAAAGTGGTAAGGGAGTGGGCAGGCAAATTTGCTGATGAAGTTCGAACCGATCGGCATGGAAATGTGCATTGTGTGAAAAAGGGATCGAGGTCGGGGCAGGGCGAAACCCAGAAGCTGATGCTTGCGGGCCATTGTGATCAGATTGCCCTTATGATCCAGCATATTGATGAAAATGGGTTTCTTTATGTTCAGCCCATTGGGGGTTGGGATATGCAGATTCTTCTGGGCCAGCACCTTACGGTTTGGGCTAAGGATGGGCCCATTAATGGTGTTCTTTCACGCAAGGCACCGCATCTTCTAACAAATGACGAGCGGAATAAAGTGCCCCAGTTTGCGGATGTTTGGGTTGATATAGG
>DBCB01000027.1:0-791 GCA_002303765.1 Planctomycetaceae bacterium UBA969
TTGGCCTTGCACTGCATAATCATCACGATGCCAAGGGAGCCTTGCCAGTAGGTGGTACTTATTTTGGAGCTTGTTGCACCCCTCCGACTTACACTAATTGGGCCATCGAAATTCTGCCTTTTATTGAAATGGAAAGCCTTTATAAACAGTATCAGCAACTACAAATTAATACAGCGGCTGTTAATAATGCTGTAGGAATGCAAAGAGTTAAGTCCTATGAATGCCCATCTGATACCCTTGCCGGGATTCTTCGGTCTCCCGCTTCTGGCCCTGGTGCGGCTCCTCAGCAATGGATGCACGGTAGTTATAGGGCAGTAAGTGGTAAAGCCAATATGACTTCGGGCTGGGGCGCTTGGGATGGGTTTGAACCATCATTATGGCCAGGCGGTGTTATGGATCGTACCTACCGATCTTTTCTTCACGCCACGGGTCTATCTTATAACGGTGTAACTGCGCCTAATACAGTGGTCAGTGGCCAAAATATTTCCACGATGGGTGGAGCTGAAAAGTTTGGCAATGCTACCGATGGCCTTTCAAATACTCTTATGGTTGGAGAATACACCACAAAGACAACTACGGATCGCAGTACTTTTTGGGCTTATACTTATGCATCTTATAACCAATCCTCTGTTGGCGCAGAAAGTCGTTTGTTTGGAATGGATTATGATAAATGCGTTGCAACCCCTGGCCTTTATGTGGATCAAATGTGTAAACGAGCGTTTAACAGCGAACATTCCGGGGGTGGTAATTTTGCTATAGGTGATGGGTCTGTTCGTTTTATCACCACTTCA
>DBCB01000027.1:810-14393 GCA_002303765.1 Planctomycetaceae bacterium UBA969
ATCTTTTGCAAAACATGGCGACCATGGCGGGTGGCGAAGCTGATACCGTGCCTTAAATCATTCCTTATTTTGGATTTATAATGAAATATTTCGCCTTTATAGTTGCGTTAATTGTTATTCAGATGAACAGCGGTTGCTCCGATGCCCCAAAATTTGCTCCTGTTTCAGGAGTTGTAACGCTGGACGGCAAGCCTTATGCATTGGGCGTTGTTTCGTTTCAGCCATTGGGCACTAAGGATAACCCTAATCCCGGCCGTGGTTCCAGTGCGTTTACTGATGCAAATGGAAAATTTTCGCTTAAATCTGATGGTACGATGGATGGTGCCATCGTGGGTAAACATCTTGTTCGTATCATGAGCCGATCTGAAGGCGCAACTTCGATTAAGCCAGGCACCAGTTCCCCTGATGGTGCTCCCACCACCAGAAAAAGTGCAGACCCCATTCCGCCCGAATGGAATGGAGAGAGTAAAGTTGATTTGAGGTTCCTGCTGGGGGTTCCGAAAAGGCTAATTTCGATATTAAAACAGTCAAGTAATCGAATCCTAAACAATCGTATAGTTTCAAGCACCTTTTCTTAATAGCAAATCTTCCTTATAAAAGTGCTTCACTAAGAATTCGTTCTAGCTTTTACATCAAGCTTTGTTACCTTTTGATTGTTCCTACCATTGGGGAAGATGCCCCCAGCTTTTGAACGGCGTGCCAACCTTGTTTGATTTTCCTCCTAGTTCGATAGACACTTTGCTTTTTTGTAGGAGATAAAGCCATTAACTTTAATCGTCGCGATCTTATTGCAACTATGGGCGCAGCAGCAGCAGGCCATGCCTTGATTGCTGATTCTGTTTCCCATGCCAACAACCCCGCAGCCAATGTTGATGATCGACATTCCACCATCAAAATCACAGGAATGCGTGCGACTTGGGTTAATCCCAACGTGTTTTTACGTATTGAAACTAATCACGGTATTATTGGTTGGGGCGATCTTAAAGGGGTTGATCCGAGGGTTTCAAAACCTCTGGCTGAATCTCTTTTTGAATTAATCAATGGCGAAAATCCAACGCGCATCGAACATCTATGGCAGAAAATATTTCGTGCCCATCGCGATATCCGAGGTGGCCCTTTCCTTATTCATACACTTGCAGCAATCGATATGGCTTTATGGGATATTGCCGGGAAACTTTGGGGAGTCCCCGTATATCGCCTATTGGGTGGGCCAACCCGTGATCGCATTCGGGTTTATCACACAAAACAAGCAGTAAAAGTTCCCGCAGCGCCTGAAGAGCATAGCGGCACCCCCGCAGCAATTGATGCCATTGTTGAACGAATTAAAGATGCCAGGAAAAAAGTTGGCCCTACGGGTGCGGTCATGTTTGATGCCCACAGCGCCATCCCCCCTGCAACTTTAATTCAGCTTGCCTCAGCATTAAAACCGTATGATCTTCTTTTCATCGAAGAGCCTGCGGTCCCAGGTAATATTGAAGTTTTTAAAAGACTAAAGCAGCATATTTCCATTCCACTTGCAGCAGGTGAGCGAGATCGAACTATTTACGAAATGCTTCCTTATTTATTGCATCGTTGTCTGGATATCCTTCAACCAGATTGCTGCCACACCGGTGGTATCACCTCGATGAAAAAAATTGCCACCCTTGCAGAAGCATTCTTTGTCCCATTAGCGCCGCATTGTACAGCAAGTAATCTTGGCATTGCTGCATCACTGCATGTTACTGCTTCCATACCCTTCTTTTTGATCCATGAATTTTATCCCGAGAATGGTGGATTTAATCCCAAGGGGATTATGCGCATGGAATGGAAAGTAGATGCGGATGGCTATGTAGGCCTTCCCAATGGGCCGGGATTAGGCATTGATGTTGACGAAAAAAAGCTTGAAGAAGAAGGTAAAAAACCTCAAACCTACCGCTGGCCTGGTAGAACGCTCAAAGATGGTTCAATAGCCGATTATTAAAATCACAAGATCAAGGCGATACGAATATGAACCAAGATCGACGCAAGTTGATTGCCGCCATGGGTGCTATGACTGCTGGGCAGGCATTTCTGGATGATAATGTAAAAGCTGATTCTAATCCTGCAGGCTTGGTTGCGGATCGTTCTTCCACGATTCGAATTAAAAGCATGAAGGCAACGCCTGCAGGATCAAAAGTTTATCTAAAGATGGAAACCAATCATGGAATTACAGGGTGGGGTGAAATTGATCAGCTAGAACCAAAAGTAGCTGCGGCTTTAGCCACTTCGCTTTTTGAACTTCTTGACGGTGAAAACCCAACTCGAATTGAATATCTTTGGCAAAAACTTTTCAGGGCGCACAGGAATATCCGTGGCGGGCNNCGGGCCATTTATGATTCATACCATTGCAGGTATAGACATGGCGCTTTGGGATATCACAGGCAAGCTTTGGAACACACCGATTTATCGTATTTTGGGTGGGCCATGTCGTGATAAAATTCTTGTTTATCCATCGATAAGAGCAACCAAGCCTGGTGCAGGCCCTTCAGAATTTTCAGGCACCCCTGCCGAGCTTCAACGTTTTGTTGATTACATTAAAGCGGAGAGAAAAAAAGTTGGTCCCAAAGGTATCGTTATTTTTGATGCTCATTGTGCCCTGCCCCCACCCTTTCTTATCCAACTAGCAAATGCCTTGGATCCCACAGATGTAAACTTTATGGAAGAAATTGCGGTGCCTGGAAATATCGAAGTATTTAAGCGCATCAAACAAGCTGTGAAAATCCCGTTGGCGAGTGGGGAGCGCGACCGAACTATTTATGAGTTTCTGCCTTATTTGCAGGAAAAATGCTTGGATGTGATCCAACCGGATTGCGCTCACTGCGGTGGTATCACCCAAATGGTAAAAATCGCTACGCTTGCTGAATTATACTTCACACCTCTGGCGCCCCATGCGGTAACCACAGAACTAGGAATATCTGCAAGTTTTCATGCCACTTCAGTTGCACCGTTTTTTATCATTCACGAATATTATCCGCAGCTTACCCCTGCGGGATTGATAAGAAAAAGCTGGTCTGTGGATAAGGATGGTTATGCGTAACTACCACAGGGACCGGGATTGGGTGCTGAGATTGATGAGCAGAAACTAGAAGAGCTTGCAAAGAAGCCTCATAAGCCGGAATGGCCCACCCGTGGTCGCCTTAGGGATGGGTCCATCGCGGATTACTAAAGTACAAACACCAAGGTTAGTTTAACTTTCGAACCTTGATGTTTCGATAGCGTACAAATTCCTTAGTGAAATCACCACCACCGTGTACTTGAAGTGCAATGCCACCCGAATCAGGAAGCCGTTTTTCCGTATCGGTATATTCCATGAACTTAATGCCCTTGATGTAAGTGGTAACTTTAGGGGGATTGCCAACAATGCTGGCTTTGAGTTCATTCCACTCGCCGTACTTCCAGAAGGCTGCCCATTTGTCTGCAGGAACAGGCAATTTAACAGGGGCTGCATCTTCTTTGATATCCGTGACCAGTTTTTGGAAGGTGAAGTTACGAAGATGGGGTTTGCCACCCAAGCCTTCGCCGTACACGCCCATAAGATTCCCGTTGGCATGATAATCAATCATGGCTTGGTAGCATTTGCCATCTTCAGTGCTGCGAAGAAAAAGTCCACTATCAGGGCCGAAATCATTTTTCATTTCGATAGAAACTTCAAAGTCACTATATTTTTCATCGGTGATAATAATGCCGCCATTGCCAGGAATATCTTGGCTTCCAATGATTGCGCCATCAACAATCTCCCATTTCCCCCCTGTTTGATTTTTGCTTGGCCGACTGTGCCCGGTTTTAGAACTTACATGCCAGCCCTTCATGGTTTTTCCATCAAAAATGCTGACCCACTCAGCTTCTTTTTTTTCTTGGGCGACACAAAGGCTTAATGCAAAAAGTGTGGAAGATGCCAGCGATGCAATAAGTAAAAAGTTTTTCATAGTGATCCTTTCTTGATCATTGTGTTAGATTTGAAATTATTATTGCTGATGAACTTTGCCATTGCCAGATAATTAAATGCAGGCATAGGAAAAATAAGGCCCCTTGGTTCTTAAATCATGCATTCTGAATTATTCGAAGCCTATAAAAACACGACCTACCTGGTTTATTCACCTATTGGCGAAATTGACATCAGGATAGGCGTAATGAATCCATTGTTACAGCAATTGTTGTTGAACAATAGTTNNCATTGTTACAGGAATTGCTATTGAGCAATCATGTGGAATCATGGGCATTCATCACTGCGTACAACCCTTATTCAGTCATGCAAGATGCAGGTGTAAATACCATCTTGAACACACAACTAGAAGACTATTTGTCAGGGAAACGGTATTTGTTTTTTAAAGGTATAGGAGTGGGTGATGATAATTCTTGGGAACCTGAAGCAAGTTTTATGGTTTTGAATATTCGCAAAGAGGATGCAATAAAACTGGGTAGGCAGTTCAAGCAAAATGCAATTGTTGTTGGAGTAATTGGCACCTCCGCTGAATTGATCGATTGTTTAAATGAATAAGTTAAACATAAAAAGATCAGTTTTTATTCGCGGTTATTTAAAAGGTTCAAACGTTTACTTTTGAAGCAAATTAGATTACAGTTATTAAAGCTATTTGGTTAATATTCACACCAAAGATTCAGCAGTGCAAAATGACATGCCGTAACTCATATTTGCTTTCTTCATACATGTTTATAATTGTGATCGTTTTTAATTTGTCACCTTGTCAAGCAACCGAACCAAATATTCCCCTCCACATTCAAATTGATAACTTGGTTTCTAAAAGGCAATCTGCCTTAAAAATTTCACCAGCTAAAATTAGTTCTCACGAAGAATTTGTTCGTCGTGTTTATCTTGACCTTAATGGCGTGATACCTACCGCTAAACAAGCCAGATTATTTCTTGATAACAAATCGCCTGATAAAAGACAAAAACTAATTGATGAGCTATTTGCCAATCCTGAATACGCCCTTTCAATGGCACGGGTTTTTGATGTGATGCTAACCGAAAGGCGAATTGCAGGTGGTGGCAATTTGTATGATGTGCCTCCCACGGTATGGAAATCTTATTTAGCATCATCTTTTGCCAATAATAAGCCTTGGGATCAAATGGTGCGCGAAATCCTTGGAACTGATGGCAGTGAAAAAAATATTTTGGGTGCTTCCAAATTTTATAATGTTAGAGATGTTTCACCCCACTTGTTAACCCGTGATATTGGCAGACTATTTCTAGGTTGTGATCTCCAATGTGCCCAGTGTCATGATGACCCGCATGTTAAAGATTATCGGCAAGCTGATTATTACGGCATTTACGCTTTTGTTCAACGATTAAAGATTCATCCACTAAGCCCCAAAGGTTCTTTAGTTGCTGAAGGTGCTTCTGGTAAAACCACTTTTACCTCTGTTTTTACTGCTAAATCTGGCGAAACTTTCCCCCTGTTACCGGGGCGAAATATGATACCAGATCCTACAATCGAAAAAGATAAGGAATACAAAATAAAACCTGGCCCTAAAGAGGCTGGAATTCCAACTTATAGTCGCAGGTTTAAACTTGCAGAGTTGTTGCCTCAACCTGCAACCAAGGGGTTTTCTAGAAACATCGCAAATAGGTTATGGGCGCTTATGATGGAAAAGGGAATTGTTCATCCACTTGATTTGCATCATGACGGAAACCCCCCATCATACCCCGAATTGTTGGATACCCTTGAGAAATGGATGGTCGATCATAATTACGATATTAAGGAGTTTCTTCGAGAAATTGCCTTAAGTAAAACCTACCAACGATCGAGTGTTACCTTTGAAAATCAGAAAGAAATCCCCGCTGGCACTTATTGTGTTGCGCCTATTCGAGGCCTGACCGCTGAACAATTGCGGTGGTCCGTGCTGCAGGCGACGGGGAGGATTGAACAATATTATTTGAAGATTGAATCTCAAAAAAAATCTTCGGGCGAATCATCTAACCTGCCTTATTGGAATACCAAGTTGATACAAAACGAAGTGCTTGAAAAGCAGACTGCAAGTTTTATAACTGCTTTCGCTGGTCTTCCGGGTCAACCAGAAATGGGTTTCAATCCTATTGTAGATCAGGCATTATATTTAAGAAACAATTCAAAGTTTCTGCAATTGCTGAAAGATGAACCTGGCTTGGTATTGTCTCGCCTATCAGAAACTCAAGATGTAAATTTGCTCTCGGAGGAACTTTATCTTTCATTATTATCTAGAAGGCCCAACAAAGATGAAATAGAAGATGTAATCAAAATGCTCGCAAATGCAAAGGTTCCAGCAATAAGGCTGGAAACCTTGCAAGCATTAATGTGGGGTTTATTATTGTCGGCAGAGTTTCGCCTTAATCATTAAACATGGGTTCCACGATGAATTTAACATCTTCAAGAATTGAATTTTCCCGTCGTACCCTATTTGCAGGTGCAGCGGGATCTCTGGCGGCGAGTTCGATTTCCAACGAGGTTTTTGCTAAGCCTGTAAAGCCGAAAAAAAAACAATTATTACTTTTGTTTCTCTCTGGTGGTGCGAGTCAATTTGAAACCTGGGATCCTAAGCCTGGTACGAAAACTGGTGGGCCATTTCGTGCCATATCTACTTCCATTCCTGGGGTAAAGATTTCTGAGTTATTACCACAAACCTCAAAAATAATGCATCGTTTAACCGTTGTGCGTAGTGTTAATTCAAATATTCCGGACCACTTCCTCGGACATTATGCATTGCAATCGGGGCGGAGTGTACCAGGTTACCCTGTGCTTGGTTCTGCTGTTGCAAAATTACTTGAACAACCCGATGACTTGTTGCCTGGTTATATTTCGATTAGGCGTGACGGCCCAAAAGCTTATACTGATGTTGGCGATGCTGCGTTTCTTGGCGCCAAGTACGAAGGGGTTCGGATTGTTAATAACCAATCTCCGGAGAATCTTATTGCGCCATTAAGTGTTAAACCAGAGATAACAAATTTGGTTGATCGGGTGCGCATGGCAACAGATCAGCGTTTTAAGATGGGGCGCAATTCGAATCCCATAGCCTCTTATGGTACTACCTATAATCAAGCTGATGCTCTGATGAAACGCAGAGAAATCTTCGATATTTCAAAAGAATCGCAATCAGATCATGAGCGATATGGCAAACATGATTTTGGCCAAAACTGCCTGTTGGCAAAGCGTCTCCTGCAATCTGGGGTAACCTGTGTAAAAGTAACCCATTTTGATTGGGATGCGCATCAAGATAATTTTTACTGGCATCAAATTCGCTGTGCTGAATTTGACCGCACGCTAGTCACACTTCTTGACGATTTATCTGAAAAAGGAATGCTAGAAAATACGCTGGTGGTAATTACCGGCGAAATGGGGCGAACGCCGCAGATCAATAATTTGGGAGGCCGCGACCACTGGGGCCGTGCTTGGAGTATGGTTATGGCAGGTTGTGGCGTGAAACCTGGAATTGTGTATGGTTCAACAAACGAATTGGGAACCGAGGTAAAAGAAAACCCGGTAAAGCTGGGTGATTTATTTCACACTTATTTGCGGGCGCTGGGAATTGATTCGTCTTTGGATTATAACATTGATGGGCAAACTAATCCTATTGCTGATCCTGCCGCAAAACCCATTGATCTTTTACTCGCTTAACCTTTTGAACACTTTGTTACCATGAAAATTAATCCTCTTAAATCCAAAGTTACAACTGAACACAAGCATGATGCACCTCTTTTATGTTGTGCTTATGACATGGGTGGCAAATTTTTGTTTGCGGGTGGCCGGGACAATGGAGTTGTTGTAATTGATTTGAAATCTGGAAAAAAGACGATTTTAAAAGGGCATGATAGTTGGGTTTGCGCAATCAGTCGAATTGGGCCTGACGTAGTTCTTACTTCAGATTCCAATGGGAAAATTATCGCTTGGGATTGTGGTGCTGAGGTTCCTTCCCAAAAATGGATAATACAGGCTCATCCTAGTTCTATACAAGCACTGTCGGTAAGCTTTAATGGTGACTATTTAGCCACTGGTGACCGTCAAGGTGAGGTGAAGATTTGGCAGGCGAGTAATGGTAAACTTGCACATCAATTGGCACAGTTGGAATATTTAATATCAGGTCTCGCCTGGCATCCAGATGGAAAGCAGATAATTACTGCGGATAGAAAACCTCAAAAACCTCGAATTAAAATCTGGGATATTTCTACGCTCAAGGAGACGTTGTCAATTGATGTGCCCGAACTTTCTGGATATCGAAGGGTAGAAGATATCGAGTGGGGCGGAATACGCTTCTTGATTGTTTCTCCCGATGGGAATCAAATTATCGCCTGCGGTCGCAATGGTTACGATGGCCCTGCATGTGCTTTACTATTTGATTCAAGTACGGGGAAATTGCAACGAAAGTTTGTATCAGGCCTTAAAGGGTTCTGTTATTACGCACTGTTTCACCCTGAAGGTTTTTTGATGACGGCTTCTGGGGATGTTGGGAAGGGCGAATTTCAAACATGGAGTATCACGAAAGATGAATCGGTTGCAGTTGTTTCAACTTCTGGCCCTTGTTCCTCAATCGCTATTCATCCCGATGGCAAACAATTTGCAGTAACTCAATCAGTGGGTAAAAATTCATATCCCGATTCTGGATTGATCGTTTTTCATCAGTGGGAAGAGAAATAAAGCTAATTGATTTTTGAACAATAAAAATAGTCGAGATGAAGCTTCTTCTGCTTTTATTTGGGCCAATAATTCATCAACATTTGGGCTTTCGAGGGGCTTTTCACTACTTACCACTCTGATCTAAGGCGAGATTAAGTTGCAACACGTTTACTCCGGATTCACCAAGCAATCCGAATTGTCGGCCTATCAAATGTTGGCGTACCAGCGCGCGCACCTTATCTTCGGAGATTTTTCGGGCTGCTGCCACTCGCCGAATTTGAACTTCTGCTGCTGCCAGGCTGATTTGTGAGTCGAGGCCACTTGCAGACGCCGTAACCAAATCTACAGGGATCTTAGTCAATTCAGCATCATGCTTTTTCAATAAGTCGACGCGTTCTTGAGCGTTCTTTACCAAATCTGGGTTTAGTGGCCCAAAGTTTGATCCCCCTGATGCCGCTGCATTGTAAGGAAATGGAGCCGTAGCTGAGAGGCGGCCCCAAAAGTATTCTGGGCGGGAGAATGGCTGCCCGATGAGTTCCGACCCCACCGCCTTAGAATCAACCGTGAGAATTCTGCCGTTGGCTTGATGCGGGAAGAAATTCTGAGCGATGATGGTGACCACAACGGGATAAATAAACCCGGTGAGCAATGTCATGGTGCCGAGAAGAATGATCGAGATTCGCAAATCAGTCATCATATTCAATTCCTGAAAAAGCAGGTTTCAATCAATTTACGCCAATCCAATGGCTGCGAGTAAGATATCAATCGCTTTAATTCCAACGAATGGGACGAGCAGGCCGCCCAGACCGTAGATCAACATGTTATCTCGTAGAAGTTGCGCAGCTCCGACTGGGCGAGACTTTACCCCTCGAATCGCCAAGGGCACCAGGGCGATAATCACCAAAGCGTTGAAGATCACTGCCGAGATGATGGCACTGGCCGGGGATGTTAGACTCATCACATCCAACGCTTTTAATTCGGGATATGTTGAAGCAAAAGCTGCTGGAAGGATAGCGAAATACTTGGCGACATCATTAGCAACGCTGAAAGTAGTGAGTGCACCACGAGTCATCAAGAGCGTCTTGCCGATATTCACAATCTCAATCAGTTTGGTGGGATTGGAATCGAGGTCCACCATGTTACCTGCTTCCTTGGCTGCCTGAGTGCCGCTATTCATGGCAACCGCGACATCCGCTTGAGCGAGAGCCGGGGCATCGTTTGTTCCGTCACCGGTCATCGCAACTAAGCGGCCGCCGGTCTGATACTCTCGAATCAAGGCAAGTTTTGCTGCAGGAGTTGCTTCTGCGAGAAAATCGTCAACGCCGGCCTCTGCTGCAATCGAAGCTGCTGTGAGTGGATTGTCGCCTGTAATCATCACCGTTTTGATGCCCATCTGGCGAAGTTCGGCGAATCGTTCTTTGATGCCCTCTTTCACGATGTCTTTAAGCTCGATGACTCCAAGCACTTTGGAATCACGACAGACGACCAAAGGCGTACCCCCAATTTGAGCAACTTCTCGCACCGCAGATTTCACGTTTTCCGGAACATCGCCACCCAATGTCCGTACATGGTTTCCGACCGAATCAGCCGCTCCTTTAAGGATCTCAGAACCGTTAAAGTTCACGCCACTCATCCGAGTCTTTGCTGAAAACGGAATGAAGCTTGATTTGATCTCTTCTAAATTTCGACCTTGAATTTCAAACCGTTGATTAGCAAGTGTCACGATGCTGCGCCCCTCTGCGGTTTCGTCGGCGAGTGAGGCGAGATGGGCAGCTTCCGCTAATTCTTTTTCCATCACTCCTTCCGACGGAATAAAACGAGCGGCTTGACGGTTCCCCAGTGTTATTATGCCTGTCTTATCTAACAACAAGACATCGACATCCCCGGCCGCTTCCACGGCTCTTCCAGACATGGCGATCACATTCGCTTTGCTGAGTCGATTCATTCCTGCGATTCCGATGGCCGAAAGCAACGCCCCAATGGTGGTGGGTGCCAGGCAAACGAACAGTGCGACGAGCACAGTCAAACTGATGGGTCGCCCCTGCCCCGAGACTGCCACGCTGAATGTAGAAAATGGGTGCAGCGTCACCACGACCAACAAGTAGATCAGTGTCAACGCAGCCAACAGGATTCCTAATGCGATTTCGTTAGGAGTTTTCTGCCTTTTGGCTCCTTCAACCATCGCAATCATGCGGTCCAGAAAGCTTCCGCCTGGCAATGTAGAAACCTGAATAATCAACCAATCTGAGATAACTCGAGTTCCCCCGGTTACCGCACTGCGATCGCCCCCGCTTTCTCGCACAACGGGAGCACTCTCACCTGTAATCGCACTTTCATCGACCGAAGCGATTCCTTCAACCACATCGCCATCTGCCGGAATCATTTCTCCCGCCTTTACAATCAACAGATCCCCAATATTTAGTTCGGAGGCAGGAAGATCTTCGGTGATTCTTTCTTGCTTGTTGGTAAGTCGCTTGGCAATTACATTGGTCCGGCTTTTCTTAAGTTCAGCAGCCTTTGCTTTTCCATGCCCTTCCGCAATCGCTTCAGCGAAGTTCGCAAAGAGCACGGTGAACCACAACCAGATTGTCACACCAAAAATGAAGGTAGGTGATTCCTCAGTGTCGCCAGAGAGTGATTTGAACCACAACAATGTCGTGAGCAAACTACCCATATACACTGCAAACATCACAGGATTGCGAATCTGAATGCGAGGGTCAAGTTTCACGAACGAAGACCAGATGGCTGAAATCAATCCACCCGCTCTTATCACGTTGGGATTAGTTGCGTTGGTATTCATGATTCATTTCCATTTTAATTCTTGTTCCACAGAATATGTTCGACAATCGGCCCAAGGGCCAAGGCCGGAAAGAAGCTTAGCGCACCCACAATCACCACCACAGCGATAAGTAGCACAACGAATAACGGGGTGTGAGTTGGTAAGGTGCCATTGCTGTTGGGAATTTTCTTCTTCTCGGCCAATGATCCTGCAATTGCCAGTACCGGAAGCAGCATCCAAAACCGCCCGATGAACATAGACAATCCTAAGATGCCGTTGTAGAAAGGGGTATTGGCTCCCAACCCAGCAAACGCACTGCCGTTGTTGTTTGCTGCGGAAGAGAATGCATACAAAACTTGACTGAATCCATGCGGCCCGGGGTTAGATATAGGTTCACGGCCTTGCGTTAGCAAAAGAGAAATTGCCGTTCCCAAAAGAACAACTACACAGGGTAGCATTATCACCAAAGAGGCCATCTTCATTTCGAATGCGCCAATCTTTTTGCCGAGATATTCCGGAGTCCTGCCCACCATTAGTCCTGCCATGAAGACGGTAGCGATGGCGAAGACAATCATTCCATACAGGCCCGAACCAACACCCCCGAAAATCACTTCATCTAATTGGATAAGCCACATTGCTACCAAACCACCGATCGGCGTGTATGAATCGTGCATTGAATTAACGGAACCGTTTGACGCCGACGCCGTAGCGACAGACCACAAAACAGAATTGGTAATGCCAAACCGGGTTTCCTTCCCTTCCATATTGCCACCCGATTGCAGATCGCTGACGGCTTGATCGACACCAAGCTTGGCGAGCCCCGGATTACCTTGATTCTCCGCATAGAGTGATATCCCCAGCATTATGAAAAATACAATCGACATTGCTGTGAGAAGGGCCCAGCCTTGTCGCCGATCACCAACCATTTCACCGAATGTTAGGCACAACGCAGCCGGGATCAACAAAATCGAAAGCACTTGCAACAGGTTCGATAACGGTGTCGGATTCTCGAACGGATGGGCACTGTTCGCATTAAAGAAACCCCCACCATTGGTTCCGAGTTGTTTGATTGCTACTTGAGATGCAGCGGGGCCGGTGGCGATCTTCTGCGTTGTGATGGATTTACCATCCGAAGTGGTAGTCGGTTCCAGCAATGCAATTTCTCGATACGGTGAGAATGTTTGCACCACGCCTTGCGAAACGAGGATAATCGCAAGTACCAGAGAAAGTGGCAGAAGGATATAAATTGTTCCCCGTACGAGATCAACCCAAAAGTTACCTAGTAACGTTGTTTCTTGGCGAACGAAAGCCCGGATCAATGCAACCAAGGCTGCCATCCCTGCCGCAGCCGACATAAAGTTTTGCACTGTCAGTGCCAACATCTGCGTAAGATAACTCATCGTTGATTCACCACTATACCCTTGCCAGTTTGTATTCGTTACGAAACTGATGGCGGTATTGAATGACGAATCGGGGGAGACTGCATCTAAAGATTCTGGATTCAAAGGCAATAAGGACTGAAGTCTCTGAATACCATAAACCGCGATAATGCTGACGAAACTGAATGTCAACAGGGAGGATGCATATTGCAGCCAGGTCATCTCACTTTTCGAGTCGATTCCGGCTATGCGGTAGAACCATAATTCTACTGGTCGAATCAAACGATTCAGCAGCGTGGGCCTGCCCATGTATACGTTTGCCATAAACAGACCGAGTGGCTTCACGAAGGCCAGCAAAATTGCTGAGAAAAGCGCGATTTGAAGAAATGTGTTGATTGTCATGAGAACCGCTCCGGCAGGAGCAAAGCTACTAGCAAATACATGCAGAGCAACCCCGCCACAATTAAGGCGAGCAATAAAGTCCAATCCACAGTTATTTATCCGTTCTTAAAGAGGACATCACATTCAGCAGTAGGAATGTAACGACAAAGAAACACCCCAGAGCGAGAAGCCAAACGAAATCCATGTCTAATCTCCTGAGTCACCATCTATAGGCGATAATCTTAGCAGATTTAGTTTCAACATGGTATCAATTTTAAAAGCTAAAACTTGCAAGTGTTCAGGCTAACAAATTGAAACATCGACTCAATGATGCAAGTTTTTGTCCTAGCAATAAAAAAGCCCTTCAACTGTAAAGAAGAAGGGCTTTCATTTTGAAAAGTCGGGGATACAGGATTTGAACCT
>DBCB01000027.1:14407-14789 GCA_002303765.1 Planctomycetaceae bacterium UBA969
AACCTGCGACCTCTTCCACCCCAAGGAAGCGCGCTAGCCAATCTGCGCCAATCCCCGATATTCCATTAAGTCTTTATCTGCAATAATGATACGGAAGTCAAGATTGTTCACAGTTCTTTTTCTTGACCTAGGACTAGATTCGATTTATGATGGGTTTGTGGATTACTTACCCGCCTTGCGATGAATCGAGAATTAATCGAAGAAAACGCCAGCCTTAAGGTTATTTACCTGTATAACTACCGGATTTTTGATTGGGAGAGAGTTTCATGAAGCAATATCTGCTTTTATTGTTGAGGATTTGTGCACTTGGCTTAATTGCCATGGTTTTTATTCAGCCTGATATAACCATAGGCCAGATGCTCGATTCTGCAATGCCTCAAAC
>DBCB01000027.1:14831-16285 GCA_002303765.1 Planctomycetaceae bacterium UBA969
ATTGCTTTCGGTAAGCCCTGCTGGGGCAAAAGTTGGCACAACTTTCGAAGTATTATTTGCAGGAACCGATCTCGAAGGCCTGGAAAAGATGATTTTCAGCCATCCTGGTATTAAAGCTGAACCTGTTTTTGAAGAAGTAAAAAAGGAAGACCCTAAAAAAGCAGATACGAAAAAGAGCGATAAAGCCCCAGCTCCTCCTGCTGCTCCAAAATTGATCAAATTCAAAGTTACCGTTCCTGCTGACACCCCTTTGGGTATTCATGATGTTAGAATTTCAGGTAAAGCTGGCATAAGCAATTCTCGCGCTTTCCAAGTAACAGATTTAAATGAAATTAATGAAAAAGAACCAAACAATGATATCCCAGAAGCTCAAAAAATAGAAATTAATACGGTTGTCAATGGCGTTATCAGCGCCCAAACAGATGTCGATTTCTTCTCCATTAAAGGAAAAAAAGGGCAGCGCATTCTTGCAAGTTGCCTCGCCTCCAGTTTAGATAGCAAATGCAATCCACAAGTTGAAATCTTTGATACCGAAGACCGATTGCTGTCATCTAGCAAGAATTATGATGGAAATGATGCGCTTGCAGATTTCACCGTTCCCAACGATGGCGATTATATCATCCGAGTTTGTCAATTCACCTACAACGCAGGCTCTGCAGACCATTTCTACCGACTGATGGTTGGTACCTTCCCTTGGATTGATGCCGTGTTTCCGAATGCTGTAACTTCTGGGCAAACCGTACCCGCAACCTATTATGGTCGCAATTTACCCGGTGGCGTGTTGGACCCAACTCAAAAAACAGATGGTGTAGTTCTGGAGAAAGTAAGCGCTCCTCTTGCATGCCCCACCACTGGAGCCTTGTCTTATTCTAAATACACGACGAAGGTTTCTCCCCAGATGCTTTGGAATAAAGCTTTTGAAGCAAGATTAAAAAACGCATCTGGATCATCCAATGCGGTGCTTGCAACAGTTTCGGATGTTCCGGTTGTACTTGAAAAAGATGAAAACGATAGCATTGCAAAGGGGCAAAAAATTACTGCTCCCTGCTTGGTTTGCGGAAGAATCGACAAGCGTGGCGACAAGGATTGGTATTCTTTCAGTGCCAAGAAAAGCGAAAAAATCTTGATCAAACTGACAGGGGAAGCCTTGGGGTCCCAAGCTGATTTGTTTTTTAGAGTTGTTGGCAAGGATGGCAAAAGTTCTGTTACCGAACTTGATGATAAGCAGGATCCGCTTAACATCAAACTCGGTTCTAACACTATAGACCCAGGCAGTTATTTATTTACTGTTCCCGAAGATGGCGATTATTCCGTTTTAGTTGGTAGTAGACAATCCTCCAATTTATTTGGTGCTAGGCATCATTACCAATTGCGACTGGCGCCTCCAGTAGAAGACTTCACACTTGTGGTTATGCCCTCTTCCAACTTTCGACCCGATGTATTGACCATCCCAA
>DBCB01000019.1:0-607 GCA_002303765.1 Planctomycetaceae bacterium UBA969
ATTCAAAATGTGTCTAACGCCTTTAAAGGGGAAGACAAACTTAGCGTTCTAATCGACACCATTGAAATCAGCGCCCCGTTTTACGAGCAATGGCCGCCGAAAACTCACACCAACATTTTCATCGAAAGTGCCAACAAAGGTAATGAACAAATCTATGGCCGTGAGGTGTTGAATCGGTTCCTCAGAAATGTGTGGCGTCGGCCCGTCACCCCTCTAGAAGTCGATCAGTTCATGGCTCTGTTTGCGAAGTACCGCCTTGGATTTTCGACTTTCGAAGATACCATGGTGGAAGTACTAGCAACAGCGTTGGCCACGCCTGAGTTCCTCTACCTGACTCAAAGAGCTTCGACAGATAAGGTTAAATCTGCAAATATCAGTGAGCTAGAACTAGCGAGCCGGCTCTCTGTTTTTCTATGGTCCAGTATTCCTGATGATGAACTGTTGAAACTCGCAGAGCAGGGTAAGTTAAGAAACCCAGATGTGCTTGCGGGTCAGGTTAAACGAATGCTGGCAGATCCGCGCTCGAGAAGGTTCTCTCAAAACTTCGTTGAGCAATGGCTTGGTTTGGATGGCTTGAATAGTGTGACTCATATCCCTGCCCCCATGA
>DBCB01000019.1:612-7545 GCA_002303765.1 Planctomycetaceae bacterium UBA969
TGAGAGATTCGATCCAGGAAGAGCCAATCGCATTCTTCGATGAAGTCCTTAAGCAAAACGGCAGCATCATGGATTTCATTCATTCTGATTACGCTGTTGTGAATGAACAGTTAGCGGCACACTATGGGCTTACGAAGATATATGGCCCGCATTTCCGCAAAGTGCCAATCACAGCTCAATCGAATCGGGGCGGTATTTTAACGATTGCTGCGATGCTCGCAATGAACTCCGATGGCAAAGATTCTAATCCTCTTAAGCGTGGTGTATGGATGTTGAAACGCATCTTGCACGATCCACCCCCGCCACCGCCCCCGAATGTTCCGGAAGTCGACCTGACGAACCCTGAAATTCTAAAAATGACTTTGAAAGAACGAATCGTAGATCATCGCAATAAGGCTGCTTGTCTTTCCTGTCATGCCAAGATCGACCCGTGGGGCATTGCGTTTGAAAACTACGATGCTCTGGGAATCTTCCGCACTAGCATCAAGAACAAACCAGTCGATGCGACATCTGAACTGTTTAATCACCAGACTCTGGCAGGGATCGATGGGGTTAAGCGATATCTGCTGGCAGAGCGACAAGATCAATTTTCTAGGGCAATAGTGCATAAGCTGACTGCATATGCGCTTGGCAGACCACTTTCATTTGGCGACCGTGCAGACATTGATAGCTTGACTGCCCAGCTTAGGCAGCATGATGATAAACTTGGCGACTTGATCTCTCTGATCATCAGCAGCAACCTCTTTAATTCTAATTAAGTTTCAGGAATAAATGATGAACAACAAATCTGCATTACTGAGTCGTCGAACTTATCTTCAGGGTACCGGAGTTGCCTTGGCTTTGCCTTGGTTTGAAACCTTTGCGTTGGGTAAACCAAATGCGAACGACACCCCGAAACGATTTGTAAGTATCTACCATCCTGATGGTGTTGGTCTTCCGCTCAAAAAGGATCCTGCTTGGAAGGATTGGAGCTGGTTTCCCCGAGGTGGCGAAAAAGATTTTGAGTTGACTAAAGTTCTCGATGTGCTCGAACCCTTGCGCAGTGAAATTACGATTTATTCCGGGCTGTCGCATCCCGTTGCAAGAAAAGTTCATGGCCATTCCAATGCTGATCAGTATTTGACGGGCGCACCCATTGGCGGTCATGGCGCCTATCAAAATACAATCTCTCTTGATCAAGCCTATGCAGAGACAATCGATTCCCTCACCCGGCACTCTTCCTTGGTGATGTCGACCAATGGTGGCGTTGGCGGTCCTCGTGGTGCGCAGACCCAATCCTTCAATCGTGAAGGCAGGGCGATTCCTGCAATGAATAAGCCCAAGCAGATTTTCGACATGCTGTTTGTAACAAGTAATAAAGATGCTGCTGCAAGACTTGCGAGAAGCAAGAGTGCGCTGGATCTGCTGATTGAAAATACTCGATCGCTGGGTAACCAACTTTCAAAGCGAGATCAAGAAACCCTTAAGCAATATCTCGATGCAGTACGCGATACCGAGTTGAAGCTTGTAAAGGCCCAGAAATGGATCGATACGCCGATCCCCAAGGTTGATACCCGCAATCTGCATCTAGATGCCGAGCCTAAAGAAGCAAGGCTTTATTTTCAGACGATGTATGAACTGATCTATCTTGCATTTTTAAGTGATTCAACCCGCGTTGCGACATTTCAACTGGGAAGAGAAAATGGCGAAGGGCCACATGATCTGCTTTCACTCGCTGTTGGCCTTGGTGCAGCTCATCATCTAACCCATGAAGTCAAGAAGCCAGGCGGCTGGAAGAACCTTGGCACTTATAATCGCTATCAGGCGGAAGAGTTCGGTCGTTTTGTGCAGCGCTTGAAGGATACTCCCGAGCCTACCGGTAAAGGCAATATGCTGGATAACACTTTTGCGATGCATGGATCTGCTTCCAGTAGTTTCCACCTCTCACGCAACTATCCGATCATTTCTGCGGGCGGTAAGAACCTCGGCTTCAACAATGGCCGTTATCTTAAGTTTGGTAAAGGAAATGAAGACAATCAAGCAGGCGCAGGAATCGATACCGATTCTGGTTGGCAGGGCAAAGTTGAAGTGGAAGAATTGCCACTGACAAAACTCTTCGTCACCATCTTGCAGAGGCTTGGCGTCGAGACCAATTCATTCGGTGGCCTCACCGGCTCGTTAAGCATATAAACGCAGCAGTAAGGAATAATCAGAGGGGGTCAGGTCTCTTTATTTGCGGATGGTGGCAAGCCGTGTAAAAAGAGACCTGACCGCTTTGCATTTTTTTTCTAATTTTTGACAGTGATTATTCAATTCACCATCATTTTTAATGCCGATTTAAATGAAACCAAGTTGATATTTATCAGATGGATGGCGTTTTCTTTGGAAGGGCTACGTCGGAATCTGGATTCCGGTTTTTTGAGTTTGGGAATTTCTATTTCACTTTTAAACAATTACAATCCTAAAATCATGAAAAAAATCGTCATCGCTTTTATATGCCTGTTTTTTGCCTCATGCGCAGGGGGAGGAGGAAGCACCCACATACCTCCGAAAACCATCCTTATCGGTCAGCCAACCATATTGATCTTGGAGCTTAACGCCTGGGGAGCAGGTTCGGGAAAGTTATCAAAACGGTACACGGATATTCAATGCCATTATCGAGTTGGTCGAGATGATAAATTTATTGCGATTCCCATGAGTCCAACAGCGGAAAATTCAACACTTCTAACGGTTCAGTGTATTCTTCCGCCTTTGACTGCAAAGCCCGGGGACAAACTTGAATATTACATTGATATGAAATTTGACGGTGTATATAACAAGCGAATGGAATCGCCAGTTCCGTTTGAATGAGAGAAGAAGCGGGTTAATAATATGCTGCTTGTACGTCGTTTGTAAGGGTAAAGGGGAAAGTCGATGGCGCGTAAGAAGTCTGTAAAGCCAACGGACAAGGTCGGAATCCAAGGTGAAAAGCCAAAGTTGCTTTCCGGTGGCAACCCTCAGATTGCAAAAGGCGATGGCGATGCCGTGGTGCAAGATTACATTGCAGCCATGCCCGGTTGGAAAGGTGACATAGGGCGTCGCCTTGATGAGATCATTGTGCGCATTGTGCCCAAGGTTCAAAAAGCTGTCAGATGGAATACACCGTTTTATGGCATAGATGGTCACGGATGGTTCCTTGGTTTCCATTGCATCACCAAATATATCAAGGTGACATTCTTTCGTGGAACCTCGTTGTGTCCTGTTCCTCCAATTGAATCTAAACAAAGCGAAGTCCGTTATTATCATATTTTTGAGGAAGAAAAGATTGACGAAGAGCTGCTATCGGGTTGGATCCTACAGGCATCCAAACTCCCCGGTGAAGCACTTTTTAAATAAGTAATCAAAAAGGTCGATTATTTTCCGGGACAGGAATAGGTGATAACTTTCAGGTTTTGGCTCAGTCTTCTGCTTGTTCTTCATTCCGTGCTAATCCGTGGCTAAACTGTTTTCTGCTTCTTAGACTGAGCCATGTTTTGTAGACTCCAAGTTAAGTCCGTATCAATTATTCACTCTTTAATGCCATCCTTGTTCCAACCCTTGATCGGGTTTGAGATTTCACCCTGCTGACGGAGCCTTAGATTCGCCGTGCCCCTCGTCCAGCGAGGCCACAAGGCCCCTTGGTCGCACTTGAACAATGAAGCCAGACCATCGCTCCGGCCTGCTGCAGCGCCTGGGTCAGTAAACTTGGTCGTGAGTACCAAGCGATAGTAGATGAATCGCCTCAACCCCTTCGTGCTGCACATAATCGAACACGATACGCAAGTCGTACTCAGCGCTGCACGACCAGCACCCCGCCAGAGCGCCGCTAAGTTTGTGCGTGCGCAATGAAGCATGGCTGGCGTCGGCGGACAATTACTCCAAGGTCTTGGCAATCGAATCTGCTGTGTCAGAATGCGACTTCAGCCATTTCTTCAAGTCGCGCCCAAAGGCCGGGGACTGTAAAAGCAGGCGTTTCACGATAGGGCCTCGCGCACGATTTCAGAGGCGGCCATGGGTTTTGACTGTCCGGACGCAAACTCGAGCCGCGCCTGCTCAACCGTGGCAGCGATGCGTTCACGACCTCGTTCGGCCAGCCGACGATTTAAAACGGCTATCAATTCCGCTTGGGCGTCAGGGTCCAAGTGTTCCGCGGCATCCAGTGCATCAGCAAATGCGGTGTGTTGAACCATGGTAATCTCCTTTGGTTTCATAATAACGATTTCGGCTCGGCGTGCTTTTGTTACCACTGCCGCTTGAGTCCTGAGTATGGTCATCAATATGCACAATTAATTGTACCGCCGATTGCGTATAAAACAAGAAAAACAATAGCCTTCCAGCGCCAGCGGATTAACATCCGCTGCTCAATAAGAAAACCGGCTTTGAAAGATAGTTCTGGATAAGCGGGTTAAAAGCTGGCTAAATAAGTACATTAGGACCGATTTTGAGGGCAAAAGAGCCATCATCTGGGCCAATCGGTTGTTGCAAATCGGCCTCAGGAACGGTATTCTAAATAGTAATGCTAAATACCCACCGATTGAGGCAAACCAATGATTCCTGCTCTCCTAATTTCCCTAGCTGTTCTGGGTGCTGAGTCTGATTTTAAACCCGATCAAAGCAAACTTCCAGCCATGGCACCAAAAGGCGCCACCATCCTTCTCGATGAAAAGGGCAAACACCTATTTTTGAGCATGGCAGGCGAGAAGGTTAACTGGCCTGTTGAAGATGGCATGCTTATTTCCACACCCAAAGGGAACCAGAATCATATCGTCTCTAAGCTTCACTTCCGTGATGCTGATATTCATGTTGAATTCTTGCTGCCTGAAAAGGGCACTGCCAACAGCGGCGTCTATATTCACGGGAACTACGAGGTTCAGATTCTGAACTCGTTTGGCAAGGACAAGGAAAAGATCACCCAAGAAGATGCGGGGGCGGTCTATGGTTTTTCGAAACCCCTTGTGAATGCATGCCGAAAACCAGGTGAGTGGCAGGTCTTTGATATTCGCTACCGCGCACCAAGGCGCAACGAAGCTGGAGCAATCATCGAAAACGGCACCGTAACGGTTTGGTTCAACGGAATGAAAGTGCAGGATGGCACAACCTTTGGCGAACCGAAATCAACATTCCATCCATTCCGATTTGGGACAACGCCTTATTTGGAAAAGATTCGGGATATGCAGAAGAAGACGATGACCGGACCGGTTTTTCTACAGGATCACAACAACCCTGTGAAGTTTCGTAATGTTTGGGTTAAACCCGCAGATGATAAGGCCTTCATTTACGATGTCGAGAAATAAATTGAGAATCAGAGTGAGCGTTTAATAAACAGCTCTTTCGATGAGGAATTTCATTATGTTGAGATATGCGTTAGTAGGAATAACCCTTTGTCTTTCTGTGAATCATTCAATTGCCCAAGAAGCAAATGATGAGGGGTTGAAATTCTTCGAACAAAAGATTCGCCCAGTGCTCAACCAGCATTGCTATTCGTGTCATTCAAAAGATGCGCAAACAAATAAGAAGCTTAAGGCTGAATTGTTTCTTGATACTGCCAAGGGAATGTTAGCAGGCGGAGAGACTGGCCCAACGCTTATTAAAGGTCAATCAGCGAAGAGCTTGATCATGAAGGCTCTTAAGTATGATGGTTTAGATATGCCGCCTTCTGGCAAGCTTCCAGAAAATGTGATTGCAGATTTCGCCAAGTGGATTGATATGGGTGCTCCCGATCCTAGGCAGGGAGAGTTGGCCGCAAAGCCTAAGCGTGAGATAAATCTTGCGGAAGGAAAACAATGGTGGTCATTTCAACCATTGAAAGAAATCGCACCTCCTAATGGCGCAGCAAGTAATTCAATCGATCGATTTATTCAACAGGCAGGTGCAGGAAAAAAACTGCAATTGAGTAAACCTGCAACGAAGGAACAGTTATTGCGCAGGGCTTATTACGATCTTATTGGATTGCCACCAACGCCTGAGCAGATCGATGCGTTTGCAAAAGATACATCGGCTGGTGCGTTTGAAAAGGTGGTGGATGAACTATTAGCGAGCCCGAGGTATGGTGAAAAATGGGCAAGGCATTGGCTTGATGTCGCCCGTTATGCAGAGAGTGGTGGCTATGAGTTCGATGGATTCCGACCCGCTGCGTATCATTATCGTGATTGGGTGATTCGAGCGCTTAACGAGGATATGCCTTACAATCAATTTGTCAAAATGCAATTAGCGGGCGATAAATTGCACCCAGACGATTTTCAAGCTGCGAGTGCGGCAGGGTTTCTTGTGGCAGGGCCATACCCGGGGCAGATCACAGCAAAAACCGTCGAGCGAATTCGCTACGACCAAATCGATGACATGCTTATGACTGTTGGTGGCTCAATGCTTGGTCTTACACTTGGTTGTGTTCGTTGCCATGAGCATAAGTATGATCCATTGCTGCACAAAGATTATTACGCGCTTGCTGCGAGCTTGGCAAAAACCGTGCATGGTACTCGAGTGCTTGATCCCGATCCTATCGCTACGAAAACAAAGTTAGATAAGCACCAGCAGGATCGCGAACCACTGGCAACCGCATTGCGCAAGTTTGCCAACGATGAGTTACCCAAGCGATTTGAAGCTTGGCAGAAAAGTGAACTTCCTAAACAACCTGAAGCAACACGCTGGCAAATATTAGAGCCTGTAACTGTGGATGCAGAGCGTTCGTATCTGAAATGGTTGCCCGGTGGTATCGTTGCTCAAGATGGCACGATCAGCCCTGGCGCCATGAAGCAGCGAGGTCGTGGAGCGAAAAAAGCAACTCCTGCAAACGATGAGTACCACCTTACTTTTAATACATATCAAAAGAATCTTAGTTCATTTCGATTCGATTGCTTTACTGATAAAGCGCTGCCACAACGGGGTCCGGGCGTAAATGCGGATGGTGGATTTCAACTTACCGAGTTGAAGATTACT
>DBCB01000019.1:7616-7744 GCA_002303765.1 Planctomycetaceae bacterium UBA969
TTTGCTGCATTTGAAGACAAAGATCAACCCTTGGCCAATGCAGTGGATGGCAAACCCGCCACCGCTTGGGTTGTAAAAACAACTGCCAAGAAAGATAACGCTGCCATCTTCGAACTGGACAAACCGCT
>DBCB01000239.1 GCA_002303765.1 Planctomycetaceae bacterium UBA969
TTGTTGTGGAGAAGATTTAATGGCCGCTATATCTGGAAGCTTCCCCAATTCCCACAAAGGTTTTTTTTGTTCCTGGTTACCAAGCAACTTGTAACTTTCAGTAATAACCAAAGCGGAGTTTTCCTCTGGTGTGAGAACTTTGCGTTTGGCTTCAAGTTCTTCAATTCTCCAGCCTGGTTCTTTTTGATCCAGTTCAGCAATGATTTTTTCGAGTTCTGGATCTGATCCGATTGCAACTTGGTTTTTAGTTGATTCTTTTTGATCAATTTCCGTGGTTAGTTTGCCATCTGCGTCATTCGTTTGATTTTTAACTTGTTTTTTTGCAATAAACCAAAGAGTGCCACCACCACCCGCGAGAACAATACTTGCGAATAGGACTCCAAGAAACCAAGAGGTTGCAGGTGTTTTTGATTTGCTATTTTTTTTGATTTTACTTTTTGACCTGGCAGGGCTTGAGCCCTTTTTATCTTTATTGGATTCTTCGGGTTCAACATCAACCGGTTCTTCATCTTCTATTTTCCCTTTGGGATTAGACTCTACCACAAAAACTGCTTGGCAGTTCTTGCAGCGGATTTTCTTCCCGATTAAATTTTCACCAACCTGATAATCTTTGGCACAAGTTGGGCATGTTGCTTTGATAGTCATAAATTAATTACCATTAAGAGTCGCAAAAAAGCTTAAAACACTTAAAAACAATAATATGATTATAAGATTTAAACTTGCAGGGTGTAGTGAAATCTTTGTTGTGGTTCGGGTATGATGTTTTATCAAGGAACTAGGACGATTCTTGGAGAGTTGTTTTTGCCTGCAGCAAGGTCTGCCAAAGCAATGCGAATATCTGCAAGTGGTTTTGTTTCGACCAAGATATTGGCTTTGCCTAGATGATGATAATTCACAACTTCTTTAAGTGTGGAAATAGGGCCTACATGCGAGCCCAAAATCCGGATTCCCCGGGTGACCAGTTCAAACCAAGGCAATGACAATTCTTTATTCTTTCCCAATCCCACTAAAGCAAGCGTGCCACCATTTCTTAACGCATTCATCGCGCCTGTAACTGCAATTGGGTCTGCAGCAAAAACTGCAGCAGCATCAACCAAAGGTTTGGGATTGAGAGAAAGCCATTCTTCTGGGGAATAAGTTTCTGCGCCTAAAAGTTTGGCTTGGGCAATGCGAATTGCAGATGGGTCGATTGCAATGATGCGGGTGAAAAACTCTTTAGCATACTGAATTGCAAGATGGCCTACTCCACCAACACCCATGATTAAGAGTGTTTTATTATCATTAGATCGCAACTTTTTGACGGTTTCAAAAGCGGTAAGCCCTGCACACGCCAAGGGGGCAACCTGCACAGGATCGATATCTTTTGGAAGAGGAAGGATGTAGCGAAAATCTGCAGTGGTATATTCGGCATGGGTACCCGGGATGACATACCCTGTGTTAAATTGCCTGTCGCAATAATTTTCGTTTCCTGAAGAACAGAACGAACAAGTTCTGCAGGTTCTACCAACCCATGGGATTAAAACTTTTTGATCGAGGCTAAAGCCTGTTACTTTCGAGCCTAAAGCTTCGATAATGCCCACGCCCTCGTGCCCTGGAATAAGCGGAAGAATAGGCTTTTTGTCCCATGAGCCATGGATAGCATGAAGATCGGTATGGCAAATTCCTGATGCGAGGATACGAACCAGCACTTGATTGGGCTTGGGTTCTGGGATAGGCAGATCTTCCAACTGAATACCTAATGAAAAATCTCTTAATACCGCTGCCCTCATGGTTCGCATAACCTAGTTTTTCCTTTAAGCGGGTTGCTGCTGGCTGAGGCAGTGCAGCGTTCCAAGCCCTAGTACTAGATCCACGCAATGGATACCGACAATCTTACGAGTCGGGAACAATTGGGAAAGCAGGTTTAATGCAACGCGATCGTTTGCATCGTTGAATGTGGGAACTAACACGATGCCATTGGCAATATAAAAGTTTGCATAACTTGCGGGCAGGCGTTGGCCTGCAAAAACAACAGGTGCTGGCATGGGAAGTTCGAATACTTGCAATTTATTTCCTTGGGCATCGGTCATTGATTTAAGCCGTGCAAGATTATCCTTCAGGGGTTCATGGTTTATATCAGATTTATTCTCTTCGATCATGGTGACGACTTTTCCGGGTGCGATAAATCTTGCAAGGTCATCCACATGGCCATGGGTGTCGTCACCTGCGATGCCATTACCTAGCCAGAGGACTTTTTTAACACCAAGATAGTTAGCGAAGAAAGTTTCATAATCTTGTTTGGAGAACCCAGGGTTTCGTTCCTGAGTTTTGGAAAGCAGACATTCTTCGGTGGTGAGAAGAGTGCCTTGGCCATCGACATCGATACTGCCTCCTTCGAGGACTGGCTGGGTGTTGTTATGTTTGGGTTCCCAGAGAGGGCAATTGACATTGGAAGAGACGAATTTGGGGATATCATCATCGAAATTAAAGTTGTCGTACTTGGCCCAGGCATTGAAGCGTAAATTGAGAATGGTTTTATTGGAATGTTTGTCTTTGAGGAACAGAGGGCCGTAGTCGCGAATCCAAGAGCGATTGGTGGGTGCGTGAATAAAATTAATGTTATCGAGGTTGGCGCCAGCTTCAAAAAGGATTTGAGAGACTGCATCTGCTGAATGATGGTTTGGAACAATAAGTTTGACCAGTTCGAGGGATGCAAGATTTTTAATGATTTCTGAATAGACAAAAGGGATGGAAGGGAATTTTCCGGGCCAGTCGCTTGGTTCGTGAGGCCAGGAAAGCCAGGTTGCGGCATGATCTTCCCACTCCGCAGGCAATCTAAATCCTATCCCTGTAAGCTCTTCGGTTGATTTTCCCATTATGCCTGACTCCTTTAATTTTGATGCTTCTCAAAAAGAATAAAGTTCTTGGGAACATTTAAGTTCGATATTAAGATATTTTCCTATAAACTATTAGATCGTTGGGACTAATTGTTGCAAGGGTTAATTATGTATTTGGATAAGAAGAACGAATTGGCAAAAGCCAGCTTCTCTTTAAATGATGAATTCCGACCTTTTTCTTTGATGGGCAACCGCCATCTTCAGACCTTGTTAGGATCCTTATCGGATAGTTCCCCTCCAGAATTCCCCTCGAAGGAAGTGGTTTTGCCTGTAAGCGATGGCGATTCAATTCTAGTATTAGATAGCAAGCCTGTTTCTTGGGTACCCGGCAAACCGATTGCGATTTTAGTGCATGGTTTGACTGGAAGCCATAGATCCAGCCATGTGGTACGGGTGGGCGATCGGTTGTACAGGCGCGGCTGCAGAGTCATCCGGATGAATCAACGAGGCGCTGGCCCTGGTTTGCATCTTGCGCGGTGGTCATATCATGCGGGTCGGTCTGAAGATATCCGCAAGGTGATGGAATACTTTCAAAGCGCGGTAGATCCTTCGCCTTTATTTCTTGTTGGTTTCTCACTGGGTGGGAATCTGATATTAAAAACTGCAGGGGAAAGCGGCGATTTACACGGCCTTGCAGGGGTTGCAGCGATGGCGCCCCCTATCAATCTCATGCAGTGTTCAGAATTGATCGGGAAGCAGGAAAACCGGATCTATGAAAAGCATTTTTTATCTTACCTGATGCTGGAAGCCAAAAAGCGCCAACGGTATTTTCCAGAGTTGCCACCGCTGAAATTTCCATCCAACATGTCGATTCGGTTGTTTGATGAGCACTACACTGCGCCAAGGGCAGGTTACGACTGCGCAGAACATTATTATCAGGAATGCTCATCTGAAAGATTCATCAAAAACATCACTGTGCCAACATTGATACTAACTTCGCGGGATGATCCATTTATATCTGTTGGGCCCTTTGAAAAGCTGAATGCCCCGGATTGTGTTTCGATTTCGATTCAAAATCGTGGGGGCCATCTTGGTTTTCTAGGCTCCGATGGTAGGGGTGGCATTCGGTGGGGCGAAACAAAATTGATTCAATGGATAGAT
>DBCB01000017.1:0-3674 GCA_002303765.1 Planctomycetaceae bacterium UBA969
AACTCTTAACTCAATGAAGAATCAAATGGAGTCAGATACATCAAATATTAAATGTTGCAAGTCGGATTTTTGGAGGTATGGTGAACTCAGGGGTTCTGGTTAGGTTGCGGCGAATTCTTGCAAAGCTTTTTCCGAAAAGCTCAAGCCTAAACCGGAGCCTTCAGGTGGTACAAGTTTGCCCGCTTTAAATTTTGGGTATTCATTGAATAGTGGTTCAAACCAAGGCATGTACTCAACTGAAGTTACATGGGCCAAACCGCACCCGATTTGGACCGCTAATTCGGGCAACAAATGAGGGCTAACGGGTATATTCTGGCTTTCACAGTAATGAATAAGTTTTAAAGTGTTGGTGATGCCCCCTAAACGGGTGATATCAGGCTGAGCGATGTCGAGTGCGCTTTTTTCAACATAATTGTGAAACTCTTCTCTGGAAAAAAGCATTTCGCCTGCCGCAATCGGAATATCTAACTTGTTGGCAAGATAAGCATGGCCTTTGATATTCTCGCAACTGATTGGTTCTTCAAACCAACCTACCCCAATTTCATCTTGGAAGAAATTACCCATAGCAAGAGCCGTTCCGGTGTCGTAGCGTTCGTTGGCATCAACTGCCAGCCAAATTTCTTCTCCCATAGCTTCGCGTAAATTACCAATGCGTTCGATATCGCTTTGGGGATTGGCGCCAACCTTCACCTTAAGGCCCATGACACCTTGGTCAAGGTAAGGTTTTGAGAGATCAATTATTTGCCCGACACTCATCCAAAGCCATCCCGTGTGGGATATATAAGCAGGAATTGATTCGCGGAACCCACCGAGTAATTTATGCAGAGGCAAATTCGCGGCCTTGCCTTTGATATCCCAAAGGGCGATATCAATTGCAGAATAAACTTGTTGAACCAGTCCGGTTCTGCCAATTGTTTGGGTGCGCCAATAAACTTTGGCCGCTAGTTTTTCGTTATCCAATGCGTTTTCATTGATTAAGATTGGAGCTAAATCTTCCTGCCCCAATGCAAGCATAGCCTTGCCTCCGCCCTGCAGAGAATAAGCAAACCCAATCCCTTCGATGCCCGATTTAGTTTTAACCCGAACAACAAGGGTTGTGATTTTATCACTTCTCCCAGCAGCGATTTCGGTGGCAGAAGATCTTGTTGGGTTGGTAGGAATGCTTAGCAGACTGAATTTAATTTCTTGAATTTGCATAATTACTCAAATGGTATGAGGATTCCTTTTCCGCCAAAAATAAAAAACAGGAATCCCAGAAGCTACAATAATCAAACCAGGCCAAGTATATTCCGGCCTTACGATCAACAAATCAATCATTACAATGGTACAGAGCAAAATATAAAGAAATGGTAGGAATGGATAGCCCCAAGCTTTATAAGGGCGAATTTCGTCAGGTTTTGTTCTTCGCAAAACAAATAATCCGGAAACCGTAAGCGCATAAAATAATAGGGCAGCAAAAATAACATAGTCCAGCAACTCAATATATGTTCCTGAAAAAACTAAAAGAATAGACCATGCGCCCTGAAGTACTAAGCCATATGCGGGCACGCCCCTAGTGTTTAATTCGCCTGCAGCCTTGAAAAACAAGCCGTCGTGAGCCATGGCATAATATAATCTTGACCCCATTAAAATCATGCCGTTCACACATCCAAAAGTGGAGATCATGATGGCAATCGCCATCGCAATCATTCCATATTTTGGAAAAATCATTTGTAGAACAGCAGTTCCAACCCGGTCATCCCGTGCATGGGAAATTCCAAGTTCGGGCGTGCTTCTAACGATTCGTTCGTTAAGCCTTCGATTAGTTTCTTCACTTGCAGAATTGCTTGCATCCTTCGCAATGTCAGCTTTAATTCTAAAGGTAGAGGCTTCTTCAAGTTTGGATTCCGCATCTTGGATCAGTCTTTTTCCATTGGTTGTTTGGCCATCTTTGTCGAGTAATGCAACTCTTGCTTTTAGAAAAAGGGATTCGCTTTCAAGGCGGTTTGCAGTTGCCGCAAGATAATTGGCTTCTGCAGCGTATTCTTTTCTGATCGCGAGGCCTTCTTCGATTTCAGCTTTAAGTTGAACGCTGACCAGCGGGTTACCGTTTGCCTGTAAAACGCAAAGGTATGCAAGATTAACTAAAAGATAAAGAAGGATGACGGATCCCGTTCCGAAAATCAAACTCAGTGGTAGATTACGGCTGGGATTACGGATTTCGCCTGCAGTAAAGGTTACATTATTCCAAGCATCAGCACTAAATAAAGACCCAACCATAGCTCCGCCAGCAACCATAAAAGCAACAAGCAAAGGTGCCCCGCCCACAAGTTCTGAGATGGAATTAAAGCGGTCGGTGGAGAAAGAGCCTGCCCAAAGGTCTGCAAAGTTAAGGCCAATAACCTCTCTGTTCGCACCAATGCTAAACCCAAGAATGATGAGAATGATAAGGCTTAAAGTTTTGATGACCGTAAAAAGGTTTTGAATCCATTTGCCTTCTTTAACGCCTCTGCAATTAAGCAGGGTGAGGAAAGCAATAATTGCAACCGCAATCATTTGGCCTGAAGTAATTGCAAATTCGGTGCGTTTGAAAATGATCAAAGGTTCTTTAAGCCAGGGTAGAGGAAGTGAGATTACTAGGTTTAACCCACTCCAGTTTATGATTTGCGCTTCTTCCCCAGTACCAAGGCTAGGCGCTATCACGCCGAGGAATTTTGCGAAAGCAACAGCAACCGCTGCAATGGATCCTGTTTGAATAACGAGGAACAAGCTCCAGCCATAAAGGAATCCCCACAGCGGGCCAAAAGCTTCTTTAAGATAGATATATTGCCCACCAGCGCGGGGCATCATAGCTGCTAGTTCTGCGTAGCTGAGTGCGCCTAGAATTGTCATGAAGCCCGTTAAAATCCAAATCAGCAAAAGGCTTCCTGGGGACCCTACATCACGGATTATATCTGCGGAAACAATGAAAATGCCGGAACCAATCATAGTCCCTGCAACAAGCATTGTGGAATCGAAAAGGCCTAGCCGTTGTTGGAATTGTTTGTTGTCCATGCTTATAACTTTTTGGCAAGGTTGTTATCTTCGATCCGAAGTTTGCTGTGGTGGAAGCCATAAACAAAGTAAATAGCAAGTCCTATTCCAAGCCATATGAAAAGCCTAACCCAGTTTTCCCAACCAAGAGAGAACATGAGTACCAAACATAAAACAATTCCGCCAATGGGGCAAAATAACCCAAGAGGCGCCTTAAAAGAGCGGGGCGCATTCGGGTCTTTGAACCTTAAAATAAGTACCGCAGCACAAACCACCACAAAGGCAAACAATGTTCCAATGTTGGTAAGTTCCGCAAGAACATCAAGCGGGAGCAAGCTGCCACCTAGTGCGACAATGAGCCCGGTAAGCATGGTTGCAAGCCAAGGTGTTTGATAAACAGGGTGAACACTGGCGAAAAACTTTTCAGGAAGAAGGCCATCGCGAGCCATCGCCAAGAAAATTCTTGGTTGCCCACACATCATCACCAAAAGAACAGAGGTAATGCCTGTTAACGCACCAATAGAAACCAGCAATCTGGCCCAGGGCATACCAACTTGTGCAAAAACATTAGCGACAGGGGCTTCTTTTGGAATGTCTTTGTAATTAACCATGCCGGTTAAAACCGCAGCTACTGCAATGTAAAGAACCGTGCAAATCAAAAG
>DBCB01000017.1:3729-28309 GCA_002303765.1 Planctomycetaceae bacterium UBA969
GCGTTTGTGGAAACTGCATCAAAACCAAGGTAGGCAAAAAAAATAAGCGCTGCGCCTGCTAAAACCCCAGACGGAGCATTGGTAGCGGGGTTGATATCTCCCCAGACCAAAGTCCCAAAAAAGCTTAAGCCGCCATACCCGAATGGTGCGAAGTTTTCCGTCCAGTTGGAAGTTACGATGTGAGGAATGCCTGCAATAATGACAAAGAAAACAACAGCAAGTTTAACAACAACCATGATACCGTTGATAAAAGCGCTTTCCCGGATGCCTCGCACCAAAATGAAAGTGATGATAAGAGAAATAGCCACTGCGGGCAGATCGAGAATAGAGCCTGTTGAAACTATTTCGCCACCTTTGGCGATATCAAAAGGTGCGTTTGTAAGAGCTGTGGGTATATGAAACTCAAATTGTTTAAGTATATCTTGGAAGTATTTAGACCAACCGTGTGCGACGGTGCAACTTGCGACTGCATATTCGAGAACGAGATCCCACCCAATGATCCATGCCATCAGTTCGCCCAGAGTTAGGTATGCATAGGTGTAAGCACTGCCAGCCACAGGGGCCATGGATGCAAATTCGGCATAGCAAAGAGCTGAAAAAATACATGCAAGGCCTGCAAATACAAAAGAAAGCATAAGTGCAGGGCCGGTAACATCGCGGGCAGCTTTACCCACTAAAACAAAAATTCCGGTGCCTATGATTGCGCCGATACCAAGAGCAGTTAATGCCCAAGGGCCGAGCACGCGCTTAAGGCTGTGCCCGCTTTCAGAATCTGCCATCACTTTTTGAAGAGATTTTCGCCGAAATATTCCGTTGGACATTTTGTTACTCCGTTTTTTACACTTTAGGCATCAGCTATTAAGGTTACAGGCCCATCATTAACCAGTTCAACTTTCATATCAACGCCAAATTTTCCAGTATGTGTGGTAATTCCCAGCAATCTTAATTTTCGGATAAAATGTTCGTACAACGGTTTAGCAATTTCAGGCCTTGCTGCGGTTATGAAACTTGGCCTCCGGCCCTTCGAACAATCCCCGTAAAGTGTAAATTGACTGATAACCAAGATTGCTCCGCCCGATTCAACTAGATCGAGGTTCATTTTTCCGTTTGAATCGGGAAATATTCTTAAACTCGCAGCTTTTTCAGCGAGCCAATCAGCTTTTTCTTCGTTGTCACCATTGGTTATTCCTAAAAGGATGAGTAGCCCCTTTTGGATTTCCCCTAAAATTTGGCTTTCCACTGTGACTTTGGCCATCGATACGCGTTGAATTACGGCACGCAAGGTAAGAACTCCGTTACCAACACCTTTAGAAACCAAGCGAAGTATACAATTTTATAGAAAAACTGGAAAATCAAATTTATCGTAAAAGCAATTCTGTGGTATATATTCAAAAGATGAAATGTTCAGGAAGGAATACTTGGATTCGGAAGTTTATGTAACGGAGTATTTAAAATGGCACGTGATTTCAGCCCCTACCAGCAAAAAGTTATCAAACGATTTTACGATAATCAAAACCCTATTGCACATGAGCGATTGGCTGAACTCGTGGGAGAGTTATATCTAAGCACAGGAAAGAAAAGAGAAAAAGTTTGGACCACCATAGTTGAAACTATGAAAAAGCTGGAAGTTCCCGAAGCTCGAATCAAGCACCTAGTAGAACAAGATAAGCCAGAGTTACTGGCTCAACTTGTTAAGGAACTCGAAGCAAAAAGCTAATTGCTATGCTGCTTCTTGCCTGTTTGTTTCAAGACTGATGCCCCTTGTTGCAGTTCGAATGAATGCGATGAATTCCGCAACCTCAGGTATATGGCTTAGTTCTTTTTCAACTTTAAGTAGCGACTGAGGCAAGATCAAGCCTTCGCGGTAAATAATTTGAAATGCTTTTCGTATTCCATCAATGTTCGTATGTGAAATACCAGCTCTACGCATTCCAATTACATTAACGCCTGATACCACATTAATTCGCTGTACTATGATGAATGGTGGAATGTCTTTAGTAGTGGCAGAAACGCCGCTTAAAAGTGCCAACCTTCCAACCTTGGCAAATTGATGAACAGCGCTGTTTCCTGATAAGAAAGCGCCATCTTCCATCACGCAATGCCCTCCCATGAGTGCCCCATTAGCAAGAATACAGCCGTTGCCGACCCTGCAATCATGCGCGACGTGGCTATTTGCCATCAAGAAGTTACCGTTTCCAATCACTGTTTCGTTGGAAGAGGTAGTTCCCCGATGAACAGTAACGCCCTCACGGATAATGTTGTTATTGCCAATTATGGTTTTTGTAGGTTCTCCATCATATTTCATATGTTGGGGAGCTTCGCCAAGAATAGCACCACTATAAACGATGTTTTTGGCGCCAAGGGAAAGGTTGCCAAATAACTTTGCACCTGGTTTGATGACGGAGTTGTGGCCAATTTTCACTGGGCCATCAATAACGGCGAGTGCGCCAATTTCTACATTTTCGCCTATCTCAGCGTCGGAAGAGATAATAGCACTTGGATGAATTCTTGCGGTCGAAGAAACAGGCATTGAGATATCCCCCAAAAACCAAAACTCTAATAATGAAGCAGAAAGGAAAAACCAAAACTCAGTAAAAGTTAAAGTTCAGCTGCTTCAAGGAATGATCGTATAAAGCTTTTTTACAATTCTATCTAGTCCATTTTAATCGGACGATGGGTGGATAAGCTTAACTTTTGGGCAATAGAATTGTGGAATTGGTTAAAAAAAGGCAAAGATATCAAATATCTTCGCTGATTTGTTCTAAAACCTCTTCATAAACAAAAATCGGAACATTCATGGTGACCGCCAAGGCGATGGCATCACTAGGCCTGCAGTCGATTTTCACAAACTTCCCATCCTGCCTAATTTTAAGTGTAGCGAAATAGGTTTTGTCTTTGAGTTCATTAATTTGAATTTCTTGAAGCTCACCCCCAAGGCTCGTTATCGTTTGGCATAATAAATCATGGGTTAGTGGCCTGGGAGAAGGAATCTTTTTAATTTTGCGATCAATGCTAGTGGCTTCAAAAATTCCGATTTGAATTGAAAAACTTCTTTCGCCTTCCAATTCTTTTAAAACGATGACTTGTTGTTCATGAATTTCGCTAATAATTATTCTTCTAAGACCCATTTCAACAGGCATAATATTTCTCCTTACATATTCAGTATTATATCTTAGCAAGTGCAATTAGTGCTTCGAGCAATAAATTGATCATTTCTTTATTAAAATCCATTTTGTAAATCAATCTCCAGAAATAATAATTGTTTATGGCAGAAGAGCGAAAATTATGATAATGACAATAGACTAAGTTATTGATTTTTTCAGGAATATTATTGCTGATGGCAATTGAGTTTAAAGTGTCTTCTGAATCACTTCAGGGGCTTCGTTCAAATAATGAAGACGCAATAAAATGCATCAAGGCTGATGGTTTGTTTTTAGCATTGGTTGCAGATGGTATGGGCGGTCATGCTTCAGGCGAAGTTGCGAGTACTGAATCCATCAAAAGTATCGAGCAAGAGGTTTTTGACCAAGGGCCCTTTTTAGACGGTTCTGAAAGTGGCGATACTGCACTTATTCACCAAGGATATATATCTGCCAACCAATCCTTATTGAGCCTTTCTCGAGCCAATCCGAAATTTTTGAACATGGGCACGACCATGGTAGGGTTGTTTTATCGTGAGAATAGCCCAAATGTATTGATTTCTAATCTTGGTGATAGCAGGTGCTATGTGTTGGAAGATCAGAAATTGTCATTGATAACAGCGGATCATTCCTTTGCGCATGCGCTTTATATTGCCGGTTCAATCACACTGGCGCAAGTTGCTACCCACCCATTTCGAAATAGGATTTATAAATATCTAGGTTCAAAAGATCTTACGGGCGGTCCGGATATTTTTATCCACCATTTACGTCCCGGGCAGCGATACATGATTTGTTCGGATGGTTTGTCAGGCAGTATAAACCCGGCTGACCTTCAAAATTATCTTGCGACAGAACCTTTGGAAGGTCTTTCCCTTAAACTTTGTCAGATTGCGTTGAAAAACGGATCAACTGACAACACTTCTGCCATCATTATTGATGTCCTCGAAACCTAAATTGCTATTTTGGCATTAGATATAAGTAGCTTTTGAAGGAATAATGATAAGCTCGGGGATAACCACATGCTCAGGCAATCTAGCTACAAATAAAACACTTTGAGCAACATCTTCAGGCTGCAAAATAGATTTTTTATGTTCTTCAGAAACGGGATTGGGCCTAGCTTCAAGAATTGGAGTGTTTACTTCTCCGGGGAAAATACTGCAAAATCGGATATTGTTTTTGGATTCTTCCGCAGCGGTTGCAACTACCAAACCATTAAGCCCGAACTTTCCTGCTACATAACCAGGGCCGCCCAAGGGGTTTCCCCGCAATCCGGAGATCGAATTTACAACAATTACCAACCCATTTTTTCTCGGACGCATTCCTTTTAAAACTTCATGAAACACATAATAAGCGCTGTCTAGATTCCCTTCCACCAATGAACGCCAGCTTTCTGGATTGAGTTCCTGAAAAGACCGTTCTTTGAGATTCATACCAACACAATGCACCAGAATATCGATGGGGCCGAATGCTTTAATTGTTGAACTGATCGTGTTTTCAACTTCTTTTGGTTGGCCAGCATCACAGACCAAAGACAGAACTCTTTCCTTGGATTTTGAAATAAGTTCGGAGGCTTTATCAAGTTTGGTCTTATTCCTTCCACAAATGGCAACTTTGGCGCCAAGATTGTGAAATGCCTGAGCAGAAGCTAGACCGATACCGCTGCCGCCACCAGTTACCAAAATTGTTTTTCCTTGAAATTCCATTGTCGTTACCCTTTAGGTGAGGATCTAGTAGTGAATCCTAATAATATGATATTATGAGAACAGAAGGCAGATTCATTTTGCTTTTTATTTAGGGAAATATATTTCTGTAATTATTGAAGGATCGCAGCATGAATAGTGAATTGAAAAGACGCGTAGAAAATCTGACCATCAGGTTGACCCAGCTACGGGACTCTCTTTGACATTGCTGGAAAAAAAACACAAAGACAAACATTAACAGATCTTATGGGCACGCCTGATTTTTGGAATAATCAGGAGAAGGCCCAACAAACAATCAATGCATTAAAGCCGCTCAACGGCCTATTAAAACCGTATGAGGAAATCGAGGTCGCCAATTTAGATATTGGAGCACTTGCAGAGCTTTGCGCAGAAGAAGTCTCATTGGAGGTCGATCTCGCTGCGGAGTTAGATAAAGCTGACAACAATCTTGCAGAATTTGAACTAAGATCCATGCTCAATGGGCCGCAAGATGCCAGCAATGCATACCTTCGAATTCAGGCGGGCGGTGGCGGGACTGAGGCGTGTGATTGGGCGCAGATGTTGCTTCGTATGTATTCCCGCTGGGCCGAAAGGAATGGCTATAAAACCGAGATCGTTGATGAACTTCGAAACGAAGAGGCAGGTATAAGAAATGCAACACTTCATATTTTAGGCGATTTTGCATACGGCAATCTACAAAGTGAAGCAGGTGTGCATCGTCTAGTTCGGATCAGCCCGTTTGATTCCAATGCAAAGAGGCATACTTCCTTTGCAGCGGTCGATGTAATGCCAGAGATCGATGGTAATATTCACATCGAAATTCATTCGGACGATTTAGAAAGGCAGACTTTTCGAAGTGGTGGTCCAGGTGGGCAACATCAGAATAAAACGGAAAGTGGCGTTCGTTATATTCACTTGCCTACGGGGATTGCTGCGGAAAGTCGAAGCGAAAGAAGTCAGCATAAAAATGATGATCTTGCCATGAAACTTCTAAAGGCCAAGCTTTATAGGATTGAAGAGCAAAAAAGAAAAGCAGAGGTTGAAAAGCTTTACGATGAAAAGGGTGAGGTGGCTTGGGGTTATCAGATTCGCAATTATGTATTGCAGCCTTACACGCTTGCAAAAGATGTTCGAACCGAGCACCACACTGCGCAAGTTTTTGAGGTTCTTGATGGTGCGATTACAGCTTTTATTCAGGCATTTTTGCGCTTGAAAGCCGAAAGGGTTAACAAAAAGCAACCTCATAGGCCTCTGCCTAAGATTAATGATGACGATCTTTAATGGGTTCTCTAAAAACAAAAACATATCGCCCTGCAAGTTAATTGCAAAGGCGATATGTTTTTAAGTTTACTGCGATCTTTTTACGCACCGTATTTCCCAAGTTTGCCCGCATGAGCCATCGCAAGGCTCATCAGATATTTGGCCTCAAAATGCCCTAAGCCCCCTTGCAGGCAATTCGATTCCCCAAATTCTGTGACCCCATCGGTCCTGCAGGTTGCAGAAGATATCAAGGTTGGCACTGAATGCCAGCTATGACTCTTGAGTTTGCTTGGCGTACTATGATCACCCGTGACGATAAAGACATCGGGTTTCAAAGATTTGATTCCAGGAATAGCAGCATCTAACTTCTCAATCATTTCTACTTTAGCCTGAAAATTCCCATCTTCCCCGGTGCTATCGGTGTACTTGTAATGCATGAAGAAGAATTCGTAATCATTCCAAGATTTCTTGAGGGTTTCAACTTGATCCGCAAGAGAGTTTCCAGCATTTAAAATGTCCATACCTACAAGGCGAGCCAAGCCCTTGTACATGGGGTAAACAGCGATGGCAGCAGATTTAAGGCCGTATACCTGTTCCATGGTTGCTATTTTTGGAAATGTCGCAAAACCACGGAGGGTGATCATGTTTGTTGGAGAATCTTGTGCCAGTACCAAGCTTGCTTCGTGAGCAAACTTATTGGTTATTTCGGCAGCTTTTTGCGATTCAGCGTCTTCTCCCTTGGCCACTAAAGGCTTTAATCCAACTTGTTGTGGATCGGTATCGTTGACCCGGTCACCCATTCCCGGAGCACGAAAAACTACGACAAAGCGGTGTTCACGGACTGGTTCAACAAAAATCTCGACACCAGGGATTTTGATCTGCTTTAGCTTTTTGCACATCGCAACGCATTGTTCGGTGGTGGGTCTACCTGCTCTGCGGTCCGATATTTTGCCTTCGGCATCTACGGTGCAAAAGTTTCCACGAATTGCTACATCGTTTTTACCAACTTCAAAATTAATGCCCAAAGCTTCAAGAATTCCGCGTCCTATGCGATATTTAAGGGGATCATAGCCGAACAATCCAAGATGCCCGGGGCCGCTTCCAGGAGTGATTCCAGGCAATACTGGGATACTCATGCCGCAAATGCCTTCTCGTGCCAGTGTATCCAAATGAGGGGTGCTTGCAGATTCCAGTTCGGTTTTTCCACCCGGAGTCAGGGGCAATCCGCCTAAACCATCTGCAACAAGCAGTACAATTTTAGATTTATTTACTTCTCGTAACTCTACAATCAAATCATGAAGATCCATTTAAAACTCCAGCTTTTAGGGTAGTATGGCAGTCTTTTTTAGTTTTATGGAAGCTTACGGGCCATGGGTATCTTACTTTTTGTGCATAAATGCAATTAGCATGGCTTCAACTGCCCAGTCTTGAATATACTTTCAAAAGTGCCATTAAACTAATTAATAAGGGTATTGTTGTGGAAAATCAAGAAAACAGCATGGGAAAAGAGCCCGTTACAGAGCTAGTATGGCCTGCCTTGGATATTCTGGAACGCAGAATTCTAGGTGTTTTAATTGAAAAAGCCAAAACAACTCCCGAAGCTTATCCTCTTTCGTTAAATGCATTGGTTAACGCAGCTAATCAAAAATCCAACCGTGATCCTATTATGAATTTGCAGGATTATCAGGTTGAATCTGGGATTCGCAATTGTATTGCCAAGGGTTTGGTTTCGATGGTGCGCGGGGGCAGGGTAGAGCGCTGGCAGCACGAATTGTATTCCAAATGGAACCTAAGTAAGCGCGATATGTCTGTTCTTGGTGAACTTTTGTTGCGAGGACCGCAAACGGAAGGCTTGCTTCGCACTAGGGCAGGCAGAATGGAAACTTTCGACTCTCTTGAGGATTTACGCGAAGCCTTGGATTCACTTGCAGCACGAAAACTGATTATTTGGGTCGATTCTAAGGGCGTTCGAGGGGCAAGAGTTACCCATGGGTTTCATTCTTCCGATGAAATAGCTAGAATTAGAAGTACTGCAATTCAGGTTATTGCTGATGATGAACCTTCTCCAACAAGTAGGAGAAGTAGTGACGCAGCAGAATTGCGTGAGTTGGTTTCCGGTTTGCAAGAAGAAGTTAAAATCCTTCGAGAAGAACTTGTTGCACTCAAGACTCAGCTTGGTGTTTGATTAAAATTTTTAATAGTTTGAAAATTGGATAATACGATGAAAGAACCTGCAGAACCCGTTGAAAAAGCCAAAAGATTAAATCAGTACCTTGCTCATGCAGGTGTTGATTCTCGTAGGCATTGTGAAATTCTTATCCAACGCGGTAAGGTTAAAATTGGTGGCGTTGTCGTGCGCGATCTTAGTGCCCGTGTTCGCCCAGGCGAAGTGGTTACCGTGGATGGGCAAGATCTTAGCTCCGAGCAACATGTATACTGGCTTCTCAACAAGCCGCAGGGTTATCTTTGTACCAATCATGATCCTGCCCGAAGGCCCTTGGCGAAAGATCTTCTGCCCCATGTAAGTGAAAGAATTTTCACGGTGGGCAGGCTCGATGAAGATAGCGAAGGTTTACTTCTTCTTACTAATGATGGGGAATTTGCACAGAAGCTAATGCACCCTAAATTTGGGGTCGAGAAGACCTATCATGCACAGGTTGCGGGACTTCCTAAAAATGAAGATATGCAACAGTTGGTAAAAGGGATTTGGTCAAGCGAGGGGAAACTTAAAGCGAAAAAGGTTCGTATCTTGAAAAGGCAGGGCGAAAGCTCTTGGCTTGAAATCACTCTTTGCGAAGGAAAGAATCGCGAAATCAGAAGAATGCTCGCCAAGTTGGGCCATAAAGTTATCAGGCTGAAACGGGTATCTATTGGCTCTATCAGGTTAGATAGATTGCCCAAAGGGAAGGCGCGCAAATTGAAAACCTGGGAATTGAGCTCGTTAATTAAAATTGCGGAACAAGCTATTGTTCAGGAATGATTCCATGTTTCAAGAAAATGCTAAAGTTATTGATCATTACACGATTGCAAGCAAAACCCATTTGATAAAGCTGCATTGCCCTAAAATTGCTGCAATTATCAGACCAGGGCAATTCGTGATGATCAAACTTCCTGGAGGGAATGATCCTCTTTTAGGTAGGCCTTTTGCACTATACGATACGACTCTTGATGATCATGGTAATCCCACTGGAATTGAAATCGTTTACCTTGAACTTGGGAAAATGACTTCTCTTTTGCCTGCTGTTGTTACAGGCCAATCCATTGAAATGTGGGGCCCCTTAGGCAAGCCTTTTCCGATTTTTCCCAACAAAGATCATGTTGCTTTTATTGCAGGTGGCATTGGGCAAACTCCTTTTCTGGCCTTTGGAAAACAATTACTGGGTATCAAAGCTTATGGCGGAGATTCACTTAAAAAATCGTTGAACAAGGTCACCATGATTTATGGAGTCCGCTCTGCGCCTTTTCTTGCAGGGGTTGACCATTTTGAAAGTATTGGCTTGAATTTGTTTTGCGCAACCGATGATGGATCTCAAGGTTTTCATGGCAGAGTAACAGAATTACTTAAAACATTACCCAAAGCAGAGCATTGGTATGGATGTGGACCAGAACCTATGCTTCATGCGCTTTGCAAACTTGCTTTGGAAGATAATGCACCATGTCATGTTTCGCTTGAATCGCCCATGGCCTGTGGCTTGGGTATTTGTTTTAGTTGTGTTGTAAAAGTAAAAGCAGAAGCAGAAGGTGGTTGGGACTATAAAAGAATCTGTGTGGATGGCCCCGTTTTTAATGCAGAAACTTTAGTTCTTGAATAAATCACCTCTTTTCTTGCTTTGCTAATAATAATAAAAAAATTTGAAACAAAAGTTTATCGTTCACCGTCTTAATGGTAGAGGTTATGATGTGCATAGCTTTTGCTCTTGATATCAGGAAATGATTTCCTGTTTTTAAAGGTTTAAAAATGTCTACCGCTATTAATGCCACATGCCCTGGTTGTAAAAAAGTTCTTAAGGTTCCGACCCAGTGGGTTAACCAAGTTATTCGCTGTAAATTTTGCAACATGGCTATGCAAATAAAGCCTAATATTCCGCAACCTCAATCCGGTGTAAAAGCAAATCCAACCCAGCAAAGTCCACAATCTTCGGGTAAGGTTCCCCAAACGCCTTCTGCTGCAGGCCGTAATGGCGTTCCACCTTTGCCTGCGGTTCCGCCAATTCCTACGAACCATGCGGGGACCAAATCGGTAACCAATCAATTTGGATTAACTGATGTAAATTATGATCCTTCGTATTCATCGAAGTATCGTAAAAAGAAAGTAAACTGGATTATTCCCGTGGTGGTCATGTTGTTTATGGGCATACTAGGCGTTGTTCTGGTGATGGCATTGCCCTATCTCAAGGATAAACTGAAAGATAAAGACGCTGATATAGCCGCTGTAAATGGAGACGGGAAATCTAAAGCCGGTGATAAAAATGATCCCGCTAAAGATGTAGAAAACGGTAAAGGTACCGGGAAAAACAAAAAGAATAATCCTGGTGCTGTCGGTTCAAATGCACCCTTTCCCAGACGGGCATTGGTTGTGAGCATTCATAATTATCTTTATGCCAATCCAACCCAGTATGGTTTGATGGTGCAAGGTATGAAGAATATTCCAGCCATTACTAAATATCTCACCAATCAGATGAGGGTGCCGCAGAACCAAATTATGCACCTCAGTGATGCTGCCAAAGATAATCCTGCACCACCTACAAAATCTGTGGTTGAAAGTACGATTACAGATTTTTTGAAAACCTCTCGAAAACAAGACCATTTAATGTTGGTGTTTGTTGGGCACGCTGTTGAGAATGATGGCCAGGTTTACCTTGCCCCTATTGAAGGTGACCTTACCGACCCCGCAAGTCTCATTCCCTTGGCTTGGCTTTATAAAGAACTTGATAGTTGTGTTGCGCATCAGAAAATCTTGGTTCTAGATGTTTGCAGATTTAGCCCAACCATTGGTGTTGAAAGGCCGGGCGGCCAACCAATGAGTGCGAAAATGGAGGAAGTCATCAAGGTTGTTCCTGCTGGCCTTCAGGTTATTACTGCTTGTTCTGCGGAACAACGTTCTATGGAAACAGATGGCGAACCATTGGGGGTGTTTTTGGATGGTTTTGTTGATGCTTTGCAAAAAGGTATTCAGGGGCAGATACAAAAGCAGGGCGATAATATTCCTATTGATAAACTTTTTGAAGCCACTGTAAAAAATGTTGAAGCCCTCGCAGTCGAGCAGAAATTCAAGCAAACGCCTAAAATGTATGGGGCGTTTAAAGATAATGGCGCTGAGTTTGATCCCGCAGAACCAATGCCCCCCAAGCTTGCAATTACGGGATTAAAGCCTGTTAATAAGGAGGGGATTGCGCTTGTTAAATCCGTGCTCGAAGAAATTGGGACACCTCCAGTAAAAGCCTCAGAAATAGATAATTCAATTCGTATGGAATATCTGCCCCCAATTGCGGATCAAATTATTAAGGAATATGCAAAAGTTGATGGGCCTGAAACGGACTTGCAAAAAAATGTTAAAAAAGCTCGGATCGAACTTTGGGTTATTTCATCACTGCCTGCCCCCGCTGATATTAAAAACGAAGTGGAAGAAAAACGAAAAAGCGCCAAAGTGAACCTAAATGTTCTTAAAGATGGTTACCGGGCACCAGCCAATGAACTTACCTTTAAGACGGGTATTGAAAATGACGAGAAAGATGTTGCTCGTATGTTCGTGAACTTACAGGATGCTCTTGATGATTTAAAGAAAAGTGAAGAAATGAAAGATGCTGAAAGCAAGCGTTGGCAGGCAAATTATGATTTTATACGAGCACGATTGGAAGCCCAAATCGCCTATCTCTACGAATACCAATCAATGCTTGGACAAATGCGTAAAGAACTCCCAGCAATGGATCCCAAAATTCATGGGGGCTGGAAATTAGCTGCAACAGCAAAACTGCAAGGTGATAGTGCAGGTAAAAAACTTGCAAAAGAATCTACCAAAACCATGGAATCATTGGTGAAAAGTGCCGCAGGAAGCCCTTGGGAAGTGCTCGCTAAGCGTGAGAAATTTACTACCCTTGGGCTTGAATGGCAGGCAGCAAAATAGTTCTTTAAACAGATTTATACCCTTGGTTTAATTCTTCTGATATTTCTGGAATTTCCTGCCATCGTTTGATTGTGTCAAATGGGATTTTGTTTGGAGCGTTACCCACAATATCGGGTTCGACGCCTGCATAATAAAGAGGCCAAACATACAAGTTGTTTGCAGATCGATCCCAGCCGTCCGACCAATCTTGCCAAGTTAATGGTTGTCTGCTAAATAAAAGCCTTTCGAAATCAAGAGTTTCAAGGTTACAGGAATTTTCAGACGGATTGACTTGGAGCTTCGGTTGAGTTTCACCATTGTTAATAGGCACAAGAATGGTACTTTGGTTTTCTGAAAAGAGTACAAGGTTTCCTTTATATATTTTCCAATCTGTGACCCAGCTTGGTAGGTTGCTGCTGACCTGTTCTTTGGAAATTTCAATTCCTGCAAACTTGTATAAGCCTGCAATTCCCAAACTTAAACACCTATTCTGTTGTTCGTTTAATGCTAGGGTTCCACCGGGTTTTGACACACTACCCATGAGCATTCCATCGAGCAATTCGAGTGATATTTTGAAGGAAGCGTAACCGTTATTATCCATGCCCGTCATTTCTGCTTCGATGCGATTAATCCCAAGAGAGATTTCTGAAACTCGCAGTGGCCTAACAAAAGATTTGTTGTTTTGTTGCATTGGAATAAGTAGATCTCGTTCAATAAAGCGCGCTAGTCTTTCTTTAATGGTCTGTAAATCAAGCCTCAGCGTTCTTGCTTTGCGCCAATCGCTTCTTGTCACTGCATCTTGTTCTGCTTTCCTTAGTTTCATGAAAAGTTTGGGGATGGTTCCGGAGTGAAAACCTAATTTTAGAAGTTGGGGAATAGTCTCACCATGCGTCCCTATTGCCATCGGGCGAAGTGATTGGGGCCTATTGGCTCGGTAAAGCCCCCAGTTTTCTTTGGTCTCCCAGAAAAGAAAACCGAATAAATTGGGTGTCAGCCATATGGTTGTGCCGAAGAATAAATTTGAAAGCACATCGCCAATGAAAGGTGAAAAAAAGTGCACGATTTCTGGAGTGAGTGGGATGATGATGGGGTAAGTGAATTTAGCGGCAACCGAAGAAATAGGGAATTTAATCGGGTTAATTCCTGGTTCAATCAAAACGACTGTGTAAAAGCGCAGGAAAAATGCGATAGGCGACCAGAGTAATCCAAGAACGCCTCGTAGTGCCATCTGCCATGGTTTGGCACGACCCCTCAATCTTAGCCAATCATTGACCCATTGCAGGATAAACTCAAGCCCTTCGATGGTTTTCTTGAAGCTTTGGACCATGATGGTGAAGAGGATAGAAATCAATCCATCTTGGATAAGCTTGCCTAAAGTAAGCATGCTTGAAATTGCAAATTCGGAAAGTAATCGCCCAGGCCTTGAGTTAAGTAGTAAGGTGAACCCGATGAATAGAACAATTTCGCCTACATGGAATGGGTAGGATTTAGGCAACCAGAGGGCGATGGCTTCCGTGAATAAAAGAGGTTTGAGTATCAGAGAATAAATTATTTGTACTGGCAGGCTTTTCCAGATTAATAAAAATGGATTCCATGTAAGAAGGGTTGAAGGGATTTTGTAAAAAATAAACTTGGCTGTTTTCCAGAAAATTAAAAGGCAATCAAGCACAAAAGTTCTGAATGAATGATTGTTGATGACGCAAAAAAAGAATACGCCAAGAGTTATAAAAGCTAGAATTCTAATTAAATCAGGAATACGATCGCCTGAGATTTTATCGGAAATTAAATCAGCAGATTCGATAAGTAAAAAAGAGCCACCAAAGGGAAGAGTAAGAAATTTAGTTAGGATTCTTCCGGTTGCGGTACCGAAGTTTAAAGCGGTGGATTTTTCTAGCCACCTTAGATAGAAATCGCTTCGTCTATACACTCCGTCTAATTGCAAAGAAAGATTTTCATCCAAGGAAAGAAGCGCATCACCTTTGAAGAAAGATGCTGCATCTCTGATATCTTCAAGCTTAAGGTGATTTCGGGAAATCATATCCCGAAGCTCGGAGTAATTGAGATATCCCTGTTCGATAATGCGGTCGAGGAATTCTTCGACTAACCTTCTTCGGGCGATTTCGCCAAAGGCACCTTCACCTTTCAAGCCAACGGATTGCAAATTGTTTTCAATGATTGGTCGAATTTCATCACGAAGCAGTTTTTCGTTTTGTTTCCAAACCAATTGAAGAAGCGTTTCAAGTTTTTTGCGGTCGGCGAATGCAAGTCGGGTTGTGATTGCATTTAAACTGGCTTCTCTAAGCCTTTGGTGGATTTTTATTAGTCTTTGAAAACGGAGCGGGCGCTTCATCGGCTTTTTTCCGAACGATATTGCCCAGCTAAAAATATCGATCCGATATATTTCCTGCTCGTAATCTTCGCATGCACTTTGTAGTTCGGTCAGTAATCGCGCTTCGACAGGGGAAGAACCCTGATCAGCTTTATCTAGCAGGGGAAGTAGCGCTGATTCCCAGTTTTGGAAATCACTTGAGTTGAAATTTAGAGCCGCTTGAAGACGTTTGACCAGTTTGCGGATTTCTTTGTGTGCTTTTTCGATGGTACTCGGAGATAATTCCGCAGGAGCGACACGATTCGCTTGAGTCCATAATATTGCCGATACCGTGGCGTTGTTTAGAGAAGATTCTTTCTCTGCCTGTTCAGATAGCCTTTTAAAGTATTCGCTAGATTCTTCTGCATGAGTTTCTGGAGTAGGGTGGGGGTTTTGGGTTCCTGGTATTCGTGTTTCTTGAAAAATAATATCTTCTGCAACATCATTTCTAATAATTAAAAGCAATGCTTCATAGTCTTTGACAGATGGGAAATAGTTCGCTAACAAGTTTTCTGAAAAGCGAAAGAGTTCTGCAAATGAGGCTGAGAACGAAATATATTTGTCTACGACATCCTGTTCAGGGAAAATCTTGTGTTCTTGTTCTAGCACCATTAAAGCTTCAGAAAAAACCGTACGCCCGATGGTTTTAATTTTTTTTTCGATAACTGCTTCTGATAAAAGGCCTTTCTCTTTGAGTTCGATGAATTTTAATTTGACCTCTGCGTGAAATAGTCTGCGCCAATATAAGGTGTTGCGTTCCTCAATATTGAACTTCCCTGGCATTTCTCCTTCAACTTTTGCAAGGAGTAATATTTTCCCAAATGGCAATGATCCGATTTCTAATTCAAATTCAAGTTCTTTGGATAAAGAATTGATGGTTTCAAAATCTGTCCAAACAGAATCGATGTTGGAAAACTGGCCTGATATTAGGCCTAGGATTGCTGGAAGTTTGCGTTGGTGCAAAACAACCTTATCCACGACTTTTCTTGGAACCAATACGAGTCGTGGTTCAATATTCTTTAATTCGATTTCGATAGTGTTTCGATACATGGTTTTCTACAATTAAAAAATTTCTTATTCCAATATAAGAACAGGAATTCAAACGATTTTCGAGAATTCTTTTGAATATTTGTTTTAAAATTGATTTCTAAATTACAATAAGGTTGGGTTATAGGTTTAATCTCTAAAATTACGGGTCATTTATGAATATTTCAGAACTTCCCTCCAATTTAAAACAGCTTAAAGCTTCAGATTGGAAGTCAAAGCCAGTAAAGGAAGAAATAAGGTCTAATCTTCTCAAGGCGCTTAAAAATAATCAGCCTTTGTTTTCTGGGATCATTGGTTACGAAAATACTGTTTTGCCTTCTTTGCAAATTGCTCTTCTTGCAAACCATGATATTCTTTTTCTAGGAGAAAAAGGACAAGCGAAAAGTAGGCTCATGAGGGCTTTGATCCAGTTTCTAGACGAATTCATTCCTTTTATTGATCACCCTTCAATCCCTGTTCATGAAGACCCATATCACCCAATTACCACCGCAGGCAAAAATTTTCTTGCCCAGCATGCTGATGAGCAAGTCCCTATTGGTTGGTGGAAACGGGAAGATCGTTACGCAGAGAGATTGGCCCCAGGTACAAAATTCGCTGATATTATTGGTGAAATTGATCCAGGCAAGTTGGTATCTGGCGTAAGTATGGCAACAGAGGATGCACTGCATTTTGGGCTTATCCCGAGAATGCATCGTGGTATTTTTGCTATGAACGAAATTCCAGAATTAGACGAATTAGTGCAGGTTGGTTTGTTTAATATACTAGAAGAGCGCGATGTACAAATCCGCGGTTATCCCGTTAAATTTGACCTCGATATTTTTGTTCTTTTTTCTGCAAATCCTTCCACCTACAACCGCAGTGGTAAAGTTATTCCACAATTAAAAGACCGTATAGGTTCCCTGATTCAGACTCATTATCCTCTAGATCGGGATGGCGGGATTGAAATCATGGAGCAAGAGTCAGGGAATGTAGAAGACAAAGAGTTTCCTGTTGCTGTTCCTAGATTTATGAAGGAAATTGTTGAACAAATTAGCAGGTCTGCACGAAAATCGAAGTTTATTGATCAACAGTCTGGTGTAAGCGCTAGATTTTCAATTGCCAATTATAAAACCATGATAGCTAGTGCAAGGCGCAGGGGCGTTTGCCTTCAAGAAGACTCTGCTGTTCCCAGGATAAGTGATCTATCGCATCTTGCTTCCTCCTCTCTGGGGAAGTTGGAGTTAGATTTGATGGGCAGTCATCAAATGACTGAAAAGCAGATACTTGATTCTTTAATTGCTGATGCTGTAAAAATGGTTTTTCAGGAGTATGTAGATGCAGCGGGGTTAGAGGAGATATCACAAGTATTTGGTAAAGGTGTTAAGATAGAAGTAGGCGATATGCTTCCATCTTCGCATTATGCGGAAAGAATTAAAGTGATACCCAAGGCTTGGGAGAAAACTTTTGAAGTAAACCCAAGTGAAAATGATGCAGTGCGAGCGTCGTGCATTGAATTTGTATTGGCAGGTTTGCACGCATCGGACAAAATTTCCCGTTCTTCAAAACATGGCCGAATTAGTTACGAATTACGTTAAAATTGAGGGATTGATGGCAACTGAACCAAAGTTTGGTGGCATTGTTCATACTTATCAAAAGTATGATCCAGTAAGTTTTCCGAACCCTAGTTCGGATGCTCCAGATCTTGTATCCCCTGCTTTTGAACACATGATGCATTATGGTTCTCTCAAACGATTAACCGAGGAGCAACTTGCCCGTGCTGTGCAAATAGATCCTAATCAAATCCAAGGTTTTGGACCGACTATGGAACGTTTGATGGAGGTCCTTGAAGCGCGGAAGCGAAAAATTCTTGAAACCTTTGAAACTGAATCTGTAACCAAGGAAGCTAAAGACGATTACGAAAACTCTTATCGTAATTTAAAGCCCCCGAAAAATATCTCTGAGGAATTCAAGAAAGCCACTAAAGCTGAGCAATTAAATCAGCTCGAAGATCTTTGGTATAAAGCGGGCGGTGAGAAATCCCCTTTTGGAAATCAGTTGCTTGGCGTTTTTGAATCTTTAGCCATTAAATACCAAGTGGATGAGCTTGCCTCAAAATATGAATTCACGGGAAACCAATCTCTTGATGTTCCCAAGGCTTTAGAAGTAAAAGCGGAGCTTGAAAAAATCGATGAGCTTTTAAAGCAGTTAAAAGATGCGATGGAAAATGCCCAGATTGGCGTCATTAATATGGAGGATCTTTCCCAGTTTTTAGAATCAGGCGATATGGATCAATTGAATGCCTTGCAAAGGCAGATTCAAGAGATGATTAAAGCCATGCAGGAAAATCAAGGTATCGACTCCGATGGGAAAAATCTCAAGCTGACCCCCAAGGCATATAAGATCTTTCAGTCCAAACTCCTTGGTAAGATTTTTGACCAGCTTAAAGCTTCGCGTTCAGGTAGGCATATGGTTGGGGTTTCTGGCGAAGGAGCTGTTGAAACACAAAAGACTAAACCATTTGAATTTGGTGATTCACTTGCCAGCCTTGATATTCAATCTTCCATTGTAAATATGCTGGTTCGGTCGGGTGGAAAGATGCCCGAATATCTTCATGCCGGAGATTTGGTGGTTAATAAAACAAAAAATAATCCTAAGTGTGCCACGGTTGTGTTGCTCGATATGTCTGGGTCGATGCGATATGATGGTCAGTATGTGAATGTGAAGCGAATGGGCTTGGCGTTGGATGGTTTGATTCGCTCGGAATATCCGGGCGATAGGTTGCACTTTGTAGAGATGTACACTTTTGCCAAGGTTCGGAGCAGTTCAGAAATAGTATCTTTGATGCCCAAGCCTGTGACGGTTTTTGATCCAGTGGTAAGGCTTAAGGCTGATATGTCCGACCCTGACATTACAGAAATGGATATACCTCCTCACTTCACCAATATTCAACATGGTTTGCAGCAGGCCCGCACTCTTTTGGCTAACTCCGATACTTGTAACAAGCAGGTTATGATCGTTACCGATGGTTTGCCTACAGCGCATTTTGAAGGGAAGGATCTGTATCTTTTTTATCCTCCCGACCCAAGAACCGAAGCCGCAACGTTGAAGGAAGCGATGCTTTGCGCACGCGAAGGTATTACGGTTAATGTTTTTCTTATGTCGTCTTGGAATCAATCCACGGAAGATGTTCAGTTTGCGTATAAGATGGCTCAAAGCTCTAAGGGTAGAGTTATATTTGTCGCAGGCAAGGATCTCGATCGCTATGTAATTTGGGATTATCTTTCTCGAAGAAAAACCATTTTAGGTTGATAACTTAGAAGTTGCTTCCGTTAGGCCATCGATTAGCATAATACGATGGTTATAAATGGAGGCTTAGATGACACGCAAATTGCTAAGTGATTTTGATATCGCACGATATCATGAAGATGGTTTCGTTATCTCGAAATCTTTTTTTGATCCCCAAGAAATTGATCTGTTAAGCAAATCTGCAAGGGAAGATCACGAACTTGATAAGCATTCGTTTGGTAGGCGAGATGGCGAAGGCGGCACCGTCAAACTTTCTCTTTGGAACCATCCTGGAGATGGTATTTATGGCATGTTTGCCAGGTGCGAGCGCATGGTTCGTTCGGTTGAAAAAATTCTTGAGGGCGAAGCCTATCACTATCATTCTAAAATGATTATGAAGGATGCGAAAATTGGTGGCGCTTGGGCTTGGCACCAAGATTATGGATATTGGTATCAAAACTATGTCCTTCGCCCGTTACTTACAAGTGTTAGTATTGCTGTAGATCCTGCCACCCGAGAAAATGGCTGTTTGCAAGTTATTGCGGGGTCGCATCATTGTGGGCGAATTAACCATGTGCTGTCAGGTGATCAGGCTGGAGCCGACATGGAAAGAGTCAATGACATTTTAAAAAGAATGCCATTGGTTTATTGTGTAATGGAGCCTGGTGATGCGATATTTTTTCATCCTAATTTGTTGCATCGATCAGATCAGAACAATTCCGAAAACCCAAGATGGTCTATGATTTGCTGCTATAACGCCGCAAGAAATAATCCTGCAAGGGAATCCCACCATCCCTCATATACTCCTTTGCATGTGGTTTCAGATGCAAAGATAAAAGAAGTTGGGATCAAGCGTTTCTCAGATGATGCAACGGATGTTGCATGGTTAAGTGATTCTAAAGATAAAAGCGCAAAGAAGCTTGAATCTTAGTAAAAGTTTAAGCACGAGGATTTAAGGTTTTGCCCATACTTGCGCTAGATGTAAAAGTACTTCAACCGCTTTTTCCATCTCTTCGAGACAAGTCCATTCCAAAGGAGAATGGGGGTTGTGCTCGCCCGTGGATAAGTTGGGAGTTGGAAGTCCTATTTCTGTCATTCTTGATCCATCGGTGCCACCCCGAACTGATGTTACCTTAGGTTGCAACCCTGCGAGTTTCATGGCTTCTACAGCAAATGGTATCGCTCGGGGTTCTTTGCTCATTCCATCTGCCATATTGCGATATTGTTTTGTCACAAGAATATCAAACTTGGATTCAGGGTATTCAAGTTGAATTTGAGAGGCAATTTGTGAGAGGAACGCTTCATACTCGCGAAGTTTCTTGGAGTTAAAATCGCGTAATAGAATCTTAATCGTAACTTCTGCGACGCCGCCTGCAATAGTGTAAGGGTGCAGAAATCCTTCCATGCCCTCGGTAGTTTCAGGGGCAAGTTTTTTCGTAGGCAATCGTTCGATAAAAATTGCCGCAAGACGGATGGCATTGGTCATGCGGTTTTTTGCAATGGAAGGGTGAATGTTTCTGCCATGAATGGTGACTGTTGCCAGATCTGCAGAGAATGTTTCGCCATCGATTTCGCCTTGGCCTCCGCCATCCAATGTGTAGGCTGCAATCGCACCTAATTCTTTAAGATCTAAATGGTTTACGCCTTTGCCTATTTCTTCATCGCAAGTAAAGCAGATGCGTATATCGCCATGAATAATGCTGTTGTTTTTGATTAATTCTTGTGCAGTTTGCATGATAACAGCAACGCCTGCTTTATTATCTGCTCCTAAAAGTGTAGTCCCATCGGTGGTGATGATGGTTTTTCCTTTGAGGGGTTGCAGATCATGATTTTCGTTGGTGGTGATGATTTTGGTATTATCTTTTGGAAGGATGATATCTTTGCCATCGTAGTTTTCATGAATAATGGGGGAGACATTTTTGCCCGTGGTTTCAGGGGATGTGTCCATGTGGGCGACCCAGGCTATCGTGGGGATAGATCTACCCGCATTGCTTGGTATTGTGGCAAATACTAGGCCATATTCGGTTTGGTAGGCATCTTTGATTCCGATTTCATGAAGTTCTTTAACTAGCATTTTGCCTAATTCTAATTGTCCTTTTGTACTGGGATAAGTTTTGGAATTCTCATCTGCCTGGGTGTCAATTTTGACGTAGTCGCAAAATCGTTTGAGTAAGCTGTTGTGGTTCATGATTTCTTTTTTCCTTTAGTTGGTGTTTTAGTAACGCCCTTTTGAGGGCAAAGATCGATTAGGGCGCAATCCGTACATTTTGGCTTTCTGCTGGCGCAAACTTTTCTGCCATGGTCGATAATCCGAAGGCCAAATATTGTCCACTCTTCTTCCTTTATTACCCGATGCAAATCCAATTCGATTTTTACGGGATCCTTGGATTTCGAAAGCCCTAGCCTATAGCTTAATCTACCTACATGGGTATCTACTGGCAGGCCTGGAATTCCAAAAGCATGTCCCAAAACCACATTTGCAGTTTTCCTGCCCACGCCTGCAAGAACCACCAGTTCTTCCATGGTTTTTGGTACTTCCCCTTGATGATCCTTAACCAATGCTTTGCAGCAAGCTATAATGTTTTTGGCTTTGTTCTTATAGAACCCGGTAGATCTTATAAGGGATTCGAGTTCATTGGAATTAGCTTCTGCTAGGCTGAAAGAAGTGGGGAAGCGCTTGAAAAGGGCAGGGGTTACCATGTTTACCCTGACATCCGTGCATTGTGCTGAGAGTATGGTTGCAATTAAAAGTTGCAAAGGCGATTGGTAATAAAGCGCACAAAATGCGTCAGGGTAAAGCTCTTTAAGTCTGTTTGCCAATCTTTGGGATCGTGCTTTAAGTTCTTTACTGTTTTCCACGCTTTGACTAATTCCTTTTCTTAAATGCTCCGAGATCAAATATTATTAAGTCTACCTAATGATAAATATAGACTGGAGAACAGATTCCATTACCATGAGGAAAGTTTAATTGTACAAGCTAATGAAAGAAATGATTTTATGAGGCAAATTGGTTTTATTCCTGATCCTGTAGATGCTAAGAAATTTGAAGACTACCTATACACCCAGGGCACCATGGTTCGCATGGATAGGCATAATGCCGGTTATAATGTGTGGGTGTTTGATGAGGATAAACAGATTTTTGGTAAACAAGAATTATTGCAATACCTTGAAAACCCGCAAAGTAAGACATATTCCGATGCAGTGTTAATTGCCAAAAATCAGCGGATCAAACAAGAAAAAGACGATAGTGCAACCCCGGAATACAAAGTGGTATTTTCTGATCAGGTTGTGCAATTCCCCCGAGTCACTTTTCTCCTTGCGATTTGTATCCTTGCAGTTAGTGTTCCCATGCTTTTGGATGACGAAAAAAAAGCTAGCATGGTTTCAATCTTTGGTTTGGCTGGACAGGGAATGGGGCTTTTTTCAAACTTGGCTTTTTCCACTCAACCGTGGCGCTTAATCACGCCAGTTTTTCTCCACTTCGGCCCCCTTCATCTTCTCTTTAACATCATGTTATTAGTTGAATTTGGGCGTATGATTGAATCGCAACGAGGCGTCGTCAAATTTTTTTTCTTATTCTTAGCATTAGCCGTTTTTTCAAACCTTGCTCAACTCTTCTTGGGTGGTATTAGATTCAATCAAGGTCTATATTTCGGGCCAGCATCGACCTTTGGGGGCATGTCCGGCGTTATATACGGGCTATTAGGCTATGCTTGGATGAAAGCAGAATTTCAACCCGAACTTGGAATTAATGTTCCAAGTTCTACGGTTAAATTTATGCTTTTCTGGCTCGTACTATGCATGACAGGAATACTAGGCCCGGTAGCCAATATTTGCCATATTAGTGGTTTGCTCATGGGTTTGATTATCGGGTTGCTCCCAAGAAAATTTACCCTTTAAAAGTTAAAGGGTTGGCCCGATACTCCAAGGGGCAAATTCTTCTTCACCAACCCCGTTGATTTCACTCTTGGTTTTTTTGCCACTTGCAACTTCAAGTATTTCTTCGAATATTTGCTTCCCTACTTCTTCCACAGGGGTTCCTTCAAGAATTACGCCTGCGTTGATATCCATATCGTCAATCATGTGATTATACATGGGCGAATTGGTAGCAACCTTGATTGAAGGAGCGGGTTTGCATCCAAAAACAGAACCCCTACCTGTGGTGAATACCAAAACATTGGCGCCCCCTGCAACAATTCCTGTCATGCTCACAGGATCATACCCAGGTGTATCCATAACAACAAAACCCTTTGCTTTAACAGGTTCTGCGTAACGAACCACATCCACCATTGCAGTGCTTCCGCCCTTTGCGATTGCCCCTAGGGATTTTTCAAAGATGGTGGTAAGCCCGCCATCCTTGTTACCAGGAGAGGGATTATTATTGATCTCAGCACCAAAAATACCCGTGTACCATTCCCACCATTTGATTCTGTCCACAAGCTTTTGGCCAACTTCCTTGGAAATTGCTCTGCGTGTTAAGAGATGTTCTGCGCCATAGATTTCGGTGGTTTCCCCAATGATCGAGGTTCCTCCTTGGGCAATTAATAAATCAGAAGCAATCCCAAGAGCAGGGTTGGCGGTGATTCCGCTATTGCCATCGGACCCACCACAATTCGTTCCCAGAATAATTTTATCTGCGGAAATTTTTACCCGCTTGTGTTGGTTAACCGAAGGAAGGAGTTCAGCAATGGCTTTGATGCCTGCATCAACGGTTTTTTTAATGCCGCCACATTCTTGAATACTTAATACCAGTGGTTTATTTTTAGTGCCATTCAACTGAATGAGATTCTGGTTTTCGATCAGATGGATTGCCTGACCTGTTTCACAGCCAAGGCCAATTAAAATGTAGGCAGCAACATTTGCATGCTTGGCAAAGCCTGCAAGTGTCAAATCAAGTTGATTATGGTCTGGCCCATTGTATTGCATTGCGCAACCAGCCTTGTGGGTGATCGCTACTACGCCATCAACATTCGGGTATTGCTTTAGTAAATCGGATGCACGAAAACGTTCGGAAATGTATTTACTGGTACTGGATGCACAATTAACGGTGCTTATAATTGCGATGTAATTGCGTGTGCCATACCTGCCATCGCCTCGATCGTATCCCATAAAATGTCTTAGTTCAGATGGTTTAGCAGGGTGGGGTGGTAAGTCTGCGCAGAAGGCGTAGTCTCGGGCAAAATTTTCAGCACCGATATTGTGCACATGTACATGATCCCCAGGATTAATATCCGTGGTCGCAAATCCAATAATCTGGCCATATTTGATGACCGTTTCGCCTTTTTTAATATGCTTTAGCGCCATTTTATGGCCTAAACCAATTCTTTTAGAAGGTGCAACTTTATCTCCCCCCACATCGATCGAGACGCCTGTTTCCAGCGTGCGCGTCGCTATTGCGACATTATCTTCAGGGCGTAAATGAATTGCCGGTGGGACTTCTATTTTGCTTGCCATCTTTTGCTCCATGTAAAACAACAAATTGCTTCATAAACAATTTATTGATTTTAACCATTTTGAGATGCCTTCACATCAACCCTTTTGATTTTGTGAAGAATTGACGTGCGTTAAACATTTAATTTTTTAGTTGTATATTCTTTGTTAGTTTAGTCTTATAAATGAATTGTTTATTCAATATTAGGATTTTTTATACATGCTTAATTGCCATGTAGGAACATTTTCAGCAGATATTTCACCACCT
>DBCB01000017.1:28328-29236 GCA_002303765.1 Planctomycetaceae bacterium UBA969
CACCTTTAGGCCATCCACTTTGTGGAGGTGGCATCGAACCTGTCCGTGGGCAGGATGATCCATTGGAAGCTGTTGGAATTGTGCTTTTGGGTTGCGGCGCGCCCGTAGTTCTGTGTGCTTTGGATTGGTGCGAAATTCGCAATGATGCATATTTAAAATGGCGTCAGGTACTTGCTGATGCTGCCCATACAACAATCGAGCGAGTTCATGTGCATGCTGTTCATCAGCATAATGCCCCTATAGCCGACATTGAAGCTGAAAAAATAATTCAAATCAATAATGCTTCTCCCATTTTAGATCTTAAATATTTTGATCAGTGCCTTTTAAAAACTGCAGAGGCATTAAAAGCCAGCCTAGCAAAAACAAAAAAAATAAACCGAATTGGAACGGGCTATGGCAATGTGAATAAAGTTGCATCGAATCGTAGGATTCTTGATTCAGAAGGTAAAGTAAAATACACGCGAACTAGTGCTACTAAAAGCAAGGAAATCCGCGATTTTCCAGAGGGATTGATTGATCCAATTTTGCGGACCCTCAGTTTTTGGATGGGCGAAAAACCAGTCGTTGCAATACATTACTACGCCACACATCCAATGAGTTATTATGGTGATGGCATGGTGAGTTCTGATTTTTGCGGCTTGGCGCGAAGAAAGCGGCAGGCTGATTCTCCTTCTGTTTTTCAAATGTATTTTACTGGTTGTGCGGGAAATATTACCGCAGGGAAATACAACGATGGCAGTAAAGAAAATCGTGCCATATTACGAGATAAGATTTATCTTGGGATGACTGATGCTTGGAAAGTTACATACACTTCCCCAATTACAAAAATGGAAGTGCGTGTTGAACAGGTTAAGTTGGGGAAACGAAATGAGAAAGAATTTTCCCTGGAAGAAAATTTGAAACTGGTT
>DBCB01000104.1:0-3900 GCA_002303765.1 Planctomycetaceae bacterium UBA969
CTTGAGCTTTTCGGAAAAAGCTCTGCAAGAATTCGCCGTAATTTAACCAGAAGCCTCGGCTTCCCCATATCTCCAAAAATCCGACTTGCATCATTTAATATTTGATGTATCTGACTCCATTTGATTCTTCATTGAGTTAAGAGTTTCATGGAGTAAGAAATTGGCAGATTCTCAAACAACGGTTTTAGATTTAAGAAAAAAGATGGCGGGCTTTGTTGCAGCAAGAGATTGGGAACAATTCCACGATCCAAAAAATCTTGCTATGGCCCTTTGCGCAGAAGCTGCAGAATTGCTTGAGCATTTCCTTTGGATCACTCCTGAAAATTCAAAACTCTCGGTCTTAGATCCTATCAAACGAAGAGAAGTTTCCGAAGAAATTGCAGATGTCACCTGCCTAATCATGGCATTATGCAACTGCATGAATCTTGATCTTTCTGATTCTTTAAATGCAAAAATGCTTAAAAACGAACTAAAGTACCCTGCGGAAAAGTGTCGCGGATCCTATAAGGCCCCAGATGCCAAACCTTCTAATGAGTAATTCCATGTTGAACACAAACTGCTTTGCTATTTTAATGCTTTTTGCTGGGGCCTTCTTTTCCCTGGCTCAGGTTCCGGGCACTTTGCCCATCGAATCCGACAAAGAAACGCCAACCTTAAAAACAGATGAAGGCAGCCAAGTTTCTGTTATCACACGCTTTGTTGATAACCCAGAAATCGGCAAGCCTTGCACCATGGAAATCACCTTAAAAAACCTTGGCAGCCTCCCTCTTGAAGAACTTGTTCTAAGTCAAGAATGGAAAACTAAACCTGAGATTTTAGAGGTAAACCCAAAACCTTTCATCCAAGAAAACAAATGGACATGGGAAATACCTGAACTTCAACCAGGCACAGGCAAAATATTTCAATTCAAAGTTCTTGCTGCTGATAAAGATAATTTAAATTTTAAGCCCGCAGTCGCTTACAAAGTTGCAACATTAAAGAAAAACGCTGAGACGAAAGATGGTTTACTGGTCCAAGTTCAAGGGCCACAATGGGTAAGGCGTGGGCAAAGGGCCGTTTTTGAAATCGTCGTTGCAAACCATGGTTTAACTTCCGCAGAAAATGTAACCATCCGCGACAAACTTCCCCAAGGCCTCAGACACCCTGAAGGCGAACTTATTGAAGCAACTTTGGGGGATATTCCAGCAGGACAAACCAAATCCATTCGACTTGAAACACTTGCTGTGGAAAACGGAAAATTCTCCCAGAACATTCAAGTAGCATCAAACAATGGCGAAAAAAAGCTCTATCAATCGGATATCTCTGTCAGTGATGGGCAGATTAACCTTCAGTGGAAAAAATCTTGGGAAGATACCGCCAAGGGCGAACTCGAAATGATTCTTGAAGCTAAAATCGATTCCATTAAAGCAGGGCAAATCCAGCTTGCCATTCAGACTGTTATTCCTGAAGGGCTCGAAATTGTAGGCAGTAACCCGCAAGCGAGATTTGAATCAACTGCTCCTACAAATAAATTACTTGTCTGGAACAACCCTCAGGTTATCGGGGGGAAATGGTCTGCAAAGCTGCGATTGAAAGCAGCAAAACCAGGCGATTGGCAATTAAATGCCAAGGCTTCGATGGAGAATAGTGCAGATACCTCGTCGATGTTTTTGGTACGCATTGAAGGCACCTCTGAGATCCAAGGTGTATTTGCACCTGCAACGATAAAAGCAACCTTGGGCAGTGAAAGCGAAATTAGATTTTCACTAAAAAACAATGGCTCGATTGATTTAAACAACACCAGTGTACGGTTTCTTTTTCCCGATGGAATTGTTCCATTGGCTTGGAACGGGCCAACCATTGCGGGACTCAACGGACAGAACTTAAATTTCGATGATCTTCCTGTTTTAGCAAACCGAGCAGATAAGATTTATTCGGTAAATTTAAAGGGCCTCAGCCCTGGTGAATTCCGCGTGGTCGTTGAATACGGGATAGGAAATATCAAGCGCAGCAGTGCTTGTTCAATTATTGTCTCCCCCCTACCTTAACCAACCTTTTCATACTGACAAAATTTGTTTTCATTGTGTAAATATTTGGTTGTTCATCAAGCAATATTTTTGTATCTTAGTCACTTCAACCCAAGATGAGATTTCATCTTGGATCGCCAAGGAAGCGCAGATTAACGGGGAAGGGAATCCCCCCTTTTATCATCCTTTTCTTGCTTCTCAAATTTCCAACATTTATTTTAAAACCACCTCTAAACTTGGTGATTTCCTTGCTGAAAAATACCGATTTTATTTATGTGGGTTTTATGAACCTTGGTCTTGTAAATTGTCTCGACCGTTGCTAAATTCCGCCCGCTTAACTGATCGAAAGGTCCTGACCTTCTTTCTTTTTTGCATAGGCCTTTAGCCGAATTGGTCGGCAAAGGAACATGGCTAATTTACATGTCGGAACCATGGTATGCCATGCTAACGGACAAGAGGAGTTTTTAATGAGTGGTAATAAGACAGAAAAAGAACAAGTTAAAGTACATATTCGATGGATGATAAGACGCGACATGCAGGAAGTATTACAAGCAGAGCAACAATGCTTCGCACAGTCCTGGACTGAAGAAGATTTTTTACGCTGCCTGAGGCAACGCAATTGCATTGGGATGGTAGCAGAGGCTGGCGACAAAGTAATCGGGTTCATGATTTATGAACTTCACAAAAACAAACTTCACATTTTGAATTTTGCTGTGCACCCTGATTACCAACGGTCGGGCGTAGGGTTACAGATGGCTGTAAAATTGATTGGAAAGCTTTCGAGCCACCGTAGAACAAGAATCACTTTGGAAGTCCGAGAAACCAATCTATCAGGCCAGGTATTCTTCAGAAATCAAGGTTTTAAAGCAATAAGGGTGCTTCGCTCGTTTTATGAAGATAGCAATGAAGATGCATACCTAATGCAATACAAATTGCCTTCCGACACCGATGAAGACTTTGAAGAAACAATCAATCGTATTGCTCAATACGAAGAAAACGCTTAATCGAATTTGAAAAAATCGAACTAAAGCCGGGGAAACCCGGCTTTATGCATTTCACACCTTCTTAAGTTCTTTCGTTATAATCGTTACATTTTAACAAATTGACCCATGCATTTTCCCTTGTTTTCGATTGCAAACAAGCTTTGCAACCTCTAACCTAAAGGGGGATTTAGATTTACTTAGAATTCATTATTAGACGGTGAAACAATGAAAATTATTTATTCAATCACGATGATAGCCCTAATTGGGTTTTCTTACGGTGCAAGTTTTGGAGGCATAGAAAACACATCCGATAAAAAACCTGAACCGCCTATCGCACCAGAAAAAAAAATAGAAGTTACAAACATCGATGCGATTCAGGCTCAACTCAAAGAGATTCAGCTATCTCTTCAATCCATTAAAAGTGCTAATCACGAATTAAAGCTAAAAAAAATTGAAGCTGAAATTAATATTCTAAAAGATCAAATCAGCAGAATGGAACAAGCGATCAGCAAACTTACAGCAACTCGTGTTGCAGCATCTTTCACTCCAGCAGTTCCTGCGAACGGAACCATCAAGATTGCCAATACTTCCAGCGCAAACACTAGTGTGATCATCAATGGAAAAGTATATAAGGCTCAAGCAAATCAAACTCTTTCCGTACCTAATCAGAATGCGGGCGATTTTACTTACGAAGTTCTTGCTGATGGATTTGGGATCATCCAAAAACAAACCACCAGAAGCCTTGCTGCAAATGAAACATTCACCATCAACATTTATCCTAGGTAAATGATTTTGGTTTTGCCAAAAGTCAGGCGACCCTCAGTAGGTCGCCTTTTTTCATGAAACGCACATTTTTATTATCATCGTTTTAGCTTGGAGACTAGATCATGATAATCACCATTGATGGGCCA
>DBCB01000104.1:3922-6517 GCA_002303765.1 Planctomycetaceae bacterium UBA969
ATGCTGCAAAACTGCTAGCAAAAAAAATAAACTTCCAGTTCTTAGACACTGGCGCAATGTATAGGGCCGTTGCACTTGCAGCCTTAAACACCGGTGCATCTTCATTCAACGAGCCATCACTTACGCAAATATTAAGCAAATTAACAATAAGACTTGAAGAAAACAAAGTAATCCTAAACGGTATGGATGTTTCGATTCAAATCCGAACTAAAGAAACAACGGAATTAGCAGGTGTAATAGCAACCAGCAAGGTTGTGCGAACAAAACTAGTTGAATTACAACGCGCCGCTGCTTTTGAAAAAAATATGGTTTGCGAAGGACGGGATCAGGGTACTACCGTTTTTCCTGATGCTTTTTGCAAGTTTTTTCTGACCGCAAGACCTGAAATGAGAGCCCAACGACGATTTATAGAACTGCAAGAAAAGGGGGTGAACACAACACTTCAAGAGATTCTTGAGGCTATCATCTCAAGGGATTTACGAGATGAAAACAGAGAAATAAGCCCATTGGTACCTGCCCTGGATGCAATGATTCTTGATACATCCGATATGCACATGAATAATGTAATTGAGGTAATGCATCAAGAAATTCGAAGGCGTGGCATGCAATGAAGGCTGGAATCTTTGATTACAAATTTGTGAGGGAGCAATTAAATTCCTTTTGGTATGGATTAAATTACACCTCTTACAATTGCATATACACGTTTCTTTTCAGCCTTCGAAAACAAGGCTGGAAAAACGTACCCCGCAAAGGCCCGGTCCTTCTGGTCGCAAATCACCAAAGCTTTTTGGACCCGATTGGTGTTGGATTAACTGCCTGCAGAGAACTCTCGTATCTTGCACGAAAATCGCTTTTTAAAAAACCTTTTCTGGATGTTTATCTGAAATCTGTTGGATGTTGCCCGGTTGATCTGGAAGGAGTCGCTAAGGAAGGCATCAGATCTACCTTGGACCTTTTAAGCAACGGGCGAGCAGTACTTGTATTTCCTGAAGGCACTAGGTCTGAAGATGGACTAATGCAAGACTTAAAACCAGGTATTCAGCTTCTTATTCGAAAATCCAATGCGATAGTTGTTCCTGTAGGAATCGCGGGTGCACATGAAGCTTTATCGCGCGATAACTTTTGGCCAACTCTTTGCCCCCTTTTCTTACGTGGAAATCATGGGGCAATTGGTATTTCAATCGGTCCCCCGATCGAAGCAAAAATACTTACGGAGCTTTCACGGGAAGATTCGCTGAAACTCCTTAAGGATTCCATTAACAGAGAAATCATTCAAGCCGAGCATATCCGAAGAAAAAAGTAATTCGTAAATCAACCTTTAGGGCCTGAGGCATTTGATTCGCCATTCATTTGACGCCAAAGCTTCTGTGTCGTTGCAACTCCTTTGGGATCATCATTATTATTTGAATATTGAACATTTAATAAAACCTGTTGAAATGCATAATAAGCAGGTTCGATACGGGGCATTTCGTTTGAAATAATTTCTTCTAACTCGGAGGGTGTGCAGCCTCTTGGAATACTGATATTTTGGGACTTGCACCAAGCCAATAAAGCTTTCCAAGTATATCCTGTCAATTCACGAAGACTGGATTTTTGCCAATCTTTGCGATCAAATGGGTTATCAAACTCTTCGAAAGGCAAGGTTTCATCAGCAATAGAGGCGTCTGCAATATCTTCTTGTTTTTTCTTTTTTTTCGAACGATCAAGCCAATCAAAAAGATTACGAAACCAATCTAAGAGATCATCAGCCCAACCAAAACTGAAACTCAACTTGTAAACAACAACATAAAGAACAAACAAAAAAGTACCTACTGCAAAAACAACTTTAAGAATAACTTCAAGTGCGGCCATCAGTTTATCAAGGCCAGGAATATTAAAAGAAGGGGGCGGGGAAGAAGGGGTTTCTTGATTCGGAGTAGAATTCGATTTCTGATTACCACCATTTTTATTAGCATCACTTTTATTTTCATTATTTTTAGATTGGCCCGACTTCTGAGAACCTTCCTTGGAAGAACCTTTTTCAACAGAATCACTTCCACCTTTTTCAGACTCCTTGGATGCGCCTTTGTTTTCTTTATCCTCAGCAGGCTTGCCCGCTTTCTGATTTCCATCCTTGGGAGAACCTTTATCACCTTCTTTTTCGCCTGGCTTCCCTTCCCCTTTTCCGGATTTCTCTGATGATTTTGCATAGTTACTTGCATCCTGATCCTTATCTTGATCCTTATCCTGTCCCTTGGAAAGAACCAAGGCAATGGGATCTAAAAAGCCCTGAGGCCTTGGTAACATTGATGCAAATACAAAACAGGAGATCAATAAGAACAAACCAGAGAACAACCAAGCCCCCGCTGTAAACAAAGGCATGGATAGATTCCGCCTTCGTAAGTCGGACCTTATAGTTAAAAAAGAAGTGCTCATTAACAAAGAGATGCAACTTGCAAGATAAATGCAAAGGCAGACCAAAAAGTATTTTCCAAGATTTGGGTCAGTACTATTTTGAGTTGACCCACCTAATCCAAAAACAGGTATTGAACCAAATAAAAAATACAGCACCCAGACACCGCGACCTTTTCCGCCCTTAACTTTCTTAGGCTTTTC
>DBCB01000187.1:0-7618 GCA_002303765.1 Planctomycetaceae bacterium UBA969
AATTCGCGGCCATGCACCAATTCTTGTTTGTTTCTCCAAGCAGTTCTGTCGGAATAAGCCTTTGATACAAAAGTTTCTTTTTCTTTAACTGCTTTGGCTTTTTCCAATAAAAGAAATCGGGCCTTTTCTTCGGCTTGATCCTTTTTTAGAAACCATAACGCAAGTTGCGAGGTGACATTAAGGATCGAAAGATTAAGCGTGTCTGATCGCGATTTAATTTCCAGAATCTGAGTTCGGGTTCTGGATTGTTCAATTTTTCTGCCTAAAAGTTCGTCGTTTGCAGAATTGAATCTGGTTTTAAAAGCTTCAGCTCGTTCTTCTGCTTGGGCAAATGCAACTCTTGCGACGGTTGTTTTTTCGGTTCTCACTCGTCTTTGTAGCTCGATGTCGCGTAGTCTTTCTTCACCAACCTTTACTAGTTCTTCCATCTTTAGGCAGACTACTTCAAGTTCTTCAGCCTGGTTTTTAAAAGATTCCAGTTCCTTGGTTTCTTTTTCCGTGTCGTCATCAAGGTTCCTTAGTTCGTTGCCACTGACTTTTAATTCTTCATCCATTCCATCCTTGCGCTGTTTTTGTCGTTCGATTCTAGCCCTAAGATCGCTTAACTGTTCAGAGAGGATATCTATATCGCGTCTTTGGTTTTCAATACGAGTATCTGCAAGCGAGATTGCGCTTTTTGTTTCATCCAAACTGGATTGAGCCAAAGCAATGGAATCTTCAATTTGAATAAGGGTGTTTTTTAATTCTCTTAGTTCAGCTTTACGGGAAAGAATGCCTGTTTCTGCATGATGGGTTCCCATGGTCAGGGTACCATCAGGTTCTAGGATTTCGCCCAATAGGGTTAAAAATCTAATCGAAGGATGAGAAGCGGAAAGCGTTCTTGCAAAATCCATAGATTTAACAATCAGAGTTTGTCCCAAAAGCCATTGAGGCAGGTTCGGGAAATCTGCATTGTTACATTTAACAAACTCATGGGCCCAACCAACGATTTCTGGTTGTTTCTCAAGTAGAATCGATGTTTCAGAAGAGGAATTAGCAACCTGAATATCGTTTTGTAAAAAGCCTTGGAAAGAAATCCTGCTTGAAAAAGCCTCTGAGTTCAAGGCTAGGGCTTTGATCAGGGATTCTTGATCCTGTACAAGAATGCGTTGTGATTTTTCGCCAAGAGCAAGATCGATGAGCACTGCAAATTCAGTTGATACTTCAAGGAAATCAGCAACAACGCCTAGAATGGTGTTCCATAAAAGTGAAGAAGGGTCTTTGCTGAGCTCAAGAATTTCTTTAAGCCCAACGCCAAAGCCTTCCAAACTTTTTTCTAATCCTTCAAGAACTTCAAGGCGACTGACGGTGCCACTTCGATTAGCTTGAAATTCCGAAAGCTCTTTGGCGAATTGGTCACGCGCCAACTCTAATGCTTCTTTTTCTTTCCCCAAATCAAGAAGCGTAGTCCTCGATGCTGCCAATCTTATTTGTAAAATTTCGTCAGCGATTGCCAATTCGCTAAGTTCTGCATCAAGAACAGCTAGGCTGCCCACGGTGTTTTCGTTGCGTTGCCTAAGCCTTTCTGCTTCACGATGATAAGATTCTAGTTTCGCTCTGGAACCTGTAAGGGCGTTTTGAAGTCGCGCAAGCATGCGCATATTATCAAGGTGTTCTTCCTTTGATTTTATGACTGAAATACGGAGAGCAGAATCTTCTTCGGATGCTTCTTTTTCTGCTTTTTCGAGAGTTTCAACGATTGTTTTTGAAGCAGCGCAATTCGATTCCGCAAGTTCAGCTTCCTGTCTAAGAGATTCAAGTTGCGATTCCAGAAGGGATAATCTTTTGTTGTGATCCATCAGGGATTTGCGTGCCTGAAGGAGATCTCGTTCCGAAGTTTCGAGAGAGTCGCGGTCACTTTTTTTCGAAGAGTCGCCTGCAGCGATATTTTGCCTAGCTTCAGAAATCAACAGATCGCCACTTCGTATTTGTTCATCCAGTTGGGCTACCAGCGATTCTTTTTCCCGAGCCTTTTTCTCGAGTTCATCGGTTTCCGATAAACCTTGTTCCAAATCGGTTTTAAGAGAGGATAGCTTGGTATATTCTGATTCGAGGTTTTCTGTGAGCTGCGAGTATTCCTGAAGCCCAAGGTTAAGTCGTAATTCTTTTAGCCTTTCAGAATATTCCTGCCATTTCTGTGCCTTTGTTGCTTGTAACCGTACTGTTTTTAATTGTCTTTCAACTTCTTCCAAAATATCTTTGAGTCGTTCTACATTTTGATCAACTCGTTCCAACCTTCGAAGAGATTCAAGTTTTTTTACTTTAAAACGGCTGATGCCTGCCGCCTCATCAAAAATGATTCTTCGATCTTTAGGGGAAGATTGCAAAAGGCCATCAACTTTGCCCTGCTCGATAATACAGTAAGCATCTGAACCAGCCCCGCTACCCATGAACAAATCTTTTATATCTTTGAGCCTGCATATTTTGCGGTTAATTAGGTATTCGCTATCGCCATTTCTATAAACCCTGCGGGTTACTTGGACTTCGGTGCTTTCTGTTTGGAATATTTTTTTTGTGTTGTCAAAGAGGAGAGAAACTTCAGCAAGGCCATTGCCTTTTCGCGATGCGGAACCATTGAAGATAACATCAGTCATCTCCCCACCACGAAGGCTGCGGGCGCTTTGTTCGCCTAGTACCCAGCGTATTGCATCGACAATATTGCTTTTGCCCGAACCATTGGGCCCAACGATGGCAGTGATACCAAGAGGGAAATTAAAGTCTGTTTTATCGGCAAAGGATTTGAAGCCGGTTAATTCCAAACTTTTTAGCATGCAGACTTCCGTTTAAGGTGTAGCCCAGGGCAAGGTGCCCTGGTGCCCCCGGTAAAAAATTATTTGTCTTGCCCGTTTTTTAACCGCTCTGCAGTTGCTTTATCCTTGGTTGCTGGTTTTTTGTTTAGTAGAGCTTCCTGATCCTCAGTGTTTGAAAAACTCAAAGGTTTAACAGGGGCATATAAATTTGGAGTTGCAGAAGGATCGGGTCTGGCGTCCATTGCGAGTCCCATTTCTTCCCCTTTTCCTTTTTTCATTTTTCCTGCCTTAACCAAATCATATACGGAAACAGCTTGAGGAAGTGCATCATTTCTCACCCTGCAAGTAAGGGCTTGTGTCGTATCAGCTTGGCGAAGAAGTTCGGTAACATCTGGGTAAAGAGCACCCATATCTGCCAAAGTTTGAAGTATCTCACTGACGGTTAGGCCGGTTGATTTCCTAATGGTTTTGCCGCTCCTTAAAGGAATGCGCGAGATATTACATTTTTCATCATCTATGCCGGAGGTAAGGGTAAATTCACCCGCAAGCAACGAGAAAGGCGGCCTAAAGGCTGGTTCTTTGCCAAACAAAACGATCTCTGGGCGTTTACTTGTAGAGATATGAACCATGCCAGGGGTGTCAGGTGAAACCCGATGTAGCCAGAATGATTCGTTCAAAAATTCGCCCTGTATTGTTTCATTCTTTTCATCAAGTGCCCGTAATGCGCGGAATGCCCCGTAGCGGGTTTCATCATCTGTGCATGAGTAAAGAATTTCACGTAACTTTACTTGGCAAATAGCTTCATCAAGTGATGCCATTGCTGTAAGTGAAAAAGCCCTTAGCATGGGTTGATCAATAACAGATCGTGCCAATTCTTCGCCACAAGAAGGGCTACCCAAATAAGCCAAAGATTCTGCAGAACTAAATCGAATCAATGGATGTTCGTTCTTTAGGCCATTCTTTAAAGTGTTAATGGTTTCTTGCCCTAAAGCTTCAAGTCTAAGAGCTGCGGTTACGCAACGACTAGGATCCATAAGGTCTTCATTAAGTTTTTTGATGTAGTTGGCGCGCCCTTGGCCGCCTTTACCTGCATCGTTTTCTCTGGTGGGGATGAGCCTTACCACTCTAAGAAATCGTGGATGATTTAGTTTGTACTGTGAGGGAACCCTTAATGAAACGGAGATATTGTTTTTAGTGCTGGCAATAACAGCGCCTGGATCGCCTTTGCTGATTTGGAAAGTTTCATTTATTTGATCTGAAATCATGCCTGATACGCGTGCAAATTGTTGATCTTGATTTAGAATAAGAGTGAAGGGCCAGTCGATTTGTGTTTTACCACCGCCCCAAATTCTGCCAGATTTTACTCTGCCTTCATCATCTTCACCCGCTTTGCCAAATCCTACTAAAAGTGGGCCTTCAGCCCTTGCAACAGGGTGACCTCGCAAAGTGCCTTTGGGGCCTGAGTATGTTGGAGAAAGATTCTTAGCAAAATCGTAGTTATATAAAATACACTCTTTTAAGTATCCGCCTTGTATGCTTGTAGCCTTACTGCGTGGTGGTAGAGTTACTTCGATATCCAAAGCATCGCCCTTGCGGGTTCCCGGTGGAATCGAGGCAGAAATCATAACCAATGCTACTGTATTGCTTGCAAGCATTTCTTTAATATTTCGAACGCCTTGCTTGCGAAGATCATCTTCTAGCATGGTTCGATTGGCATCACTGGTAGGCGCAGCGCCTGTTCCATCTAGCCCTACCACTAATCCAATCCCCCCTAAAGGAAGAGGGTCTGCATTTCCGACCGTACAAAATTCACCCAGTGTGCGAACTCCATATCGATCGCGTTCCGTTTCTTCTTCTGCAACTAACCTTGGGGTTTGATGCATGCATCCGGGCAGAACTGACAGGAAAGCAAGCACTAATGCCATGCTCCAGTGAATAGCTTTGGGTGATTTCTTTTGCATATATGATTTACTTCGCATGAATACACCTTCCGTCTCGAACCAAAGGACCATTAAGAAAATCTACCGGCGTAAAAATCTTTACACCATCTCATGAAGTTGGGAACAATACCTATTTGAAGAATCAAGTCAAGCCGAGAAGGGTTGGCAAAGGCGAGGGATTTTTATGGAAATAGTTAAGGGAGGAAAGCGGGGTAAGAGAATTACCGCTTTTACTCCCTTAAAATGCTAAGGATTATATTAGTAGCGAGTTAACTTAAACTTTTTTGCACGACAGCTTTCATTTTCTCAAGCCCGGTTTTTGCTACCAAGTTTGCATCCTGCATCCAATAGTCTCGATTGAATAACTCTAACGAAAGAAAGCCATTAAACCCATTGTCGCGTAAAGTTTTCAGCATGCTTGTTAAAGGTGCGATACCATCGCCTGGGTAAACCCGATCCTTATCTTGAATCTCGGTCGAATTTAAATTCTTTGGGTAGTCATTCATATGGAAAACTTGCAGTGCGCCTTGCCCAAGTTGTTTCAGACCTTCGAAATCAGACCCGCCCTTAAACAAATGGTAAACATCAGCTAATATGCAAGCGTCTTTGTGTTTGGCTTCGATTGCGATCAATGCCACTTCTCCAAGTTTGCTCAGGTTTTTTGAAAAGCCCCAAAGTTCAACTTGGGGAATTACGCCGATGGAACTCGCAGCAATAAGTAATTCCCTGTATCGTTGGGCTGCAGCATATAAATCGATTCTAGGCTTGTTTGTTGCGCCAACAGGCGGTGCAGCAAGCCTTTTCCCACCTAGCTGTGCCAAGTTATCCATGGTCTTTTTTGCAAGCTCGATTGCTTGTTTTCGTTTTTCTTCATCGTCAACAATCCACTCAAAGAAACCGATGGCACTTTCCATGGTCATGCCGCTATCTTTAATTCGCTTGCCCATATCCTTGAGGTTTCCGCCATCTTTGATGAATTGGTCGATATCGCTAACCCAAGGTTCGATTGCGTCGTAACCAGCCTTGGCCGCAACTTCGACTTGGTCTTTAAGAGGAAGTTTTTGCCCTCGGATGGTGCTAGTGTTCAGCATGAATTTGAAGGGCTTTTTATTGTCTGCAAATGCAAGCAGTTCTGTGCCAGAAAGCCCCACGACCGCTGCGCCAGCCAGCAAACTTCTGCGTGATAAGTTGTTCATGAAATCTCTCCTCTTGAAGAACAGTAGCAAAAGAACAATTATGTACAAATAGTTTGTGATAATCCAGTTGATTGAAGATTTTAAGTGCTATTTATCAGGGTGCAAGTATTGGGAGAAGCGATTTATTTGCGTGGTGGGTATGCTTTACGAACTGCATTAATNNGTATGTTTTTCGGACTGCATTTATAAGCTCATCAAATTTGGAAAGAAATTTAGAACGATCCTTTGCACCCATGGGGGAAGGGCCCCCCGAAACCAAATTACTTTGGCGAAGTTCTTCCATTAGGCTGCGCATTCCCAGAGCCGTGCCGATGTCATTTTCTGTGAATTGTTTCCCCTTGGCATTCAGAACTAGCGAACCCTTTTCGAGGCAGCGGGCTGCAAGTGGGATATCTGCAGTAATTACGAGATCGCCCGGGCCCGTGTTTTCAGCAATCCAATCATCTGCAGTCCCAAATCCTGGACGAACTACCATGGTGAATAATGGGTTCGCAGGCACCCGCATGGTAGAATTTGCCACAACTTCAACTTTCATAGAATATCTGCAGGCGACGCGATAAATTTCGTCTTTGACCGGGCAGGCATCAGCATCGATGAAAATAATATGCATAATTCTTAATGTATGCGATTTTAAGCGTAAAAGACTGTTTCTAACTGAAAAAATTGCAATAAACTTGGTAATAGTTGCATGGTTTGGATTTAAGGATCAAGGTGGGATTGTCGAATGAAGAAGAGGGCGAAAAAGCTTGAAATTTAGAGTTTAACATTTCCTAATGCTGCGAAATAGTGCTATTATAACCTTGTATTAGCACACCAAGAGGCTTGTTATGAATCAAACATCTTCCAAAAAGTTTTGCGATGGCGTCAACAGGCGTAATTTTCTCCGTGTTGGGGCGTTGGCCCCCTTTGGCGTTACCCTACCTGGCATTTTTCAAGCCGAAGCTGCTTCCAATCTGAAGGGTAATCAACGTTCTGTCATTATGATTTATCTTTCAGGCGGGATGGCTCATCAGGATAGTTTTGATCTTAAGCCAAATGCGCCCACCGAAGTCCGGGGCGAATTCAAACCAATCCCAACCAATGTTTCAGGTATCGAGATATCCGAGCACTTGCCAAAGCTTGCAGCGTGTGCTGACAAATACATTGTATTGAGATCTCTTGTTGGTCAAATTGATGAACACTCAAGTTTTCAGAGTACCACCGGTTATCCGATGTCGGTTACCAAGCGAGATAATAAACCCCACTTTGGTTCAGTGATTTCCAAGGTTCAGGGGCAGGTTAATCCTTCGGTGCCTGCATTTGTAGATCTTTTTCCAACCATGCAGCATAAGCCCTACAATAGCCCAAGTTCTGGGTTTCTCGGTCGAGCATCTTCCGGGGTCAGGTTGGATGGCGAAGGCATAGATAACATGAAGCTTCAAGGGTTGACTGCAAGTCGCTTTGAAGACCGTAAAATCCTTCTGGATCAGGTCGATGCTTTTCGCAGAAATGCAGATCGTTTGGAAGTTTCTGGCATGAACCAGAATTATCAGCGTGCTTTTGAAGTTCTTACTTCTAGCAAGTTGGTTGAAGCCATCGATGTGACTAAAGAACCTTCGAAAGTTCGTGAGCGCTATGGTAAAGGCTCTAGCAAGCATTTGGGTGATGGTGGCCCGCTTTGGAATGATCAACTTTTAATGGCACGAAGGCTTGT
>DBCB01000187.1:7653-8523 GCA_002303765.1 Planctomycetaceae bacterium UBA969
ACACGTTGCGTGACGGTTGCCTATGGATTTTGGGATACGCATGGTAACAACTTCAAGCATATGAAGCAGCATTTGCCCACTTTTGATCAAGGGGTATCTGCACTTATTGAGGATATCTACGCACGGGGAATGGATAAAACCACTACCGTTTGTGTGTGGGGTGAATTTGGTAGGACTCCAAAAATCAATAAAGATGCGGGTAGAGATCATTGGTCTAGAGTGAATTTCGCATTGCTTGCGGGTGGCGGAATGAAAACCGGACAGGTTATCGGATCAACCGATAGCAGTGCTGGTTCAGCCAAAGATAATCCCATTAACTATCTTGATGTTCTTGCAACCATCTACAGCAACATGGGGATCGATCCACATGCGATGGTGGTTGATATCAGCGGAAGGCCAAACCCAATATTGCCTAGCACGGTATCTCCGATTAGCAGGGTTTATAGTTAAGATGAGTAGTAATAAAAAAAGCCCGTCGTAACTGACGGGCTTTTTCTTTTTAGCAGCTTGGTTTTACTTGTCTTTCTTGACATCAACCCAATGATTAGTCTTAGCTGATTCTAAAACTGCATCGCAAATGCGCTGGGTTTCAAGAGCATCTCTGAAATTGGGGCCGACAGGTTTTCCGGTTCCCAATGAAGTAACAAAATCTGCAACTTCATGAACAAAACTATGTTCGTAACCAATTTGCAAACCAGGCACCCACCAGTTGCTCATGTAAGGATGATCGCCATCGGTTACATGAATGGATTTCCACCCGCGTAGTGGTCCTTCATCTTTGTAATCAAAATACTGCAATCGGTGCAGGTCGTGAAGATCCCAGAAAATAGAAGCGTTTTCGCCATTGATTTCGAAGGTATAAAGCGCTTT
>DBCB01000187.1:8537-8757 GCA_002303765.1 Planctomycetaceae bacterium UBA969
GCCCACGAGCATATCGGGTGGATTCAAAGCTTGCGAGGGATCCATTTTCAAAATGGCCCATGAAGGTACAGGCATCATCAATGGTGACCTTTTCCATTTTGCCAGTTAGGTTGTGCTGTCTTTGTTTGACAAAAGTTTCGGTCATAGCACTAACATCATGAATCGAGCCATTAAGCCAGATTGCAGTATCGATGCAATGAGCAAGAAGATCGCCTGTAAC
>DBCB01000240.1 GCA_002303765.1 Planctomycetaceae bacterium UBA969
GTTGGTTTAAAATACCTAATCGGACTGAAAGCCCGATTCAAATGCATTATCAGCGCATGCTTTCGGTCACAGAAAGTACCAATGTTGCAAGTAGTCAGACCCCAGACAATTGGGAAGAAAAGCTCCAAAGGCGGAATCTTGCTGGTTTGGCTAATCAACCGCAAATTACCCCACTTAACAGATCGATGTCGCAATCTTATATGTTTAAGGAGCCAGCAGATTATTCAAAAAGAATGCTCGCATCCTATGCTCTTTATCTAACCAAAAAATTCGCTCATCCTGCAGATAAACCTAGCATCAACATAGATAACATTAAAATTTACAGGGTTACTCATAGCATCATTACCCCCACAGATATGTCTCGAGGGGAGAACGCCTTGGATCCAACATTGTATTATCCTTATTTCATGGGAAGCTTTGATAAAAATGGCAATCTCATAGATCCCAATGATGCCTTTTTGTATTTCTTATTACCAATAACACGTAACGCTAATCCTAATGAACCCTCAGTATTGAACCATTCTCTTGATATTCATGCTGGAGATGTAAAAATCGTGCCTGCAAAGGAAGGCGGCAACTAATGAGCACTGGAAAACATTCTGTTTTTGATCGGCCTGCTGCTTCGTCTGCCAATGGAAATCAAAGTAAGGCCAACTTGGAAGATTCAGAAGGTTGGCTTAAACAATTCGACAGGTTTTGGTTTACCCCTGTTGCACCTAATACCATTGGGTTAATTCGGCTTATAACCGGGTGTTTAATTTTTTATATCACTTTGTGCTACAGTTTTGAATTATTAGCTTTTGTTGGCCCCGAAGGGATAGTCAATCAGGGCCTTGCGGATCATTTCAGAAAAGATACGCCAATGTATGTAATGGCGCCTGAGTGGTCTGAAAACACGATTGAAATTACTAAATCAAATCTTAGTTGGTCTGTTTTTTATCATGCGACAAATCCTTTTTGGATCTGGGCTTTTCATCTTGGTTTCTTAGCTGCGAATTTTTTCATGGCTGTGGGTTTGTTTTCTAGGACGAGTGCGATTATTTCATGGATAGGGGCATTAGCTTATATCCATAGGGCGCCATCCGGACTTTTCGGAATGGATGCGATGATAATCATTCTGCTTTTTTACATGATCATTGCACCGGGCGGAGAGATTTATTCGCTTGATCATTATTTTCAAAAACTGCGCAGAAAAAAAGCGGGCGACCCCAAATGGAACGAACCCCCTAAACCTTTAATCCTTTCCAATTTCGTTACCCGAATGATTCAGATTCATTTCTGCATCATTTACCTTGCTGCAGCAACCTCAAAACTTCAAGGCTCTTCCTGGTGGAATGGGACTGCTCTTTGGGGAGTTTTAGCTAACTATTCTTTTAACCCCATGCATATACCTTTTTACACATCATTGCTGGTTTTCCTTACAAAGCATAAAGTGCTTTGGGAAGTCGTCATGACTACAGGGTGCGTTTACACCATTGTGCTTGAAACTTCTTTTCCCTTTTTAGTTTGGAATCACAAATTGAAGTGGATCATGATTTGTGGCTCTATCATGCTTCATACTGGAATTGGACTATTGATGGGCTTAACCACTTTCAGCTTGTGCATGATAACTTTGGTGTTAGCGTTTGTTCCACCTGCATTTATTAAAAACTTGATTGATCGTTACGGAATAGGCCCATTCAAGCGCTCTTCCATTTAGCATGTTTTTAGGCAATTAACTTACGATTTCGTTTATGCAAACCATCTTTTACTAATTCCTTAAGATTTTCAGCATATCTGTCGATATTAAAGGAAGCCGTTATTTCTGACAGTGTCAGAACAAACGCTTTCTTTCCCATGGACATGATAATGGCCCTTTTGCGGAAAATTACTGGCTCCTCCGCTTCCGCTAGTTTGCTGGCGTTTTATTGCATTATTTGCACGTCGCTTATCAATGCTGCACCGCCCACGGACACCTATTATTCCAGAGATGCTTCTTTTATCATTCCGTTTTCTTCCAACCCCGCTGACTCCAAGATTCAAAAAATCCTTCTTCATGTTTCTGAAGATTTTGGCAAAACTTACGCCCATGTAGGCACCGCTCTTCCTACCCAAAAGCAATTCCTTTTCCGGGCCCAAAAAGATGGTTGGTATTGGTTCTCCGTTCAAAGCCAAGAAATTGATGGAAGAATGGTCCCCGCAAATATCAACATTGCTCAGCCTTCTTTAAAAGTTTGCATCGATAGTACCCCACCTTCGGTTGTTCTTCGGGGTGTTTTTAAAGATGGTTCCGCTTCGATCGATTGGGATCTCCGCGATGAAACCTTGGATCTTTCCAGTATGAGGCTGGAATTTCGGAATTCTGATGGCAAGGATTGGGTGCCTCTATCTGCCCAACAAATTGCTCAGGGGCAGCATGTTTGGAACCCTGGTACCTCTGGAAATATTGAAGTACATCTAACGGTTAGAGATAAATGCGGAAACTTTGGTGAAAGTTCTATCGTGATTCAACCAAATGGAACACGAGCTGGAAGCACAACGCAGGAAAATGGATCAGGCAAAAGCAATATATCAATGGTTAAGAGCAGGCGGTTCCAGCTTAATTATAAAATCGATGATGTAGGACCTTCGGATATTTCTCGAGTGGAAGTTTATGTAACTCGCGATGGCGGCAAAGTTTGGCGTAAGTATGATCAGGATGCGCCCAAACTTCCCCCGTGCATTGTTGATGTACCCGAAGAAGGCCGTTATGGTTTTACTCTTGTTGCCCGAAGTGGGGTAGACCTAGGCGAACATCCACCAAAATCTGGTGACCTTCCCCAATTCTGGGTTGAAGTTGATGAAACGAAACCTTTGGTTAAACTCATTGGTGTTGATGTTGGTCGGGGCATCGATCAAGGAAACCTCAGCGTAACATGGACTGCTTCTGATAAGTACTTAGGGCCAAATCCTGTAAATATTTCTTATGCAAAAACACCTGAAGGACCTTGGGTTGTTGCTGTCCCAAATCTTCCTAATACTGGAAGATATGTATGGCGTATGCCAGGCGAAGGGCTGCCTTATCAATTTTTTATCAGGGTTGAAGCCTCAGATCTTGCAGGAAATATTGGATCTGCTGAAACTACTGGTGCGGTGAAAGTTGATTTATCCACACCCAAGGCCAGAGTCACAGGCGTGGATGTTTCACCAGTAGGTGGTGGTGGCTATACTCCACCTGCAAGCCCTATCAATCAAGATATCCCTGCAGTACCAGCTCCAAAACCAGCTTCTTCTTTTCCAAATACACCTTCCAGCACTATTCCAAGTAACAATGGTAGTGCACCTGCAAGTCCAACTTCTTTCCCTGGGCTTGGTTCTGAAGGAATGCCGACTTTTCCAACAAATCCAGTTCGACCAAAATAGTCTCGATTTTCCCACGCCACAAAGTAGCATGAATATCATGAACCGATATTCAGTTGGGGAATTTAATGGAAGTTGAACAGTTCTTAAAAGATCAGGCAAAACTTCAATTGCAACCAGTTTATGTAATCACTGGTTCCGAAGACTACCTCCATAGAAAAGCAGGAAAAGCGTTAAAACATCAAATCCTTGCTGGTAACGAAGACCTCGGATTAGGTTCTTTCGTTGGTGATAAGACCTCGTTTGCGGAAGTAAGAGAAGAGCTAACTACGCTTTCATTCTTTGGTGGTAAAAGGCTCGCATGGGTTGAACAGGCGGATGATTTTGTAAGTAAGAATAGACCAGCACTCGAAAAATATTTCCAGGCGCCTAGCTCCAATGGCGTTCTCATCCTTGAAACTTCTTCCTGGCCTTCCAACACCAAATTATCAAAAATGCTTGCCAAGGAAGCTTTAATTACTTGCGAAGCGCCCTCCCGAAAAGAAAGCCTTGTCGCATGGTGCATTGCACAGGGAAAAAACATTCATGATAAACCACTCGCAAACGATGCCGCAAACCTACTGGTAGAATTAATTGGCCCCGACTTAGGCAGACTAGATCAAGAAATTGCCAAGCTCGCCTGTTATGCTGCAGACAATCCAAAAATAAACGCCAAGGATGTTGATATGCTGGTTGGCCAAGGGCATGTTGAAAAGGTATGGGTGCTGTTTGATCATATTGGACAAGGAAACCAAAGGGCAGCGTTTCAATTATTATTTGAGTTATTCGAACAAGGCGAAGAACCCATGAAGCTTCTTGGGGCATTTAGCTCACACCTCCGAAAATTGGCCTACGCAGGAAGATTTGCAATGCAAGACAAACCCATGGCTTTCGCATTAGAAAAAGCTGGGTTTTTCAGTTTCACAAAAACTAGCGCTGAAGCTCAACTTCGGAAAATTGGACGCAAAAAAATCAACAAGGTTTTAACCTGGCTCATTGAAACAGATACAGGAATGAAAGGGGGCAGCCAAATCCCCCCTAAAACACTTATGGAAAGATTACTTGCTATGCTTTGCTCCAAATAACCCGATTTCAAGGAACAAATCAATGACCCAATCTAGTAACAAAAAAACCAGAATACTAATCACCATGGGTGATATCGCTGGGGTAGGCCCAGAAATTATTGTAAAGGCATGGGACGAAATTCTTGCTTTTTGCGACCCAGTTGTGGTGGGTGATCCGGGATGGCTAGAAAAAGCCATTCATCTACTCAACAAAAATACAAAAGTTCAGATCATCAACGAGCCAGAGCAAGCCACGCCACAATCAAATCTTATAAGTTGCACCAAAATCCAAACAGCAGATTTATCTACTGTTAAAATATGCAATGTAAATGCCTCTGCAGGCAAAGCAGCTCATGATTATTTAATACAAGCGATTGATTGGGCACTTGAAAAACGAGCTGGTGCGATAGTTACCGCGCCTCTTCACAAAGAGGGATTGCATCTTGCGGGGCTGGATTACCCAGGACACACCGAAATATTGGCTTCTAGAACAAAAGCTAAAGAGCACGTAATGATTTTGGCACTTCCAGAATTGGCAGTAGCCCATGTTACATTACACCTTGCATTGAGAAATGTTTTCGATGAACTTAGCATCGAAAGAATTGTCGCTAGAGCTCAACTCTTAGATAATTTACTTACTAAAGTTTTAGGCCGCACACCCCGCATTGCAATTGCTGCACTCAATCCACACGGAAGCGATGGCGGGCTCTTTGGTAACGAGGAGCAAACGATCATCCAACCTGCAGCAATTCTTTGCAAGCAACAAGGGATGACTGTTTCTGGGCCAATCCCTTCTGACACTTTATTTTTAAGAGCAAGCCAAGGGGAATTTGATGGGGTGGTTGCCATGTACCACGATCAAGGCCACATCGCTTTAAAACTTCTAGGCCAACGCAGAGCTGTCAACATTACAGCAGGTTTGCCGATTATTCGAACCAGTGTTGCCCATGGCACGGCTTACGACATCGCTTGGAAAGGAATGGCAGACGAAAGCAGTTTGGTGTCGGCAGCAAAATGGGCTGTTAAACTAGGGTCATAAGAACTTCGAAAGGGAAGTTTCAATCTACTTATCATATTTCTGAAATAAAATAGAATTTAAGCTTGAGCTTTAATAAAAAACTGCAAAATTATTAAATAACTAGGAAACCTTTGCATTGTTTGAGGGTTTAGTAGATATGGTGATTTATATTGGGGCAAGTAAGCCCTGAAATCACCAACCTTGGGAGCTTTTCCAAGGTAGGGCTTTGTTTATTAATGGGAGTATTTCATTATGTTTCGTCGTATGTTTGTAGCTGCTGCTGCAGTTTTTTTTGTTGCTTTTGGTGTAATTGCTGGCGAACACAAGGGTGCAATCACCAAGTACGAAGCTGGCACCAGCCTTACCATCAAAGTTAAGAAGGAAGAAAAGAACCTGAAAATCGCAAAAGATGCCAAAATTGACGATGCAATCGCTAAGAAACTTGGCAAAATTGGTGATAAAGGCGTTCCTGCTATTGTAATCACCAATGACAAAGACGAAGTAACCGAAATCAAAGCTGGCGAAAAGAAAGCCAAGTAATTCGGCATTGTTAATTAAAAAGAAGCCCGGCTACTAATCCAGCCGGGCTTTTTATTTAAATTAAACGCTTTCACTATTGATTTCGAACCCTGTAATGATAATATTCTAGTTTACGCAATAGGTTTATGGACCAAGAAAGGCTTATGTTAGCCTGACGGAGGTCGGTGGAGAACTATATGTCGATCACTAAGGAACGCAAGTCTCAGCTCATTGAAAAGTATTGCCGCAAGGCGACGGATACCGGGTCACCGGAAGTCCAAATTGCTTTGTTGACCCAACGGATCAACGAGCTACACGAGCACCTGCGCAGCCACAAGAAGGATCATGCCAGTCGCCGCGGTTTGTTGATGATGGTCAGCAAGCGGTCTGGATTGCTTTCCTACTTGCGAAGTAAGGATCACGAAAGCTACACCACATTGATCGGCAGCCTGGGCCTTCGCAAATAAATTAGGCCAAGTTAGTCTAATTATTAAGGCCACTTTAATTCTATTGGGGAATTCAGGTAAAGCTGTTCATGTTCCGGTTGTTCCCTTGGTCAGGAATTTTGTTAGGGAACATGCAAGTTGGATAGTAGGTTTTGTAATCTGAAGAAAAAGCCGAAAGTTTCCTTCTCAGGAAGGATTCTCAATTCTATTTTCACCAGCAATTTCCCCATAAACTCTGTTCTAGTTCCGCTTAACACATTTCCATTCTTGGCTTTCGCCAAGTGAAAATGTTGGAGGTTTTATTTATATGCAGGCAATTCGTGTAGAAAAACAATTGGGCGCTCACACTCTTATCCTTGAAACAGGAAAACTCGCCAAGCAAGCTCATGGTGCAGTTATCGTTCGTTATGCTGATACTATGACACTCTCGACCGTTGTGGAAGGCTCCGCTGAATCAACTAAAGATTATTTCCCCCTCGTTGTTGATTATCGCGAAAAAACTTATGCCGCTGGTAAATTCCCAGGCGGGTTCATGAAGCGTGAAGGCAGACCAACCACCAAAGAAATTCTTACTTCCCGCTTGATCGACAGGCCTATCAGGCCCCTTTTCCCCACAGACTACATGCGCGAAGTTCAGATCATGGCTAGTACCCTTTCTTGCGATCGCGATTTCGATCCAGATGTTCTTGCTATGATCGGCGCAAGTGCTGCTCTTCATATTTCCCAGATTCCTTTCCTGCAACCCACTGGCTCAATTCGCATCGCCAAAGTTGCTGGCGAACTTATTGTTTTCCCAACTTATGCTCAAGTTCAAGAAAGCGATTTAGATCTAATAGTGGCTGGCACGAAAGATGCCATCACCATGATCGAAGGCTTCGCCAAGGAAATCCCCGAAGACCAAGTCTACGAAGGAATCATGTTTGCTCATGAGCAAATCAAAATCATTGTGGACTTGATCCACGAATTAAGAAAAGCAATGGGCCTTGCAACCAAGGAGCTTCCAAAAGCTGCTCCTGTAAATCCCTTGAATGATGAATTCAAAACCAAATTCTACGATGAATTTTCTCGTAGGAAACAAACCACCGGCAAGGCGGAACGCTCTGCTGCGGTTAAAGAAATCAAAGACGAAATCAAGAAAAAGTACCTTCCCGAAGGCGAAGCAAAACCAGTTCACACACCTGCTCAAGTTTCTGCCGCTCTTGGCTGGCTTGAAGAACGAATTGTGCGCGATCTGATTCTTGCAGGCAAGCGTATTGATGGTCGAGATTTGCGCCAAGTTCGCGCTCTTTATTGCGAAGTAAGCCTTCTACCTAGAACCCATGGCTCTGCTTTGTTCCAAAGAGGCGAAACTCAGGCTCTGGTAACTACCGTTCTTGGCACTTCAAGCGATGAACAACGCGTTGATGGCATCACTGATGAAATCACCAAAAAGTTCATGCTCGATTACAACTTCCCTCCTTTCAGTGTTGGCGAATGCAAACCTAACCGCGGGCCCGGTCGAAGAGAAATTGGCCACGGCGCCCTTGCAGAACGCAGCCTTCAAGCTGTGCTTCCTACTACTGAAGCTTTCCCCTACACCATTAGGCTGGTTTCCGACATCATGGAATCCAATGGATCTTCCAGTATGGCGTCAGTTTGCGGCGGCACTTTGGCACTTATGGATGCTGGCGTTCCTATCACCAACCCTGTTGCTGGTATTTCCATCGGCCTCGTTAAGGAAAAAGACCAATACTCTCTCCTTACCGATATCATGGGTGATGAAGATCATTATGGCGACATGGATTTCAAGGTCGCAGGTACCGGTATTGGTATTACCGCAATCCAACTTGATCTAAAAATCGATGGCATTGGTGCAGACATTATCAAGGACACCCTTGAACAAGCTCGCGTTGCCCGTCGAGATATTCTGCGAACCATGCTAGCTTCTTTACGACAACCAAGGGCCACTATTAGCGCCTTTGCTCCTAGACTTCTTACCGTGAAAATCAATCCTGAAAAAATCGGTGCCCTCATCGGACCCGGTGGTAAAAACATCAAAGGCATCCAGGAATCCACTGGCGCTAAAATTGATATCAAGGATGACGGTACTGTTTTCATCTCCCATAGCGACTCTAAAGGTGCTGAAGCTGCAAAAGCAAAAGTTGAAGCTATCACCGAAGAAGTCAAAATTGGAAAAATATATGAAGGAAAGGTTTCTTCAATCAAGGACTTCGGTGCCTTTATTGAAATCCTTCCCGGCCGCGATGGCCTTTGCCATATCAGCGAACTTGAAGACAAATTCATCAGCAAGGTTGAAGAAGTTTGCAAAGTTGGCGATATTATCGAAGTCAAAGTTATCGCTATTGATGAACATGACCGTATTAAACTCTCCCGAAAAGTAATCCTTCGCGAACGAAACCCTAACCCCCAACCTGAAGTTCAACAACAAAGGCCACAAGGGGACAATGGTGGTGATCGCGGCGGGGACCGTGGTGGTCATCGTGGCGGTGATCGCGGCGGCGACCGTGGTGGTGATCGCGGCGGCGACCGTGGTGGTGATCGCGGCGGGGACCGTGGTGGTGATCGCGGCGGCGACCGTGGTGGTGATCGCGGCGGCGACCGTGGCGGTGATCGTCCTGAAAGCGGCGGCGGTTCGGGTGGACATCGCGGCGGGGATCGTGGCGGGGATCATGGCGGCAGGCGCCATCATGACAATCGCAGAGGTCACAACGACCATCGCGATTAGTCGCAAAATTGTTTTATCTTTTATTAATCTGGAATCTGAGGGCCCAGTTTTTGGGCCCTTACCAGGAGATTTGAATGAGTGATCCCTACACAGAACTTGCGGAACTCGCAGGTGGGTTCATTCATGAAATCAAAAACCACCTTAGCACCTTTGGCCTCAACCTCCAGTTGCTTGCAGAGGATTTTAATGATCCTCAAACACAACGAGAACGCAGGGCCTTTGAGCGAGTTCAACGACTTCAGAACGAATGCGAACGGCTTGTTGAAGTTTCCAACGACTTTCTCCGCTTCTCTCGCATAGAACAATTAAACCTTCAGCCATGCGATCTTTTAGTAGTTCTCGAAGAACTTATCGATTTCTTCGGGCCCATGGCACGCAATTCTAACATCAAGGTCAATCGCTATTTGCCTTCAGACCTTCCCCCAGTTTTTCTCGACAGCGAAATCTTCAAACAAGCCTTACTTAATTTGCTTTTAAATGCCGAACAAGCCATGCCCAAGGGCGGTGAAGTCACAATTCAAGCAATCATCTCCCCTGAAAATCTCACGCTCAACCTGATTGACACTGGCAAAGGTATTTCCGCAGAAGCATTGGAAAAGATATTTAAACCTTTTTATTCCACACGGCCTGGCGGCACAGGTCTCGGACTCCCGACGACAAAAAAAATCATTGAAGCTCATGGGGGCACTATTGAGGCTCAAAGTGAACCGGGGAAAGGAACCAAGTTTTCTATCCGACTGCCACTCAAGATTTCATAGGAGTTTTAGATCGTGACCACACCTCAACAAAAACCAATCGCATTAGCAAATATGAATGGCGAAATCACCCCGCTTTCAGAAGCCAAAATTCCCGCATTAGACAGGGGGTTTCTTTTTGGCGATGCTGTTTACGAAGTAATGTGGGTGAATCAGGGCAAAATGTGGCTTGAAAAAGAACATTTTATAAGGCTTGAACGAAGCTTGAATCTTATCCGAATCCAAGGTGTTGATCTTGTATCCCTTGCTGCAAGAGTTTACGAAACCATAACTGCAGGGAAATTTAAAAACGCTATTGTCTACATTCAAATCACCAGGGGGGCTGCTCCAAGAAGCCATGCCTTCCCAAAAGATGTAAAACCCTTTGAGTTTCTTTTTGTTCAAGAGTTCAACGACCCTTATGGGGAAATGCGTGAAAAGGGAATCCACCTGCTTTCACGCCCAGATATACGCTGGGAACACTGCGACATCAAATCTACCAACCTACTTGCAAATGTTTTGGCAATTCAGGATTCGAAAGAAGCAGGGTGCCAAGAAGTGCTGTTTTATTTGAAGGATGGCACCATCACAGAATCTGCGCACTCGAGCTTGTTTGGCGTATTGGACGGGATTTTATACACAAGCCCTAGCAGCGATTTAATTCTGCCAGGTATTACTCGCAACCATCTACTAAATCTTATCGCCAAGGATGGGATTCCAATCAGGGAAAAGTCATTGCAAATGGAACAACTTGGGCAGATATCTGAATTATTTATTACCGGGACGACCTCGGGTGTACTACCTGTTGTCGCGGTGGATAAAAAAAATATAGGGGACGGTAAGCCTGGTCCTATCACAAGAAAGATAGAAAAGGCTTATTGGGATTCAGTTAAAACATGGAACCAAAACGCAAATCATAACGAAGGTAGTTGAAGGATTTAAATTTCTCATCTGCTTTAAGGTGGGGGCGTCGTACCGGGAACTCCGCCTGTTTCTAAACTGCCTTCCAGCAAAAGTCGAAGAACCATATTTTCAGTGGGGTCTTCGATAACAGATAAGTCTTGAGTTTTGAGCATTTCGCTTTGAATTCGACGAAGATCAACAAAGAATTTTTCCCCTTCTAGATTTTCGGTAAAGATAAAGTCAATCCATTCAAGTAGAAATGCTGTCTGTGCTTTTTTCACATCAGCAGAATCCGCAGCCAAGAAATGCTTGTTAAATATTTTTGTAACCAAACTTTGGCTCAATACCACATCCTTGGGAAACATCTCAAAGTCCTTACAAAAAGCCATGAATGCAGTTTGTTTTTTCTTGACTAGAAAATAAACCAAAGCCCATGACTCTGTGTTGAACTGTTCCTGGCCAGCTTGAGGGGTTAGGTTTGCAAGTTTAGAACCCGACATTAGTCTGGAAAGAATCGCTTCAAACTCAATCGGATTTCTTTTGTTTTTGTAAATCTGTCTGAATAATGGCAAATGATAAGAATTGGCACTACCAAACGACATCCAAGGAGAACAATGGGGGGTTTCAAAGACACCCGCCAAGCCTTCGGAAAACCATTTTGGCAAAACAACATTAGCAGGGAGAGTTTTGGTGGCGTAAAAGAGCTGCAAGGTTCCAAAGTTACCGATGGTATTCCAAACTGTTTCTTGATCCAAAGCACGATTTAAAACAGCTAGTGCACCGGAATAAGAAACATCTAAATGATCCGCTGAAGGAGGATGCCCCTGGTTTATTTTCCCCTGGAGAAGTTGGTTAAAATCATACCCTTTGGTTATCCATTCTTTCATTTTAAGGCCCAGCATTTCAGAAATGGGATCAAGCCTTTTGGTGCACAATACAAGCAGCTTTTCTCTAGGCAGCATAAACCCTTGAACTTTGGCTTTGTTACCAACCAACGCCAGATGCATTTCATTGTAAACATCAGGCTTGGTCGTAATTACAACCGAAAGCTTTGTTTTTGGTAACTCAATCTGGGTACCATTCAACGAAAACCACATGAAAAATGTTGTGTAATTCTTTTCTAGCTGCGCAATCCACAATTTCACTTCTGGATCGTTTGGAAGGCCATCGTGAATCACTTCAAAGTGGTCTGATTTTTCCTGATTGAACCCCACGAAGCTTGTAGAAAG
>DBCB01000284.1:0-5253 GCA_002303765.1 Planctomycetaceae bacterium UBA969
AGTAAAACCTTCGTTGAAGCCAGGCGATCCGAAGGTGAAGGTTCTTTTTGGCAAGCGGGAAAATGGCCTAGCTGTATTCAAACGTATCGCTGATAAAGAAACCACCTATGGCAGAGTACCTGAAACCTTATTGGACAAATTAAAAGAAAGCCCATTGGCGTACTTGGATACTTTTGTTCCCAAGTTTAGCGAATCGATGGATCTGGGCGAGAATGTGACAAAGCTTTCGATTTCCCGTGCGGGTAAAACTTTCGAAGTTAGTCGTGATAAAAAAGAAGATCCTTGGAAGATTGTTTTGCCCCCCGAGCAAGCAGGCAAGAATGCTGATGCCGGTCTTGTGATGAATGCCCTCGGTGCGCTGAATAATCTTAAAGCCAACAAGTTGGTTGCAGAAAAGGCACCTGAAGGTGAACTTAACCGAGAGTATGGTTTAAACCCCGCGAGTATCAAGGCGGTCGTCACCTTGGGTAAAGATAAAGATGCTAAAACTTTTGAGTATGGTTTCGGTAAGGAATCACCTGATAAGACGGGCATTTACGCCCGACAAGCTTGGCGAGATTTTGTATTCATTACCGATCGCTTTGTCACCAATGCGCTTGAAGCAGAGCTTCAGGATCTGGTGGTGTTTCCCAAACTCGATCCTGCAAAAATTGAATCTATCAAGCTAACAGGTTGGCAATCCTTGTTGGGCTCACCTTTTACGATTGAGCTTGAACGCAAGGATAAATCTTGGATAGCCAAGGCTCCTGCTGAATTCAAATTGGATCCTGTTAAAGCGGAAGTTCTAGCAACCGCACTTGCGACTTTGAAAGCTGAAAAGTTTGTCTCCTTTAGCGCTGGGGTCAAAGCTGAGCAAGAGCTTGATCTTGCTAAGGGGGCCTTACAAGTTGAATTTAAAATCCAAGGTGAAAAAGAAAGCCAGAAGCTTTTGGTTGGCAAAATGGATGGGGATAAATCTTACTTTGCAACTTCGGGCAAGTTTGCTGATGTGTTTTTGATTCCCAAAAATGCATTTGAATCCATGCGCGTAAAACCAGCTTATTTCAGCCCATAACAGCTTGCAGGAGCTTTCATGATTTCTGATTTGCCTGCCTTCTTTGGTGGAGATATGGCATTTCCCTCGGGGCCTTCATTACCCGTGCATGATCATGCAATTTTTCGTGCCTTGCAATCTTCTTGGGACGATGCATCTTGGGCTTCCTATGATTCAGGCCATGTGCTCGCACTTGAAAAATTAATCGGTGCACAATTTCTTTCCCCTCATGTACTCACTTGCTCGAGTGGTACCCTCGGGGTCGAAATTTCCTTAAAAGCTTTAGGTATTAAACCTGGTGATTTAGTTGGCATGGCTGCCTACGAATACCCAGGCAACTTTCTCGCGATTCATGCCCTTGGAGCAAAGCCATTTCTTATCGATCTTGATCCAGCAAACTGGCAAATCTCGCCCCAGGCAATTGATCTCGCAATTGAAGCGGGTTGTAAAGCAGTGATTGTTTCACATTTGCATGGCGGGCATGCTGACATGAAAACAATCATGGCGAAGTGCAAAAACTCGGGCGTGGGTGTAATCGAAGATGCCTGCCAAAACCCCGGTGCGGTGGTGCAGGGAAAAAGTGCAGGTACTTGGGGAGACTTTGGCGTTCTTAGTTTCGGTGGTTCGAAATTGATTACTTCGGGCAGGGGAGGTGCAATACTTTCCCATAAACCTGAGTTGGCACAAAAGGCGAAAATGTTGCTTTTACGGGGAAGCAAGTTGGCGCCATTAAGCGAAATTCAAGCCGTGGTTCTTGTGCCCCAATTGGAAAACTTGAATAAAACAAATGCTTTGCGCATGGTTTCAGTGAAACTGTTGCAGACAAAACTCCATCCCATCAATGGAATTGAACTTATTCAAGCTTACTTCAATTCTGATCAACATGCCTTTTACAAATTAGGGCTAAGATTGAATCCGCAAGAGTTTGGCTTGGATCGTGAGTGCTTGGTCCCTGCGATGCAGGCGGAAGGTATTGCACTTGATGCGGGGTTTGCTGCCCTTCATGTTAGTAGATCGCAATCCCGTTGGCAGAGTGCAGGCCCGTTGCCTGAAGCTGCAAACGCACACGAAAATATGCTCGTCTTGCATCATCCGGTTTTGCTGCAAAATGAAACCGCGATGAATGCCATCGCACATGCCTTTGAAAAGGTCCAGTCGCATGCAACTAAGGTTCGTAAGAAGTTCTATTCTTAGGGCTTGAGCAAATCTATCTAGGTATTTTAATAGGCTCGAAGTAAAGAATAAGTAACTAAAGAAGTTGTGAAAGAAAGGTTTTAGCAGGAACCATGATTGCACTGCGGGGTTTGGCAAAACAGTCGGCGTCAATGAATTCAGATTCAAGAACAACTTGAAAAGCAAATGGTGCTTGAAGCATTTTCTGGAAATATTTCAACCCTTCACTTATTGATTCCTGACGGTATTTGACTTCAACCAAAAACCAAGGTGCATCATTGCGGATTACTAGGAAATCAACCTCTTTTTTAGATTTGTCACGCAGATAACCAAGCTGGAATTTCCCCAGCCCCAGATCATTCCATCCTTCAACTGCTTTTAATAAATGGCAGGCAACAAAAGTTTTGGCTTTGTCGCCCACATCAGAAATACCCGACCAATCCCTCAGAAACCATTTGGGTTCTTTGCGCAAGGATCGGGATATATTCTTGAACCAAGGTTTGATAAGGAACCCAAGATGAAGATTACTTAATGTTTCGACCCATCTGCGTATCGTATCCACGGAGACTTGAATCTCCCGTGAAAGATTACTGTAAACAATTTGATGTGCAGATCTTGACTCTAAAAGGTTTACAAGCAAAGTCAATTGGTCGAGCTGTTGGATTTGAGTCAGGTCTCGTACATCTTCCCGCACTAATTGCTGGGTGCGAAGGGTTTGCCAAATTCTGCTGAACGCAGGATCTCTTTTTAAAAAGGGTTCGGGATATCCCCCATGATCCCATAAAGCATTGAAGTCCGATTGTTTGGGCTTTTTTGGAGGTCGAATAATTCGTTTGGCATCTGGCAATTCTTGGTGAATGGTTTCTGCAACGGAAAACGGATGCATATGGTAAAGAAAATAGCGACCCATCAGGCTATCGCCAATACGGCGATAAGTATCAAGCCTGCTTGAACCTGTAACCAGAATATTCAAATGGCTTTCGTAAGAATCAAAAAGCCCTTTGAGGAACTGTTTCCAGCGTGGGAATTTGTGTAATTCATCAAAAAGTACAGTGGTTTTATCAGCCGAAAGTTGCTCCAGTCCCAATTGATGCACTATTTTTTTTGTGCCACCAAGAATCAATTCCCGGTGATCAATATTATCCCAATTGAAATAGTTTTCCGAATGATTCTTGCAGGTTGTTGTTTTGCCTACCTGCCTAGGGCCACTAACCAAAGCCATCTGCCGATGTTTTGATAAATGGTTGTTTAGCATGGAATCATAGATACGATGCTTGATTTTCATAATGACCATTTTCGCACCCATCGTAAATTAGTCAAGACCATTTTACGATGCTACTTAAAATGGTCGCCAAGGTTTTGATAAACAAATCTTAGTATGTGAACGATTAGGCTAGAAAGCTGATTAAGGCGCTTGTAGCATTTCTGCATCAAGAATGGTGAACAGGAATTTCTCCGGGTCATCCTTGCGAAGTTGTAACTTCCCTTTGATGATCTGCGTTTGCCTGCTCATCCGCACAACTTTCGAATCTTTAAGCTCAATAAGAACCATGCCATTCAATGAGGGCATTTCGCAGTACCAACATCCCACGGGATTTTCCAAAAGTAAAAAAGTGCTGGATTCATGTTCCTCACCTACGGGTTGCATATGCCCTTCGATTTGCACTTTTTGATTTTCTAATTGTTTTAAATACGCAGGGTATTGCGCCAACGCTTTTCGATCCACCTGTGTTTGCGCTAGCACTAACCAAGGTAGTAAATTAACGGCATTGGCTTTGATGGGTGGCAAATCGAGTTCCATTTTATCGAGAGCAAAGGGCCGTAAGGATTTAGGGACAAACCAGCTTTTATGATCCTGATGCTTTTCATCTTTAGCTGTTTTTCTGCCTTGCACATACTCTTTTAATATCCGCCTATGTTCCAATAATAGTCCTTCGCGTAATCCAAATTCCGTAACACAACCATCCATCATGGCAAGGGCTACTTCCGGATCACCCGATGCATTAGCGATTTCTGCAAGTTGCATTAGTAGAAGTGAATCTGCGGGAAACCATAATGTCAGAAGTTGTACGGAAGCAATGGCGTCTTTGGGGATGTTTTTTAATTGTGCGGGGTCAATACCGCCGGGGATGTATTTGCCTTCGGGCGATTGGAATAGAAGGTTGAACAAGTTGTCAGTTTTTTGTCCTGCTTTTTGTTTTTTCAATTGCTTGATCCAGAAGAGTTGCAACTTTTCTGCATCAACATATTTCCCCGGTGCCAAGGCTATCGCTTGTTCCGAAACCTGGATGGCGCGGTCGAATTCTCCAAGAGTTTGCCAAGCACTTGATAGATTGGCGAGGATGCGAAAGTTTAGCGGATATTCGCGGTCTGCTTTTCGCAGGGTTTCCAAGGCGAGGGGAGCTTGATTTAAACGGATCAAGAGGGCGCCCTGATCTGAGAATTCTTCGGGCAGGAGTTTTCTTTCTTTGGAAAGTTTATCCAGACGGGATAAATCCTGAAGGTATTTCTTTCGAAACTCAGATGAGATTTGCTTAAGTTTTGGTTCAATAGCTAATTGCCTGAGTTGCCTTTGATCCATCAATAGGCCCCGCCATTGCGAAGGTAATTCGTTACACGATTCTTGGGAATAATAGACCCCAGCTATAAGTGCACCTTGAGAAAATAAGAGGCTAGCTAATAGCCCTAAGGCCTTCAAGATCCAAAACTTTAGCGGGCAAACTTGCACAAAGAGTCTCCTGCGATTCGATGGAATTATATTTCATGCTACTCATGATTCGATTACCTTAATCGTAATCTAATATCATGCCTTTTTCGAGTATAACAGGTTGGGGTTTGGGAAAAATGAATGTACTTTTAATTTTAATAGCTGGGTTGATGCTTGCAGGAGCAGAGACTACTTTAAAATCCGCTGATTTCAAACCTTTAAAAAACGACCAAATGATCGAGGTATTCGAGGCGGCCAAGGTAGAACTTAAGTCTGGAAGCATTTTGAAAATAGAAATGCCTTTGAGTTTGGGAACTGGCTATCAATGGGAATTATTAGG
>DBCB01000284.1:5341-5648 GCA_002303765.1 Planctomycetaceae bacterium UBA969
GGAACGGTTCAACAATTTGAATTCAAGGCTAAAGCCCAACCATCAGGTTCCGCTTCCCAGGTTGTTTTGGTTTTCAATTTACGTAGATCGTTTGAAGGGGTCGGTAATAAATTTTATCAGGTTCGCGTTGTTGTAGGTGAACCTTAAACTCTTGAAATAATTTTGGTTCTTTACTCGGAGATAACATGGCTGATGTGATTTTTGGTGAACTTGAACAGTTGGTCAAAACCCAAGGTGTAAAAAAAGCGATTGACCATCTTGTAGAGCAAATGATTGCCCGGAAGGATTACAACAAGCTCTTTTATAC
>DBCB01000166.1 GCA_002303765.1 Planctomycetaceae bacterium UBA969
AAGGTGGGGAATACTTTAACGAAAATAAAATCAATGAAGATAAGAAGTTGATGGAAGATTATGTGGGTTACTCTGGTCGAGAAATGCGCTTAAATCCGGTGCCTGTGTTTTCTCCAGATGTTCCAGGCTTGGTAAGAATACAATATGAAGCATTTGAAAGGCCGCCGGCTCGAGTTGGGCAAGTGTTTGTGGTGGGTAATGAACGAACAAAGCAAAATGTTATTCTTCGACAGGTGCCTTTGTTCCCAGGTCAGGTTCTGACTTATCCTGATTTAAGATTGGCAGAGAAGAATCTTGCAAGATTGAATATTTTTGAAGCCTCTGCTGATGGAGTGCGTCCAACCGTCACCGTTTTAGATCCAGATCTGGAATCCGAATTTAAAGATTTGTTGGTAACGGTTCAGGAAGCCAGCACCGGTAGCCTTCTCTTTGGCGTGGGCGTTAACTCGGATGCAGGTATGAATGGTAGTATCGTTCTAAATGAACGAAACTTTGACATTACCAGAATTCCTACAAGTTTAGATGATTTGATGAGTGGTGGTGCATTTAGAGGTGCAGGTCAGGAATTCCGATTGGAAGCCGTGCCTGGTACCCAATTGCAGCGTTATACTGCTAGTTTCCGCGAACCATTCTTGTTCGATTCATTGTTTAGTTTTGGTGCTAGCGGTTATTATTATACACGCAGATTTGATGAATATGATGAAACTCGAGCTGGGGGTAGGTTTACTCTAGGCAGAAAATTAAACCAGTATTGGAATGCAAACGCTAGTTTGAGAATCGAAGATGTTGGAGTTTATCGCGTACCTGCTGGAGCGCCTTCGGATTATACCTCAGTTGAAGGTCAGAATTTTCTCCTCGGTTTACGAGCTAATGTTACTAGGGATTCCAGAGATTCTTACCTCCGAGCTACTGAGGGTAGCATCTTTGATTTATCCTTTGAGCAAGCTTTTGGGGCCTATAACTTCCCCTTGGTTTCTGTCGAAATGAACAAATTTATAACCATGTATCAGCGCGCGGATGGTAGTGGTCGCCATGTAATGGCACTTCGTTCCCAGTTCTCTTGGGCTGGTGATGAAACTCCCGTTTACGAACGATACTTTGCAGGTGGTTTTAGATCGATGCGCGGCTTCCAGTTCAGAGGTGTTAGCCCGAATACAAATGGCTACATGGTTGGTGGTGACTTCATGTTCCTGAACTCTATGGAGTACCAGGTTCCTCTTAAGGCTAACGATCAGATATTTATGGTCGGGTTTATTGATAGCGGTACGGTTGAAGCAAATATCAGTAAAATAACTGATTACAGAGTATCTGCTGGTGCAGGTTTAAGGTTTGTGGTTCCAATGTTGGGGCCAACACCAATTGCTTTGGATTTTGGTTTCCCAATCGTCAAGGCAGATACAGACCGAACACAACTCTTTAGCTTCTGGATGGGTTTCTTCCGATAATCGGTTTTACCAATTCAATGCGGCATCCAAAAAAAGAGGCTTAGCCTCGGGGGGTTGGATGCCGTTATTTTTTTTCTTCGATTATTACTTCTTCTTTAATAACTTCTATTACTTCTGACATAGGTGCGTAAAAAGATTTGAACCCTAGTTCCGTGGGGGCGAAATTCCCTGTTCGTGAATCGGTGAACGGATAAGACATACCGTTGTAAAGATAAAAAGAACCATTGGGTGAATAAACAACGCGTGGTCTAAAGTTTCCCAGTCTATCGACGGCAAGATTTTGCCAATGGCTGTAGGCGCTCTCTTTAGGATAGAAAACCATTTTTTCTGGTGACGGTGGATCTGCAAAAAGAATTGCAGGAGTCGGTCTACCTACAACACCATCCAGGATAACTTGATTTGCACTTATAAAATTTAGAGCAACAATTAAAGAAGAAAATTCCATTGAATCATCCCTTAAGAAAGTAGAAGGATGAATCATCGCAAAAGTTGAGAGGAAGATAAAACAAAAAGACCCGGAAAGGCTAAACTGCCTATGTTTCCGGGTCGTTTTAATCGTTATAACTGGAACTAGCCTCTACCAATCAGTACTTAATTAATAAGTAACTGCACCTTCAGAGGCTGATTTGACGCATTTCGCATATTTAGCTAGTACGCCAGCTTTTTCCCTAGGTGCAGGAGTTTTCCATGCTGCCTTCCTCTTTTGTAGTTCAGCATCGTCTATGTGAACTTTCAGCATCTTAGCTTCTGCATCGATGGTGATGGTTTCGCCCGTGTTGACCAACGCAATAGGCCCACCAACCCAGGCTTCAGGAGAAACATGGCCTACAACCAAGCCGTGTGTGCCACCTGAAAAACGGCCATCAGTAATAAGACCAATACTTTCGCCAAGCCCTTGGCCTACCAATGCTGCAGTGACAGATAGCATTTCGCGCATGCCAGGTCCACCAACTGGGCCCTCACCGCGGATCACCACAACATCCCCAGCCTTGATCTGCCTTTCTTGAATCGCATGGAAGCAAGCTTCTTCACCATCAAACACCTTTGCAGGCCCAGTTATTTTGCTGCTTTTTAAGCCAGCAATCTTGGCGACAGCACCGTCTGGTGCAAGGTTGCCATGCAGCACAACAATATGCCCTGAAGCATGCAATGGGTTGTTTAAAGGCCTTATTACATCTTGCTTTGCGCTTTTGTAAATGGTGTCGACATCCTTTAGATTCTCCGCAAGGGTTTTTCCTGTGCAAGTGATGCAATCACCATGCAAGAACCCTGCATCTAGCAATGCCTTAAGAACTGGAGGAGTTCCGCCAACCTTGTGAAGATCATGCATCACATATCTGCCACCTGGCTTTAAATCTGCAAGATGAGGCACTTTCGCACCAATGCGATCGAAATCAGCAAGGGTCCATTCCACTTGTGCTTCTTTTGCAATTGCCATCAAATGTAAAAGCGCATTGGTGCTACCACCGAGTGCCAAAACAAAAGTGTAGGCGTTTTCAAGCGATTTTCGAGTGATGATATCTCTGGGGCGAATGTTGTCTTTTACAAGTTGAACCACTTGCTTGCCCGCTAAAAAGGATTCTCTTTCCTTAGCGGCACTAACTGCAGGATTGCTTGCACCATAAGGAAGCGAAAGCCCCATGGCTTCGATAGCAGAGCTCATGGTGTTGGCTGTGTACATGCCGCCACAAGAACCCGCACCAGGGCAAGCTTCGCATTCGATTTTATGAACGCCCTTTTTATCCAAAGTTCCTGCCTGGTTCCTGCCTACT
>DBCB01000223.1:0-1793 GCA_002303765.1 Planctomycetaceae bacterium UBA969
CAAAACCTCTGGGATTGCATCGATTCTTCCAACAGAAAAACCAAGGATGAACTCAAAGAAGCAATGCAACAAAAAGAACCAATTCTTAAAGAACAATTCTTGGTTCTAGTGGAATGCGAATCCGAAGCACAGCAGTTAAGCCTATTGGATTCTCTTAAAAAACAACAGTTCCAATGCAAGGCATTACTTTCTTAAACCCGGGAGAAATTATGAAAGTTGTTGTTGAATTAAAAAGTACTTTGGTCGATTCGCCAAGAGTTGCGCAAGTGCGTGGCTTATTCGATCTTGAACCCAGCGCAGTTGATCATCATGTTCGAACACATGAACTTGGAATTGAAGAAAAACCTTGGAACCTTGGATTGATCACCGGGCCAAGTGGTTCGGGCAAAAGCACCCTTTCTAAAGTACTTTGGCCTGATTCAATATTACCTACGAACCCATGGCATCATGAAGCATCGCTGCTCGATTCCTTCCCCATGGAACTTGGTGTTAAAGAGGTGGTGGAGATATTATCCTCGGTGGGGTTTAGTTCGCCACCCGCTTGGCTAAGGCCTTTTACATCACTTTCGAACGGGCAGCAATTCCGTGCAACCTTGGCACTGCTAATCGCACAAGCCAAGGCAAAGCCCAGCGCTACGCCAATTGTTTTTGATGAATTCACCTCGGTGGTGGATCGCACAGTAGCACGCATAGGATCGACCGCACTTGCAAAAATCATACGCATGATGAAGATGAAATTTGTCGCGGTAACTTGCCATGATGACATTATTGAATGGTTGCAGCCCGATTGGATTTATCGCGTGGATGAGGGGTTGTTCACATGGAGGTGCCTTCGGCGAAGGCCAGAAATCGAGTTGGAAATCATTCGCACAAAAGCATCCGCATGGCATCTGTTCGCACCACATCATTATCTAAGCACATCAATTGCGCCTTCAGCAATTTGTTACTTGGCAAGTTGGAACAAACAGCCTGTTGCGTTTTCAGCATGGCTACCTTTTGTGGGAAAAGGGCCAGCAACAAGGAGGGAACACCGCACTGTTTGCCTGCCTGATTTTCAGGGTGTTGGGATTGGCCAAGCATTATCAGCAACAATTGCATCGATGTTTAAAGGCTTAGAATTAAGGGCGATCAGCACGACAACGCATCCGGGATTAATAGCTTCGCGGATTCGTAGTCCGCATTGGCAACTTAAAAGGGCACCATCGCTGGCGCAAGGTTCGCAAGGGAAAATGAACTTAAGCCATGCCCGTACGAGGTTGACAGCGGGGTTTGAATATATCGGCAAAGCGATGCCTAGCCGACTGGCGCGGGATCTTTTTCGCACTCAACAAAGTTGAATAGGAAGAGATGATTATGAACAAGTTACCCACGCCTGAAATCACGCAAATGATGAGTTCTTATTTGCAAGCGGGTGGCACCCCTGCGGTTGCAGCGCAGGCAGCGGGCATTTCGGAGCAGACTTTTAATCATTGGGTTGCAAAAGGAAAAACCACTAGGGCGCCCAAAGCACTTAAGGCTTTTTATCAGGCGGTGGAGCAAGCACATGCACAGGCAAGATTAAGGGCAGAGATAGCAGCGTTTAATGATAAACCGTTGGAGTGGTTGAAAAGTGGACCATGCAAGGGAGAGGTTGAGTGGGGAAAAAGAGCCTCGGGGAAAAAACCTGTGATAGACCCACTGCCACAACTTCATACGCAGAAATTCTTGCAACTTTTGTTGAAGGTTTTGCAGGCATACCCTGAAGCGAGAAAAGCCCTTGCAGATGCAATGCATCAAACAAAGGCTTAATCTCG
>DBCB01000223.1:1858-9013 GCA_002303765.1 Planctomycetaceae bacterium UBA969
GAAACATTAGGCATGGTTGCAAGCCCTGAACTGGTAAGGGATATCTTAGGTGGAATGATGTAAGCGCTTTCGGATTTAACTAATCCAGAAGTTTCAAAGCTAAAGATGGAAGCAACTGGTGATCCACCTGGTCCTGCGAGAGCAACTGCAACTTCCTGCCCGTTACTATTCCTTGCAACACCAGCACGGATTGCGCCACTAAATTTATTAAACACATCAGTTACCGGTATGCCCGTTGGTTCGTTATTAAGGATGACACCAAATTGATTGTTGGTGGTACCTACGACAAGGTCGGTAATGCCAGCACCTTGATCAAGGTTTCCTGCTGCAATGCTTAGTCCGCCCCTACTCTTAAAATCGTTAAATGCAAAGAAGTCATCAACAAGTCTGGGGGAACTACCCAAACCATTTACATCAAAAGACCTGATGTTGTAGCCTGCATTGCTTGCGGGCGCGACTATAACTTCATCACCAGCATTGGAATTACGCTGGCCAGCGGTAACAACAACGCCGCCGTTAAACTTAGGTGCATAAGCAAAGAAGTTATTAAGGGGGGATGTGGTATTAACTCCGGAAGAGGTGCCAGCATAAACAGTAACGCGAGGTCCGCCAGTAGCGCCGGCGCCACAAATGATATCATCAAAGCCATCATTATTTGTATCTGCTGCAGCGATATAAACACCCCCTTTAAAAGTAGGGAGGTTAAAAGCATAGAACTGAGCAATAGGTTGTGGGTTGACACTCCAATCACCCGTTGAAGAATCATTGATAAGGGTAAATACTTTGATATGGGGAGAACCGCTTGGGCCAGCAGCAGTGATGATATCACGATTACCATCGCCATTCACATCACCAAGGGCAACACGAACCCCGCCTGTGAAGCTTGAACTATAAGCAAAGAAGGATAAGTATTGCGGTCCATTACCCAAAGTATCAGTGTTATTAAAAGTAATTGTCACGAGTGGACCGCCACCAGAATCTGCACCTACTGCGGTAAAATCATTCAAGGAACCCTGCCCCACGACAATAGGCTGGGCAGTCGAGGGAGTAAGCCTGGCTTCAAGGCTAAGGAGTTCAAGTTTAATGGAGCCGTGCTTTTTTTGGGTCTTCTTTGGATTGAAGAGATTCTTGATAAAATTACGCATCTGAATACTCCCATAACTTAAACATCAAATAAAACTTGAACTTCAAATAAAGCTGGCCGATGTTGCGAAACAAATACGAACACCGGGTTGCTAATGAATTGATCGGCAAATGGGGGAGATAATTTGAATGAATAACTTAAGAAATAATTTTTATTTGTGAAATAAAGAGAGAGAGGTAAGCGGAATAGAGTGCAACTTCCGCAAACTAATTAAATTGACATGAATTGGTAATATGGGGTGATATATCCCGAATTGCCCAAGTTATAAAAAAACCCACGGAGTTTATGACTCACGCATCCTTCCGTACCATACAAGCCTGAAGTGCAAACGAAGTGCCATACAAGCTTGAAGTGCAAGCGAAGGAAGAATTAGTAAAAGGTAAACGGCGAGTTGAATCTTCCATCGCCCACACTTCCGGCTCTTAAACCCCCGAAGGGGTGAAATGAGATAGCCCGGGGATAAGCGAAGCGCAACCCCGGGTAATCATCCCCCATCAAAAAAGCCCTGTAGGGGCGCAATCGCCGGCAAACAACACCTTTCGTCCCTTCAGGACTTGATTTTTTGTGCTGTTACCCAGGGCGTTGCCCTGGGCTATCTCATTGGGCCCCTTCAGGGCAATTACAGCCGCAATGCATCCATTTACTTGCACTGTTGTAATGAACAGCGGATGAGAATCTTCCATCGCCCACACTTCCGGCTCTGAGAAACAAAAAACCCACAGATTTAAGTCTGTGGGTTCTAATAGAAAGCTTAGACGAAGCTTGCGACTTTATTAGAGAATGCTATCAAGGAACTTGTGGATCGGAAGACAAATCACCACCTTGCGGGGTTTCAGCAAAGTAGAAATTCTCACTGGAGATATTTGAATTAAAGGTAGCAACACTACCATCAGCCATTGCCATATTGATGGCACCACCCATGCCATGCAATTTCAGCGGGTGAACAGTGGTAGAAGTTTTGTTGAATTCGGGAGCCATATGGCATTCGCAATTCCAATTCTGGGTTTGTAAGGCAGGGTTAGTGGTCCAACCTGCGTTGGCACCCGCCAAATTCACATAACCAAAACGAGTCCAGTAAGAACTTGAATAAGTAGAAGTCCTAAGAGCGGGAATGGGGTCGGCTACAGCCAAAGCATAACTAGTAACCACAGGTGGGGTGCCATAAGCCCAAAGGCCGGCGCCTTCCGTTGGAGTCCCCGTAGTCCTTGAAGCAACAGCAAAGCGTTCGCCAATAATAACTGTATGGGAAAGCCCATCTGAAATTCCAGTAAACTTGGCACCTTTATCGCCAAAGACTTGAAAATTTGCAGAGTAACTAGAAAGGCCCCACTTATTAGTGGAGGTAGCGTTGGCTTGATTGGCCCAGTTTGGCCAAGGATTGGTACCGCCGCCTGCAATCCAAATTGGCACCGAGGCAGGCAGAGTGTAAACACCATTATTAGCGGACCAAGTTGGATCCAGCGGGTTGTTTAATCCCTTGATCGCAGTACTGCGAGCTGCATCTTTGCCCAATTTAAATAGCGATTCCTGTTCGATATAAGGCAAAAGATTAAAGAAGAAAGAAGCATTATTACCAGCGCCTGCACCACCGCCTGCAACTTGGGTACCAACCACGCCAAACATGGGAGGGGTGATTTGAAATACATCATGACAATTATGAACCGCAAGCGCCAATTGCTTTAGGTTGTTCTTGGATTGGGTTTTGCCAGCTGCTTCACGCACTTTCTGCACTGCAGGCAATAATAAACCAATCAAGATAGCAATAATAGCGATAACAACTAGCAATTCAATCAATGTGAATGCTTTTCTAGAAGCAAGATGCTTGGTAAGCATGGAAAAAAACTCCATTTAAAAGGCAGTATCAAATAATATTAATGTTACAAAACGATAGTTTTACAGGGGTTACGAACTGGGGATTAAGGCATCCAATGCCTAGCCAGAACGAGTGGAACGGACACGCCGCCACGAAGAGTTATTTGGTTCAGGTAAACCCTTGACCAAAAACGACAGGATTCGTTGCCAAAGAGATGGCAAAGAAAGGCTTCGAAGATAGTGCAGAAATACACATTAGCCAAAAATCCTGTTAAATGAAACTTAATAATTAGTTTAAGTGGGTGCATTAAGAATGTCAAGGATGAAACTAATGAGCTTGGGAGTTTGTTGTTAAAGAGGATTTCGTGAAAATCAAAAGGCCTCTTTTTAAAAGAACACTAGAGAAATCACCCAGATCTACCGTTACAATTAATCCATAATCAACAACCTACAGGGGTATTACCATGGATCGCAGGTCTTTTGTTGGAACGGTGACGGCAAGCTTGGCTGCAACTACAAACACCCTAACTGCGCAGGACAAAAAACCCCGCATCCTTATTGTTGCAGGGCCATCTTCGCATCCCCCCGGCACCCATGAAGTTCCAGCGGGTGCAAGGCTGATGAAGCATTGCCTAGAAAATATCACGAACTCCGCGCCCATCAATGCTGATGTAGTTGCAAAATGGCCCGAAGACCCTGCAGTGCTTGCATCATATTCAAGCCTAGTATTCATAGGCGATGTTTTCCCACCGATGAAAATGTCAGAGCCTTCGAAAATCTTAAAGGATATAGGCGCCATGATGGATCGAGGCTGTGGGATTGTCTGCGTGCATTACGCAACGGGATTAACTGCAAAGGATGTCGCGGAAGATGGCGACCACCCGTTACTACGATGGATGGGGGGCTATTTTGCAACAGGCTGCAAGCATCATAAAAGCATCGCTCGCATTTTCCCGAAATCAACCATCACGCCTGCGGCGAAGGACCACCCGATCAACCGTGGTTGGAAAGAATACACCATCAACGATGAACCCTACATCAATAATTATTTTGGCAAAGATGGTAACAAGCTTGCTGCCAATGTAACTGCAATCGCAACCGCAATGCTGCCTCCGGAAAAACCAAGCGCAGAAGTGGTTGCTTGGGCAACGCAAAGAAAAGATGGTGGACGAGGCTTTGCAATCGTGATGCCACACTTCTTCCGCAATTGGAAAGAAGAAGACATGCGCAAGTGCATCCTTAATGGAATCGTATGGAGTGCTGGCGCTGAAATCCCGAAAGATGGCATCATTACAAAGCTAGATGACCTAGGGCAATTCAAACCCGATGCGGTGGAGCCCAAAGGGCGCGAACCAAAACCCACCGCAACGAAATAGTGAATCTACTTTGAATTGATCACAGGGATGGGGGCCTTGGCGCCTGGTAATACAGGTGCGCTTCCTGTTCCTGCTAATTCTCCGAAGGCGATTTCCTTGACAAAATAATCCTTCTCATTGGAAACTGTCTCCCACATCATGCCATCTTTGCTGCGTTTCATTTTGCTAGGAGGCCAAGCCCAGCCATAAACCCAACCGCCCGTTCGGATGAGAGTTTTGGGTGCAAGGGTTTCATGTTTCTTCCAAGAGATACCATCAGCGGAAGCAAGTGTACCGCTCTTTTCTGTGGAGGCAAGGAAAACATTACCGGCCCAAACTACAGAGCTAATATTGCCCCTCTCCATCTGGGTTTCATTGTTTTTCCAAGAAAGGCCATCCGTGGTGGTAGCAAGCAAACCATCCTGCCCGCCAACAACAAAAACTCCATTACCAAAAGCAACGCGCTTCCAACCTGCGTTTTTGTCTTTCTGCCCAGCCATCTGGGTGATGGTAATTTTTTCTGTTTTAGGATTGAAGACGAGCGCAGGGCCGTAATCCCCAGACCCCATAATAATTCCATTGCCCGAGACGGTGCTGCGAATCCAATGGGTTTTCGTTGGCATTTCAGCAGCAGCCACCATCATCCATTTTTCTCCATCCGCAGTTTTGTAAACCTGCCCACGAAGGGTGACGGCATACAGAGTATCGTTTAAAACCTGAAGGCCGAATACAGGCGAGCCATTGGGAAGCACCCCATCGTTCCAAGTTTTTCCATCGCGGGTTGCGGTCATGCGGGCGATGCTGTAACCGCCACCCACATAAGCTGCGCCTTTGAAAAACGCAGCGGTGTTAAGATCGTTTTGATCATGCTTGGGCTCGCCCCATGCGATGTGGTTTTCCCAAGAGTTACCATCCTTGGAAAACATGCGCTGACCACCCGGGCCTACTGCAAGATAAACTTCACCTGCAAAAGTATTGCCAAGGGCCATTGCAAAAATTAACAGCGTAGAAAGAAAAAGCTTCATGATGCATAACCTTATTTCTTAGGGAATTTTAAAGGCCAGGAATGAATTCGCCCGCAAGCCATGATATCCCACAGGCAGTGGCGCAGATGGGCATCGGGTTTGGAAATCAACATTAACAACACTTAATAAGCCCTGTTTTATTTATCCTCATCAATTCGAGATCATTACTTGATACATATACAAAAAAGCTCAGGCATACAGACTCCCTGGGTGCCAACATAGTCGAATATTTAATTGTATTCAGGGGGCAAAAATTGCGCCATCTTAAACTGTTCTTTTCCTCTGTTTAGCGCCTACTTCCAAAGGTAACATCAGCCAAAATCATTCCAGACCCACTTCCAACTTTGAATAATAGAGGATCTAAAGGAAAAACCATTGCCTGTACGCAATCTCAAGGCTATGATTTAAGCATGAAATCCCTCCATAAATACCTTCTTGGTATGATTACTCTTTTGACACTTGCCCTGCCCCTCTGGTCACAAACCATCACGCCAGAAGATCGTACTTTTTTTGAACAAAAGGTTCGCCCACTTTTAGTGGAGCACTGTTATTCATGTCATTCTCTAGATGCTAAAAAGTCCAAAGGTGGCCTAAAGCTTGATAGTGCGGAATCGATTACCAAAGGTGGCGAGACAGGCGCTGCAATCATCCCGGGCAAACCTGAACAAAGTCTGCTTATTAAAGCAGTACACTATCGCAATAACGAAACGCTACTGATGCCTCCAAAGGGAAAGTTGCAGGCAAGAGAAATCGCAACCCTTGAAGAATGGGTGAAGCGTGGCGGGTACTTCCCAGCTTCAACCCAGAGCGCTGAAGCAAAAAACTCCAAAAACTTTGAAGACAGAAAGAAGTTCTGGTCGTTTCAACCCTTGGCGAAACAACCACTCCCCAAAGTAAAGCAACAAGATTGGCCCCGTACCAAAATCGATTCCTTCCTTTTGGCAGAACAAGAAAAACGCGGTTTAAAACCTTCGCCACAAACAACACCCGCACAGTTTCTACGCAGGATCACTTTTGATCTTACTGGCTTGCCACCCACACCCGCTGAAATCGATGCCTTCAAAAACCCGACAGAAGAAGATTACAAAAAACTGGTCGATAGATTACTTGCCTCGCCACATTATGGCGAACGGTGGGGTCGCACCTGGCTTGATCTTGCTCGATACTGCGACATCCTTGAGCAATGGGCAGAAACCAAGGGTCAAGCCTACCTGTACCGCGACTGGGTCGTCAAAGCAATCAATGATGACTTGGGTTTCGATAAGTTCAGCACCTTGCAATTGGCTGCAGACCAACTCAATTCCCCCCTTAAAGATAGGGCAGCTTTGGGCTTCATGGGCCTTAGCCCCTCTTATTGGAAAGAACTTCAGCTTCCTGTAGACATCATTAAAACCGTGGTTGCTGAAGAATGGGAAGAACGCATTCATACATTATCCAGCACCTTCCTAGGTTTGAATGTGGCTTGCGCCCGATGCCATGATCACAAGTTTGATCCGATCACCGCAAAAGATTATTACTCCCTAGCAGGCATAGTAGCCAGCACTAGGCCAGCAGATATATCCATGCTGGAAGCAGCAGCAACAAAAGTTATTCTTGATGCGAGAAAAAAAGTAACCACCCTAGAAGCAGATTTAAAAAAGCTGCAGGCAAAAAAACCCGCAGAGCCACCCCAAGCTATCGCTGACCTAAAAAAACAAATAGAAGAACTTAAGAAGAACACTCCTAATTATAATTCACCTTTTGCGGTGGGCATGGAAGATGCCAGCCTTTATGTCGTTGCAGATGGCCCTAATAAAACCAAGCTTGATTTCAAAATGAA
>DBCB01000223.1:9109-9310 GCA_002303765.1 Planctomycetaceae bacterium UBA969
CTTCTCGGGTGATAACCCAAAAGCTTTCAACCAAGGCAGTGGCAGGCTCGAACTCGCCAACGCTCTTTTCACCGAAGCCCAATCTCTAACCGCAAGAGTCATTGTTAATCGCATTTGGAAACATCACTTTGGCAAAGGCTTAGTAGAAACGCCCAGTGACTTCGGTTTCCAAGGCGACAAACCCTCTCACCCCGAACTTCT
>DBCB01000223.1:9338-9700 GCA_002303765.1 Planctomycetaceae bacterium UBA969
GATGATCTCGCACTTCGCCTGATCGAAAACAATTGGTCGATGAAATGGCTGCATCGGGAAATCGTACTTTCCGCAACCTACAGGCAGCAATCAACTTCGCCTTCACCTCTTGACCAAGATAATCGACTGCTCGCATCCATGCCCCGCAAGCGATTGGATGTCGAAGGCTGGCGCGATGCCATGCTAGCTGTTTCAGGAAACCTTGATCCCAGCATCGGTGGCGCACCCATCGAACTCAACGATATCAACAACCGCAGGCGAACCATTTATGGCCTTGTAAGACGCAGAGAACTTTCCGACATTCTGCGCCTTCATGATTTCCCAGATCCGATAACCCACAGCCCAAACCGAGTTGCAACCAC
>DBCB01000223.1:9712-9901 GCA_002303765.1 Planctomycetaceae bacterium UBA969
ACGCCCCTGCAACAGCTATACACACTCAACAGCCCCTTCATTCAAAAACAAGCAAACCTTCTTTATGAAAGATTACAACGCGAATTTCCTTCAAGTGATGCCGATAAAATCACCGGGGCCTATCGCCTACTGTTCAGCCGAAATCCCACAAGCCATCAATTAGAGATCGGGTTGAGCTTTGTGAAATCA
>DBCB01000352.1:0-711 GCA_002303765.1 Planctomycetaceae bacterium UBA969
TGAAATTGAAAAAGCTCATCCCGAAGTTTGGAATATGCTTTTACAAATCATGGAAGAAGGTCGTTTGACTGATAATGTCGGTCGAACAATCGATTTTAAAAATAGTATCATCATTATGACCACGAATATTGGCGCTGCCGAAATTACGGGTAAAGTTGGTGGTTACGGTTTTCATAACCGTAAAGATGAACAAGCTAACTATTCCAAAATGAAGGAAACCGTGAAGCAGGCGATGGAAAATAATTTCCGCCCTGAATTCCTTAACCGTGTTGATGATATCATTGTTTTCAGGCCGCTTACCAAGCCTGATCTTAAGAACATTATCGACATTGAATTAAGTAAGGTTTACAAGCGACTTAAAGAAAAGAATCTCAGGCTTGTTCTTACCGAAGAATCAAAGGAACTTTTGATTGAAAAAGGAACCAGCCTTGATTTCGGTGCCCGTCCTTTGCGCAGGGCCATCGAGCATTTCTTGGAAGACCCATTATCTGAAGATCTTCTTCGGGGTTCTTTTGTTGGTAAAAATCTTATCAACACCAGAGTTGCTGAGGTTGATGGCGAAAAGAAGATTTTATTTGAGCCAACCTTTGAAGTCGAAGAAAAAGAAGTTCTTGAGTCTGTTGTATCCCCTAGTGATAAACCATCTAAAGGTGTAGATCCAAAGACTCCTTGATCTTTGTGATTACAAAATAAAGCCAGCCTTTTTAAAAG
>DBCB01000352.1:752-9191 GCA_002303765.1 Planctomycetaceae bacterium UBA969
ATGACTACAGCGATCTAGCGCAGATGGGTCTTTCGTATTTTTTCCATGCAAGAAAACGATGCTTTGGGTTGCCAATCTTTATCAAATAGACCGCAATTTGGGAAATCAGAATCGGGATCATCCGATAATTCAACCCAATGAATAGATTGGATATATCGTTTGCTAAGAGCCAAAGATGTGAAAGATTCCACCCAATCTGCTTGAGTTGACGGGGTTTTTGCACCTTTCCAGTTCCCAAAATTACTGTCCCCTAGATCGCCCTGATTCTTAGCCGATGGGTAACCAAGGGTAAGGGTTAAGGGCATTCCTAAAACTGCATAGAGATCTAAAAGCTTAGATGTTTCGAGCATGTCTCTGCTGAAAGAGCCATTTGGCGATGAACCCATAACGATTTCAATGTCGATTGCAGCGAGATTAAGCCCTGCCCTGCAAATATTATCTGTAAAAATAAAAGGTGAGAAAGCTCTTCTTTTCGATGCAGTATATTCACCCCAAGGTTGAGTGACACCAACGATGATTTCTAAGGAAGAATCAATTTGCTTGGATATCTCTGCAAGCTTACATGCAATGCGAAAATAAGTTTCATCACCAAATGCAGGTTCAGTAGCAACATTAAGCCCGGAGCAAATAATCCAGCGGTGGATCTTTCCGTTATAGCGCCTAATAGCCGTGTCCAAAAATCGGGCCATTGCGGTTGCATATTGGGATGCAGTACTGCTAGATGCATTCAACCATTCAGGAAGGGATTCTTTTGTCATTTGGATGACTGGCCCGCCTATTACTTCCATTCCAGTGGCCAAGCAACTTTCTAAAGCTTGATCGACTTGACTCCAAGAGAAATTTCCTTGGGAAGTTTCAATTTTTTTCCAGTTGAATCCCACTTGCATGTAGTTGAAAGATTGTTCCATTTTGCTTGTAAGAGAAGCCGGAAATGGTTTGGAAACCTTGGCAGAAAGCCCAGTTTCAAAGGGTTGATTATCTTGATGCCTAATATCAAATATTTGACGAATGTATTCGCGAATCAAAGTATCAGAGCCATGATAAGCAAATTCGATAGCGTTTTGCAGGAATTTTTCTTGTTGCGGATGATCGTGATTACTAAAGGCTTTCCCGAATTCTAGGGTAGATTTCGCCAGTTGATCCCGAAGTTCTTGATTTATTTTTAAGCCGCTAAACTCCCAGTCTGCATTAAAATTTCTAAATTGATTAACTTTCCCCCGGGCCAACTCCATAAGCAAGGAATAAGGTGAATCGGATAAAGGCAGTGTTGAGGTTGGAGACATGAAAACACCATGGTTTCCGATATTCCATGGAATATTTAGAAAGCATTATTCATGTTCTTCTTTTTTAAGTGATAAAATATTCTTGTTGATAGCGACGTTGGAAAAAAAAGGCATGGAGTCTGGGCCGCCCAAAAAATATGACTTTAACAACTCTTTTTCCCAAGTTTTGTCGAGCGAATCAGGAGTATTAAAAGAGATGTTGCCCATTGTATCGCTAATTTTTTAATTGTTAGGAAAAAGTAAATAATACATACTCATATGATATTATTAAGTATGGTTAAAAGCGATAAGTGAATAAGAAATCAACGATAATTACAAAGAAGGTATATCTTTGTCCGCTAATGCAATAATGGTAATCCCAAGGTTATTAGCAAGGTTTACTGCATCTTTTTCACCTAAAAAAATTGTTTGCCCCGCTTCTATCGCAAGAACTTTACCTCGGGCTTTATAAAGTGTTTGAATCGTATCGATTCCAATAGTTGGCACATCAAACCTGCGGTCTTGGTTTGGTTTTGCCACTTTGACCACAACAAAACCTCCGGATTTGCAGTATTCCCCGGCCCGAGTTATGTTTTTATCTGTGCCTTCAATCGCTTCGATGGCTAAAACTGCACGATCTTTTACGGCAACACTTTGCCCCACATCCAACCGGCCCATTTCACGGGCAAGTTTCCAACCAAAATATATGTCCTGCATTTCCGAATTAGTTGGTCCCCTGCGGGTTAATGTTCCTGATTGCACGAGAATCTCCGGTATGTAATCAAGGGCGGATGCGAAATTAATACCATCTTTTGCGAATTCTTTGATAATGGATAACAATAGGGTGTCGTCTTTATTGTCAGTTCTTTTCCGTAGATACCAGAAGATCAAGGTTCGTAAATCAGGAGCAAGATTAAATATTTTCCAAGGCTTGTGAAGTAAATTCGCTTTGTGAATCTTGCCTGCCATCACTACATTTTTAACACCATGTTTTTTAAACCGATTAATCATTTTTCCCAACTGTGCGGGGCCTGACCAGTAAAAATGATCGACGAGGTCTTTTAGCTCGGGTCCTGCTTCTTCAGTAATTCCAACGCAAACGACATGTAGACCCAACCTGCGTGCCGCTTGTGCAAAAACAACAGGAAATTGCCCATAGCCTGCTAATAATCCAATTGGCTCTTCAATGATTGTTGTAGAGGTCATCGGTTGGATTACTCAACTTCCATGTAGCATGAACTTTTGTTAATTGCGTTTTAATCTTCATCTGGGATGTTTAATTGTTTTTTGATTTTTTTGATGTCTTTGCAAATACCAGGAAGCCTAGCCATACTTATTAGAATTCGCTTTTCGTCTCGTTCTTGGCGAGCTGGGATGCCGAGTAGACGCTCACCCTTGCCCGCAGTTCGCATCACCGCACTTTTTGCACCAACAACAACCTCGTCCGCTAGAGTAACATGGTCTGCGAGGCCTGCTTGCCCAGCAACTACAACATAATTTCCCGTCGTACATGATCCAGCAATACCAACTTGGGCGACTAATAAATTGTGTTTGCCTATTTCGCAATTATGCCCAATTTGAACCAAATTATCAACCTTGGTACCTTCCCCGATTCGCGTGGGGCCAAAGGTGCCGCGATCAATAGTGGAACCTGCACCAATTTCGACATGATTTTCTAGTTCAACATTGCCTGTCTGTGGTATCTTTTTGTGTACACCATCAGTCAACCTATAGCCAAAGCCATCGGCGCCAATCACGCTGTTGGCATGTATTGTGACATGGTCGCCAATTACACAATCATCATAAATAACAACGTTGGGATGTAATACTATATGGTTACCCAAGGTGCAATTACGGCCGATAGAAACACCGCCATGAATAATACAATCGGTGCCAATAACGGAATTATTCCCAATGCGAGCGAAAGGCAAAACAGAAGTTCCAGCACCAATTTTAGCACTAGGTGAAACCCAAGCAGCAGAGTCGACGCCAAGAGGATAGGGTTCAGGTTTACCTTTAAAATGTTCAACAATAACTATAAAAGCAAGTAAAGGATCATTTACCAGAATCAAGGTTTTTCCAGGTGCATTAAATTCGTTTTGACAAACAGCGACTAAGGCTTTGGATTCAATGAATTGTTTTTCGTACTTTGGATTGTCAACGAAGGTAATATGTCCAAGATCTGCATATTTTAAATTGGATGTACCAGAAATAATGGCTGTATCATTGCCAATGACTTTACCTGAAATCAAACTAGCAATCTCAGAAACTTTAGCAGACACCTTTGGCACCTGACCTTCCATGAAGTAATCTACAAACAGAATTAATAGCAAAGATCGTAATCTTTGTCTTTTAAATGGACAACCCTAGTTTTGAAAGGTTTAGTCTTTAGGTTTAAGTCTAAAGAAATCTCCTTTAGAAGTTCCAAGGTAAATTGAATTTTCATAGAAAACAGGTGAACCTGATATTTCGCCCCCGAGGTTCATTTTTTGGATCAATTTACCATCTTCTAGACTAAGGAAATAGAGGTAACCATCAAAGGAACCAGCAACCACAGTATTGCCTAAGATAAGTGGTGAAGCATCAACTTTTCCGTCCGTTTGAACTCCCCATATTTCTAAACCTTTTTCTCGGTCTATGGCATGGATTTTTTTATCTCTTCCCCCTACTACAACAAGATTCTTTGCAATTGCACAAGAACTAAAAAATGGCTGTGATCTTTTTTCGGGCTTGTAATTCCAATTGATTTTGGGTTTTTTCCAATTGATACCAAGTACATTGTTAGACATGGTACCAACAAACAAATCGTCTGTTGCGATGGAAGGAGTGGCGCCGGTTTGTCCGCCTAGGTCAAGATTCGAAAGTTCTTTTCCTGTTTCGGCATCAAGAACATGCAAGGTGCTATCGCAACCTGCAGCAAAAGTTTTACCTTCGATTATTGCGCAAGATCCAAAAAAAGGCCCTTCCATTTTGAATTTCCACAGTTCTTTTCCCGCAGCATTCAAGCAATAAAGGTTTTCGTCCTGACTTCCAAAAAGGATGTTTTTCTTGAAGAAATTTGCTCCCCCAGAAATCTCGCCATTGGTTGCAAATACCCATTTTTTAATGCCAGTATTTAAATCTATGGCGTGCAATGTGCCATCAATATCACCGATGTAAATTGCATCATCTTGGATACTGGGAGGTGCTTTAAATGAACCGCCTTTGTACTTCCAAATTTCTTTCCCATCTTTGCAATCCAATGCATAAACTTTTTCATCCATGCAGCCAAAATAAACCTTCCCATTATGAACAACAGCCGTTCCTTCAATTGAATCTTTAAGAGATATTTTCCATTGGATTTCGAATGGCCCTTTGATTGATGTGGGCAAAAAACCATCTTGCTGCGGGTTTCCTCTAAAAAGAAGCCAAGAAGAAACTGAATTAATTTCTTTTGCAATAAGGTCGGAACTAAGGGTAACCAAAGAAATAATGATAGCCTGGCTTGCGATCAGGTAGATCATACCATTGCGAGTTGATAAATTTCGAGAAGGTCTTTTTGTTGTACCGGCCTTGGATTGAATTTGGCAGTCCATTGTTCAGAAGCCTCCTCAGCTAATACTTCAAGAATTCCGTGAGATACGCCACAGTCATGAAGGTTTTTTGGTATCCCAGCAAGGGAAAGAAAACCTGTGATGATATCAGCAAGAATTTCCCCAGCCTCCGAAAGGTTGTTTGTACTTCTACCAATGTCCGTAACAAGAGTCTGGTAGGAATTAGCTACATGATGACTATTAAAGCGCAAAATATGAGGCAATAGAATGCCAATTGCAATTCCATGGGGAATGCCGTAGTGGGCAGTTAAAGGATTTGCGCAGGAATGGCATATGCCCAGCATTGAGTTTTCGATCGATACCCCAGCATAATGTGCCCCAAGTTGCATGGCCGCCCTAGCATTAATGTCCAAAGGATTTTTTAAAACCGTGGAGAGATTTTCGGCCAACATACTCCAAGCTTGTCTCGCAAAAGTTTGCGATATGTTATTCTTTTTGGTGCAGACATAAGATTCTAGGGCGTGGGAAATAGCATCAATCCCCGTGGCGGCAGTCACCATCTGGGGTTGTGAAATGGTAAGTTCTGGGTCAAGAAGACATATTTTAAATGCAGCTTTCTTATCACCACATGCCATTTTTAAGTGTGTACTTGAATCCGTAATCAGTGCAAAAGATTGTGCTTCACTTCCCGTACCAGAGGTGGTGGGGATGCCGATTGAAGGCAACATGGGTTTCTTAGCCAACCCGACGCCTTTGTAATCCGACATTTTGCCGCCGTTTGTCAGCAAAAAATTAATACCCTTGGCGCAATCCATGGCACTGCCACCGCCAAGAGCAACAATAAAATCAATATTGTGAAGTTGGGCGAAATTTTTGCCTTTGGCGACATGAATTTCTTCAGGATTCTCTTCAACCTCGTCAAAAAGAAAAGCTTGTGCTCCAGATTTTTGTAAAGAGGAGTGAATGAGATCCGTATGCCCTGCTTTTTTAAGACCAGGATCAGAAACCAAAAGAACTCGGGTTCCCCCCAGTTCTTTAACCAAAGATCCAATCTGAACAGAACAACCGGGCGCAAAGATAACCCGGTTGAGTGGACTAAAATCAAATGGTGTCACCTTAGAATCCGCTTTGCTGGTAAGCTCTTTGCTTGTAGAGGTGGGTAAATAAGTTCCCCTCATGAGGCTGATCCCAAGTAAGCCGATTCGTTGGTATGGGGCCAAGATTCAGCCGGTCCACATTAGTACTGTTTAATAACACATGAGCGAAATCCTTGTCTTCTGTGATAGCAGTTGCAACAAGGGTCGGCCCAATTAACTTTACCATATCAGATTGCGGACACTCAACCACGCTTGCATAAGGGAAAAGAAATTCTTTGTTAGCAAGAGGGTGATCGTAGGTTTCACAATGAACAATTGCGGGAAGCAACCAAGCACATCTTCCTTCTTTGACAAGCCTTGGAGTTCCTCGAACTTTTTCTGTAGTATCTGTAGCACCCGGTGTTTTGAGCAAATTATCGATCATGCCGGAAATTCTGTCAGGAACATCAGGATTAGCGAAAGCAGCAAGTTCTGCATTCGGATCATCGTAAGCCCGAACTTGAATTTTAGCGAGTTTTTCAGAAAGAGCATGGGCTATTTCTTTTCCATGAGAAGGTACCCAAACAGCTGATACATTGATGCAAGATCTACCGCCATTAGCTGCAATCGACTCTGCAATGATATCAATGTAATCTTTCCAATGTGCAATCTTATCTTCGCCTATCAAGACTTTGCTATATCCAGGTCCGTGAAGTTCAACCCGATGATCGTTCTTGTAAGAATCGGTGGTGGTGCTATCCCCAAAAAGCATACTACGGCCTGTGCCTCGAAGGATCTCACTAGCCCCCGCATGATCGGTTGGGCAGAAGTTAACAGCAGCAGGTGGAATACCAGCCTTCAAATAGGCTTGTATAACCCTGAAAGGTGTCCAAGGCTCTTCTCTTCCTGGCTTTAAAATTAGGGGGATTTTTAAAGCAGGAGTTGGCGCCCACAAAGAATGTACGCCCGGGGAATTGCTAGGGAGAATTGCCCCAAAAGAACTGCAAGTCGGAACAAAACACAAGGTCCTGCCATCTTGCGTGCCATGGCCTGTGTCCAAAATTGACATGTCTAAACCACGAGTTAAACCAGCAATAATCGTATCAATATTCCTGAGTACATACTCGACCTTGCCCGCATTTCTTCTGCAGAAAACCATGGGAGATCCCGTGGTTGAAGATAAGTTCCGAATATAATCTTCAAAAGTTTGCATCTGATCACCACACGGTAGAGTGTCAGTTGCAAAAATTCGCCCTGCTTCCTTAACCATATGCATGAGTTTAGCCATGGGAATGGCTTGCAATTCATTGCGGGCTTCTTCCATTTTGGAAATATCCCTGACAATTTGGCTACCATTAACTTGACTAACTTCTGCAATTGTTTCACCAGTAACATGATGAACAAGCTGGGTTTTGTTCAGACTGGTGTATGGTTTTCCTAATCGCAAAGCAGGAATGTGAAGCATGTATAAAGCCCTTTAAAATCCTTGTGAAATAAACACTTAAGTATTAATAGACACCAACAACGGTAGTTGCAGCAAATTCACTAAAAGGACGAACGCCACTAACTCCATCCCAAGGATAGGTTTCAAAAGGAAGCTCGCGCTCACCCTCATCGCGTTCAGCAAACCGAGGAACAAAGAATTCCTTGGTTAGAGTGGTAAGAAGAACTCTTCCAGTTTGACCATAATCAACGACCTTGTCGAAATTTTTGGGATCAACGACCTGAATAGCAGCCCTAGGCTGAGGGGCGTAATAAGAAATCTTAAAGCCATCTTCAGGACAGATAGGTTTAGAGCAAGCTAGCCCCATCAGGGTGTTACCATAGGTAGGAGTCATGTAAACATCACCGTTATCAAGCATCTCTTCGTAAGCTTCGCGTGTGAACTGAGGAGTAAATTCAGTACCACCAGAGAAGATACCAGTAATACCCGCAGCCTTGATGGATTTTAAACCACCTGCAGGGATTTTTTTACCAAGCTGACGGAATTTGTCTTCGAGTTTGCCGGATCGTAATGCTTCATCTAAGGCAGCAAGAAGCTTAGGAGTAGTAAACATGCATTTGATATCGTGCCCACCGGCAAGAATAGTCAAAACCTGTTCAATTGCGTGCTCCTTATAAAGGTTAGCCATGCCAATTTCACGCATTTTAATAAGCTTAACGACCCATCTAGGATCAAGATCAATACAGAAGGAGATGCCGCCTCTGTGCTGGGCAAGATGTTCGATAGCTAATCGAAGTCGCCTTGGCCCAGAAGGCCCAAGCATGAGCCAATTACTACCTTTGGGGAAGTACTTGTCAGGAAGAGTGTCTGACATCATTTCGTAATCGATTCGGAAATCGTCGATCACAATGCGAGTTTTAGGAAGGCCGGTAGTACCACCGGTTTCGAAAACATAGGTGGGTTTGCCAGCATAACCTTTAGGAATCCAGCGTTGAACAGGCCCGCCACGCAACCACTCATCTTCGAAAGTTCCAAACAAGCGCAAGTCTTCAAAAGTGTGAACATCTTTGAGAGGGTTAAATTTATATTCCTTGGCTTTATCTAGCCAAAAGGGAGTGCCAGTA
>DBCB01000352.1:9237-16868 GCA_002303765.1 Planctomycetaceae bacterium UBA969
TTGTGCATCAAGCTTGGTTTTTGCTTCTTTGATCAAAACTTCGAGAGATTTAGTTTCTGCCACGTTCGATTCCTTAAAAATAAAAGATTACTTTCCAGAGATAGCAAATAGAGTCGTTCCCGTATTAACGAATACACAGCCATTGATAACGGTGATCGGACCTTTAATCGGTTGATCCATTTCTATTTTAGACGGCTCAGCTTTGGTTTTTCCATGATTAAAAACATAAAGGTCCCCACTATCAGTCCCGATGAAAACCTTACCATCAACATAGTATGGGGAAGCCCAAGTTCCATCCCGGAGATCATGATCCCAAAATTTTTGGCCAGTCTTGGCATCCAAGCAATGCAGATAGCCATCTAATTCAGCAAGGTAAATAATGCCATCATGAATTGCTGGAGTACTAAGGGTTCTTCCGAAACTGATTTCTCTACCTTGTTCTGGTTTTGGCATAACCTTACCACCGTAATGCCAGACCAAGCCGGAATTCTTATTAATATCAGCTTTAGGGTCGAACTTTTCATCCTTGGGGCTGAGATCTTTTTCAGGGTTATCAGGTGTTTTGGTCGCATCAATGCACCAGAAATGCCCTTCCCCTGGCCCATCATCAGGATTGTTACCCGTACCAACATAAACTCTGCCTTCATTAACAACAGGTGTAGCCATAATGTAACTTTTATTACCTCTACCACCTGGTTTAAATTCGGTTCCCTTTGGATTACAATCAAACTTCCAGAGAAGATTTCCTGAAGCCGGTTCGAAAGAGTAAACCCAGCCATCACCACCCGGGAAAATAACCTGCGATTTGCCATTCATGGTGAAAGCTGCAGGATTTGACCATTGGCCTTCCATGATATTTTTGCCGGGAAGACTACTTTTCCAAGCAAGCTTGCCAGTGTTTTTATTGACAGCAATAAAACTAGGAGCATCAGGGGCAGGCAACTTGTGTTGATTGGGATCCACACCGTTTGCTGTTACAACAAAAACATTATCACCAAGCACTAATGGAGATCCAATTGCAAGAAAGCATGGAAAAACGCCTAAGTCTTTCATCATGTCAATTTTCCAAAGGATAGCAGGCTCGGTCTTACCTTTTGCTAGTTCGGTGGAAGCACAAACAAGCTCGCAACGATTGGAAACATAATAGATTTTTTTCTGATCATAAGCAGGGTAAGAACCGATGCCTTGCTTAGGCCAGTCGTTTAACTCGGGCTCGGGAAGTTTGTCATGAGTGATTTGCCAAAGAAAAGAACCATCAGCTTCGTTAAAGCACATAATAACGCCACGATCGCCCATTGCTTTGGGATCACGAGGTCGCTCATTATTGGTGCCTACGAAGATTTTACCATCAGCAATGGTAGGACCACCGTAAGAAACTGTACCCATCTCCGCAGCCCACTTAACATTCTTGCGAGCATCTTTCTTAATGCTCCAAGATGCAGGGATGTTTTTTTCAGTGGGGTTGGATTGGTTTCGTTCGATCGACCCACCAAGGAAAGGCCATTCTCTTATGGGTTCAACCGGAGGGAAAAACCCGAACGCACTGGAAAAACCAAGAACTAGCACCCCAAAAGAAAGGCTGGAAAGATTCATTAGAGCGTTCTCACAAAAGGAAGGTTCTTGGAGGGATCTTTAGTTCTTGGTGATGGAGTAAAGCCTGCAGGGGTTTTCCGTGATTATGAAAATCGTGGAATTGACAGCAACAGGTGTGGCCCTGATTTTGCCCTTCATTTCGATGGTGCTAATCAGTTTCTTTTCCTTTGACGCTGCAAACACGAGCATGGTACCGTTTTCGTTGCCAATATAAACTTTTCCATCAACGATATAGGTTGAACTCCAAGTGTCCGCTTCCATATCGTGCTGCCAAAGTTTTTTACCCGTCTTAGCATCAAGGCAATGAACAAAGCCATCATATTCAGCAGTAAAGAGCATTCCATCATGAACAGCAACAGTGCTCATGGTTCTGCCGAAATAGTAATTACGATCGTAATCTTTGTCAGCAGGCCCACCGTAATGCCAAACAAGTCCTGAAGCTTTGTTTTCTGGGGCATCAGGGTTGTAATTTTCAGCAGCGGGAGACAAATCTTTTTCAGGATTCGCAGGGACCTTAGTGATATCAATGCACCAAAGATGTCCAACACCTTTGTCATGCTCAGGGTCTTGGCCAACGCCAATATAAAGCTTGTTATCATAAACAACGGGCGTGGAAACAAAGTCGTTACGGGTGCCCTTACCACCAAGTTCGTAGACAGATTTTTTTGGATTACAATCAAACTTCCATAGCAGGTCGCCGTTGGCAGGATTGAAAGTGTAAATCCAGCCATCGCCACCTGGGAAAATGATCATTGGTTTGCCGTTTGGTTCAGCATAAACAGGGTTAGACCATTGGCCATGCATCAAGAGTTTGCCCTGATTAATAAGGGTTTTGATTTCGACCTTTTCGCCGTTTTTCTTAGCTTCTACGAGGCTTTTAGAAGGAAGGTTGCTAGACCATTTGACTTTGCCGGTTTTTTTGTCGATTGCTAAAAAGCTAGGTGCTTCGGGTTGGGGCACATTGATGTGGCCTTCATCAACACCGTTGGAAGTGATCACAAATAAAGTGTCGCCAACAATTAAAGGGGAGCAAGTTGCAAGGTTATGAGGAAAAACATTAAGTTCTTTGATCATATCCAAGCGCCAAATGATGTCGGCATCTTTTTTTGAAGTGTATTTTTCATCAGTAACGCCATCGTTTTTGCCATCCATCAACCCTTCGGTGTCTGCGCAGATAACTTCACAGCGGTTGCTTACATAATAAAGGCGATTGCCCTCAACCACTGGGCTAGAGCAAATACCTTCGCGAGGCCAGTCGTTAACCCTGCCAGCGGGCAACTTGTCATGAACAGATTGCCAGAGGAGTTCACCTGTTTTTTCATCTAGGCACATAATGATGCCTTTATCATCTTTGATGCTAGGATCACGAGGAGCATCATTGTTGGTGCCTAAATAAATTCTTCCGCGATAAATGATTGGTCCACCGTAAGCTTTGGAACCTAAATCGACCACCCATTTAACATTTTTCTTCTTGCCTTCTTCATTGCTCCAGGATTCTGGGAGATTTTTTTCAACGAGATTGACGAGATTTCTGCTAACAGAGCCGCCGAAAAGTGCCCAATCTTTGGTAGTTGCAGCGGGCACAGGTGTATCTTGAAGAGCAACAGCCTCTACTTTTGGTTCGACCCAAAAATATTGGGAGGCAGCTCCTGTAAGAATTGCAGCGGTAATACCGAGAATAGAAAGCCGCCTGATTGTTTTGTTTTTGCTGGTCATGTCTACTTTCCGTTAAAAATCAATGATTAAAGAAATAACGAAATCAACTACACACAAGTTTACTTTTTGTTTGGGAGAACCTTTACATTATCGTAAAAGATTTCGGTCCCAGGTTGATTTTCAAGTATACCAGCAGCGTAGCCATAAATTCCAGCGCTACCTTCAAGGTTTGCAACTGGGTCTTTAAACTCAAGGGTCCATTCAGCCGGTTCGGGTTTATCTTTAGGCCAGATTTTGCCACGAATGGTACCTTCAGTACCTGTCGCTTTTTCAAAAGATAGTTTAAAGGTATACCAAACATTTGGCTCCCATGGGTAAGAAATAGTCTTGTCAACCCTAGGTAACGCATCCCAAGAAATAAGCCTTAAAGACTTGGTTTTTCCCGTTAACATGAAACTATATCGGTTTGCAACAACGCCCATATCTGGAAGATCATCGCGTACCTTGGTGCCCATCATGTCTGCTTGAATTGTGTATTCAGTAAGATCAGGCATCGTGATAAATGCATTTGCCCTAGCCACCAATGGGCTTGGATTTAAAGCAAGTTTCTTCAAAATCTTTTTACCATCAACAGTAACCATTTCAAACTTGCCCTGACAGTTGATCCAACCACCGGGGGTTCGCTTTTCTGGAATATTGACAAAGTTTGGCGCATAAGGAAGAACCGGAGAAACCCTAACCCTAGTTTCAGCAGTTAATTTCCCGGCCTTTGCTACCACTCTGCCAAACTGTGCTGGAGGAGCTTTGCTAACTTCAAGAACGGTATCCATTCCCTTTTCATTACTTAGCTTCCCGTTTAAAAGGGGCGGGGGTGTTGGAGCAGGAGTTCCAGGCGCGGCAGGCGGTGCCGGTGGCAGGCCTTCTGGCGGCCTTACTCCAGCAAGCGACCATTCGACTTCAACAGGTCCAATTTTGTTGCCATTGGCATCGTATGCAAAAGCAGCGAGGGTTTGTTTTGCTTCAGGGTTTAGAACAAAGTCAGCAGGAACAATTTGTAAATGGGCAGGTTCTCCTAAAGTTACCGCTTTGCTTTCAGGTTTAACTTCTGGAGCAGAAGGCTTCCAATCTGGTTTTCCAATGCAGTAAAGATCTTCACTAGTCATGAAAATGATTTTGCCGTTAATAATTGCAGGGCTGCCGTTGATTTCAACATCTTCTCCTGCGTTGCCGTCTTCCCCAGGTTTACCCTTAAAAAGTTGGGCATGAAGTCGTTTGCAACCTTCCTTAGAAGGTTGAAGGATGTGGAATTTAGAGTTAACTTCAGCAATATAAATTTTGCCATCCGCAAGTACAGGCGAACCTTTAGTATTTCGACCGTATTGGAACTTCCAAAGTTCTTTGCCTGTAGAAGCTTCTAATGCATGCAGGGAACCAACTTCACCACACATGTAAAGAATGCCATCGTTAATAACAGGTGAGGCGAATTTTGCTTTGATACCATCAGCTTGCCAAACAACTTTAGGCTGGCCATTAGTTACATTTCCAGCGTCAAGACAGAGCACCCTACCCTGAGTATTTGCACCAATATTTTCTTCACCCTGCCCAATGTAGACGAAATTATCTTGAACAACGGGCGAGCAATTGATGGATCCGCTACCAAAAATATGGCTCCAAACTTTTTCACCAGTGTTTACTTTGAAGGCGTGTACACCACCATCACCACCACCACTAATTAGCAAGCGTTGCCCGTTGATGTTAGCTACAACAGGATAAGAATAGTAAGTATCTTTAATAGCGTTACCGGTGGAAGCCCACCACTGGATTACACCGGTTTTTTTATTGAATGCAGCAAATCTGTTCCGGCCCATGCCTTGATCGCCCCAGCTTGCATTGATCATCCCAATAATCAGGAGATCACCATCAACTATCGGACTGGTAACACGACCACCATACCCAGTGATTCTGCCGTATTCTTCTGTCAATGATTTGGACCAAAGAACTTTGCCATCTTTATCAAAACAAAATAGCAAGCCTTGGGTACCGTGGGCATAAACATTGCCAGTTTCTGGGTCTCCAGTCATATTGGTCCAACCAAGGCGAACACTAACGATATCGGTGTGGAAAACATTAAACTTGTATTCCCAAATCAGCTTTCCATCTTTCATGGAAAAGCACATGACTCTCTCTTGTTCGGAAACGCCTTTGCCAACTTTATTGATAATGTAAACCCGATCATTTTGAACAATAGGAGTGGTACGACCGCCAAAAGGGGTTTTCCAAACTAAGTTGTTGTCTGCGGTTTCGGGGTTTGGGGACCACTTTTCTGGGAGGTTTTTATCAGTTGAAACACCATTTTGAGTGGGACCGCGCCAGTGACTCCATTCCACAGCTAAAGGGCCCGAAGATTTAACAACCTTGTTTTCTGCCTTGATATCGTCTTTTACAGCAGGTGCAGAAGCAGCAGTTTTTTTGTCTTCAGGCTTGTTAGCAGGGGTCGAATCAGTTTTCTTTTCTTGCTTTGGTGCAGATGTTTCTCCGCCGCAACCTGTAAAACAAGTTGCAAAAAAAGCGGAAAGAGCCAAAGTTCGAAGAATCTTATTCATGTTTAAATTCCTTACAACAATCAAAGCGTAAATCAGCAGGCTTTTCATGGTAAATTGTCTTTGAATCAACTTAGGCCATGTAAAAAGCCAACGGTAGGTAAATACTGTAACTTATGTTTTAACAAAAATCATCAGAATTGCACCTAGGATATTTGTTAGATTTGGATAAATCTTTTAGATTTCATTTCTTGTCTGGGTAAGGTGCCTTTTGGGACTATTTTAATGACTGGCTTGAATAGAAACGCAGATTGAATCACCTTTTCAAGTCTGGTTATGATTAATTCGGAATCTGATAGAAGAGTTTCAATTTCAAACATAAGGTCTGAACTACCATCAGACTTGCGAAAAGTGATTCTGAACTCAAGTATTCCAGCAATTGAATGAAGCATATTCTGTAAAACAGAAGGGTAAATGTTGTTACCCTTAAGAAATATCATCTCGTCAGCCCGGCTCAAAATTCCACCCATAAGACTTTGACCGTTAAAACCACAAGCACATTTTTGGTGAGTAAGATGCACGATGTCACCAGTTCGGTAGCGTAATAAAGGGCACCCTGCCCTGCCAATTGAGCTAAGAACAAGCTCTCCAATCGAGCCAAAGCTTCGTATTTTTTGTGTATTTTGATCAATAACTTCAGCAATAAATGCTTCTTCGATGATGTGTAAAAGACCAGGTATTGCAGAACATTCGACTGTGACAGGCCCAGTTTCTGTCATGCCGTGATGATCTACAACAATTGGGCCCCAATCTTTTTCAATTCTCAAACGAGTAGCAGGGATATTAGCTCCTGGTTCTCCCGCTAGAACTAATTTTTTTAATCCCAAATCTTGGAGGTTTATACCTTGGCTTCGAGCAACCTCACCAAGTCTAAGAGCATAACTGGGAGTGGTAAATACCACATTGATTTTTTGATTTTGAATTAATGCAAGCCTTGCTTCAGAGCTCATTCCCCCACCGGGAAAGCTTAAGTAGCCCGCTTTACATGCAGCTTCAAAGGCTGTCCAAAATCCAAGAAATGGACCAAAAGAGAAAGGGAAGAAAAGACGATCACCCTTTTCTATGCCAGCTAATTCAAATATTTTAAACCAGTTGTTTAGAAGCCATTCCCATCCATCTTTGGAGTCTAAAAAAAGTAACGGTTTCCCGGAAGACCCGGAAGTTTGATGGAAACGATTGTATTGAGCATGATCTAAATAATGAAAATCTCCGTAAGGGGGATAAGAAGATTGGCTATTTTGCAATTCAAGTTTCGAGGTAAATTCAAAAGAATCAAAGTTGTCTTTGATCCAAGTTTTAGAGACATTACCTGCACCAATGCGCAGCTTTCTAAGATAAAAAGCATTCTGAGGTAGAACCGATTCCCAGAAAGTCAAAAACGCATCGGTTAACAAAAGAAGTTCTTTCAAATGGTTTTGATACGAGCAAAAAAAGTCTAGATTATCGTATTTCGAAACAATAAAGAAGTTCTTGATCTCGGATGAAAAGTTTACCATCAGAAATAGCAGGATGAGCCCAAAGTCTTCCCCTACTTTTCTTTAAACTTGAAAGTTCCGGAATCTTGAACTTACTGATTTCTTTGTATCCTTCTGGAGAAGCAGCAAGCATTGCAACTTCACCGGAATCTTCAGCCAATACATAAAGCCTGCCATCCGCAGCAATAACAGATCCAGCACCCACCGCTTTTCTGGACGAAGTCCAAGCAACAGCGCCTGTTTCAAGGTCAATGCATTCCCATGCTCTTTTTAAGTGGAAACCATAAACATGTTTCCCAACCAATAC
>DBCB01000194.1 GCA_002303765.1 Planctomycetaceae bacterium UBA969
GCTTTAAATCTGTTTTTGCAGGCAAAGGCCAAAGGCCCAACATTTCGAGTAATTGCCTGCGCATTTCCTTAGAATTAGCATCCCAATCCGCCTTTGAATCAATCCCTTTAAGAGAATTATCCCTGATTTTACCAACCTGATCTCGAAGGTATGCGTCTCTGGTTTTATTCCCATCCTTAGTATCTTCCTGCGAAAAAACTCTGGTTGCATTTCCCACAATCAAAGCAACGATTAACGCTAAAACTCGAATCTTTGTATTCATTTGATAGCTCCTTTTTAAGGCAGGAATGAAACTGGATGTTAAGGCGCTTTTAGGAAACAGGCAAACTAAAAGACAAAATGTTTATTCATAGACTTACATCCCTCCAAAAAAAGGATTATCTTATGTTCATCAACATACTCTTTAGGAATGTAGATCATGATTACTAATTTAAAACTACTCGCAGAACACCCATCCCCTTCGCTTCTTTTTTTTGTTGATGAAATAAAACACAACATCGATACCTGCCTAAGCTGGGTTGGCAACCAACCAGAGCGCCTGCGCATGCATGTTAAAACCCACAAATGCCCAGAGGTGGTGAAAATCCAACTATCCAAAGGCTTAACGAAGCACAAAGCTGCAACCATCGCAGAAGCCGAAATGCTTGCAATGTGCGGAGCCCCAGATGTTTTTATCGCCTACCCTATGGTTGGGCCTAACCTGAAAAGGCTTACCAACCTCATTCGAAAGTATGCAGGCACTAAATTTTCTGTAAGCGTAGATCATCCAGATGCTGCAGCAATGCTGGGAAATGCAATGAGCAAGGATGGGCTTTCTTTAGAAGTTTTGCTGGATTTAGACATGGGTTTTAAACGAACGGGATTCCCGGTTGAAGCCGCTGCGTTGGATCTTTACCGCACACTCGCATCTACTAAGGGCATTAAAGCTGTGGGGTTTCAGACCTACGATGGACACAATCAATTGGAACACCATGCAGACAGATTGGCCGAACTGGATAGGGTCTGGAGCCAAATTATGGAGATGAGGGCAACTTTGGAAAAAAGTGGCATTGCTGTTCCAAAAATTATTTCCGGAGGCACCCCTACTTTTATCCTTTACAGCAAATTAAATGTCCCTGGGTTGGAATGCTCGCCTGGCACACTTACTCTCCATGATTTTGGCTACGGCAATCGCTACACCGAACTAAAACCCTTCAAATACGGTGCTGGATTATTAACCCGGGTGATTAGCAAGCAAGGGGCAAATGGCATTACCGTTGACCTCGGGTATAAAGCTGTGTCAGGAGATCAGCCACCCGGAAAACGCTGCATTTTCCCATACAATCCCGAATTCGAATTTGTGGGCCATAGCGAAGAACACTTGATGCTGAAGCATCCCAATCCCGAAAAGTTCAATCTCGGCGACTCCATTCTTGCAGTTCCGGTTCATATTTGCCCGACTACAGCCCTGCATCGGCATGCGATTGCCATTGCCAATAATCAGGTCATCGGAAAATGGGAAATCGTAGGCAGGGATCGAGATCTGGGTTGTTAAAAATTCTTCGCTGCCAAAATGCCACAGAGAACCTATAATGACCTAAGAATTGTAAATTAGGGACTTTGATACTAGCGAGACATAATCATGGATGACAATCTTTCAACAGAAGAACTAAGCCCCAAATATAAGCGGGTTATTTTAAAAATTAGCGGCGAGGGATTCTGCCCCGCTGGTAAGTCGGGCATTAGTATTGATGAAACCCTAAATATAGCTAGGCAAGCGCAAAGAATAGTACAACGGGGCGTGCAACTCGCCATCGTTGTAGGAGCAGGAAACATCCTCCGTGGCGCTCAGTTTAGTGCAGGGGGCGATGTAATCAAACAAGCTTCGGCACATTACATGGGTATGCTTGCCACCGTTCTTAATGGCATAGCCCTTCAAGAAGCTTTAGAAAGCTTAAACTGCGAAACTCGATTGCAAACCGCTCTTCGCATGGAGACCCTTGCTGAACCTTATATCCGCAGGCGCTGCATCAGGCATCTTGAAAAAGGTCGGATCGTGATTTTAGCGGGTGGCACCGGAAACCCTTTTGTGACAACAGATACAGCTGCAGCACTTCGAGCACGCGAACTTTCTGCTGAAATTCTCCTGAAAGCAACTCGTGTTGATGGGGTATACAGCGAAGATCCAGAATTAAACCCCCATGCAGTTCGTTATGAAAATCTGACCTACAGCCAGATTCTTCGCGATAACCTTCGAGTCATGGATATGTCTGCAATTAGTTTGTGCAGAGAAGGCAAAATGCCTATCCTTGTCTTTAATTTTAAACGCGATGGTAATATCGAACGCGCAATTGCTGGGCATACCATCGGAACTCTAGTGAGCGAATAATTCCCCTAAACCCTTACGAAGAAAAATATCATGAACAGCGATCAAATTCTTAAAGACACCAAAGACCGTATGGAAAAAGCCCTCAATGTTTTCATCGAGGAACTAAAAGGTTTACGCACAGGCCGTGCTACGCCAGCATTAGTTGATAATATCAAAGTGGATTACTACGGTTCGCCAACCCCTTTGAAACAAGTTGCTCAAATCAGCACACCTGATCCCCAGCAAATCATGATCAAGCCTTTTGATGCCACCGCCCTCAAGGATATCGAAAAGGCTATTCGCTCTAGCGATTTGGGCATGGCTCCCAATAACGATGGTAAAGTGATCAGGTTGCAAATCCCCTCGATGAGCGGTGATCAAAGGCAAAAAATGGTGACTCGCATCAAAAAAATGGGCGAAGACGCCAAAGTCTCCTGCAGAAATATCAGGCGCGATGGTAACAAACATTTCGAACTTGGTGAAAAAGACAAAACCATGACCGAAGATGAATGCACCAATGGCAAAACTGAAGTCCAAGGTATCCTGAAAAAATACGAAGACAAAGTGGGCGAGTTTGCAGACAAGAAAACCAAGGAAATCTTGGAACAGTAATCTCAAACGCTTAAGTTTTTTAGTCTTTACCCCTTGCCCCGCTGGTTTTCATCGGGGCATAGTTTTTACTAAAGACACAACCAATGCGCACGATTCAAGAAATCCAAACCCTATTTCCTTCCTGCGCAACTACAGGGCTTTCGTCTGAAGAAGTCAACCTCAGCCGATCAACCTTTGGTAAAAATCTTCTTACCCCCATTCTTACTGAATCAATCTGGCTGAAGTTTCTAGGAAAATTTGACGACGCAATCATTCGAATTCTACTTGTAGCAGCCATTCTTTCCTTTTTTATCGAACTCTTTCAGGCCAACTCTTCTTCGTATGCTTTTGCTGGGCTTGCATTACTTGCGTTAATCGTGCTTTCTGGTTTTTTTATCACCGCTTTAAGGCCCCTCATCCCTGCAAGCCTTGCTTTCTTTTCTTTCCCTCTATTCTTTTTGGGAATGGCAGCAGGCCATCCATCCTATGAAGGATTAGCGGTCATGATTGCTGTCATTCTCGCAACAGGCGTTGCATTTTTAAGCGAGTGGAAAAGCAGTAAGGAATTCGAAAAACTAAACTCCGCCAAAGAACAAATCCAAGCTAAAACTTTCCGCTCCGGTTCTGTCAAAAAGCTTTCCATGGAAGAGTTAGTAGTTGGAGATCACATCCTTCTTGAAATGGGAGATGAACTACCCGCAGATGGCAGAATCCTAACTTCTGAAAATCTTTCAATCGATCAATCTTTACTCACGGGTGAATCCGAACCTGTAGAAAAACACCTAATCTCAGCCAACCAATTCACCGATGGAACTGAAAATCCATCCTGCCTTTTTCGAGGCACCCAAGTCATTGAGGGTAGCGCATCCTTCTTAATCACCGAGGTGGGTGATGATAGCATGATAGGCCAGATCGCCAGAAAACTTGGCACTTCTGACGATCACCAAAATAATCAAAATGAAAGATTACTAAAACGTTTTTCCTCCCACCAAGAAACAACCCCCCTTCAGGAAAAATTAAGCGTCCTCGCCAACAAAATCAGTATGGGTGGATACATCGCAGCAACAATGATCTTCCTTGCGATGTTAGCCAGAGGGATTTTCTTTGTAACACCTGCTGAGGTGTTCATCCCAAACACCATGCCCGAACTTCTACAAATCACACACGCCCTAGTGGGTTATTTTCTTTACATGGTAATCATAATCGTGGTTGCAGTTCCTGAAGGCCTGCCCATGAGCGTGACCATTTCATTAGCCCTAGCTATGCAGAAAATGACCAGGGCTAAATCACTAGTCAGGCAACTTGTAGCATGCGAAACAATTGGCTCTGCTACGGTGATATGCTCAGATAAAACAGGCACAATGACTCAAAACAAAATGACTGCGTGCAGGGTCATCACCAAAAATTCAATTCTAGAAAAAACTGATCCCAACTGGACGAACCTTACATCAAAAAACATCGAATCCCCCAAAACTCCGATTGAATGGTTAGCCTTTAATGCCGCAGTTAACTCCACTGCACATCTAGAAGAAAAAGAAGGAAAGCTTGTAAGCGTAGGAAATTCCACCGAGGGCGCCCTGCTGTTATGGCTTAAAGAAAACAAAAAAGATTATGCAGCAATAAGAGCCAACTCCACCATCAAGCATAAAGGTCTTTTTTCACCCGAACGAAAAACCATGTCGACCACCATCAATCATGGTTTAGAAGAAATCACACTGGTTAAAGGTGCGCCCGAAATAATCATTGCCTCATGCAAATCTATGATGCAGCAAGATGGCACCATTCAAAACCTTGATGCAATCGACCTTGGAAACATCCGCCAAGCGATGGAGCAAGCTGCCTCGCAAGCCATGCGTGTTCTTGGTTTCGCAATCAAACAAAAAACAACCGATAGCGATGATGCGCTTACCTTATGCGGATTTATTTGCATCCAAGACCCGTTAAGGCCTGAAGTTCGGAATGCGATTGCAGATTGCAAAAGCGCAGGAATCCAAGTAATCATGATCACTGGGGATAACCCGATCACTGCCAACGCAATTGGGGTAGAAGCAGGCCTCGCAATCGAAGGGAAAACAGAATTAATTACAAGCGATATGCTTGCCCAAATGACGGATGAACAAGTAAAAGAACACCTACCAAAACTCACCATCCTTGCACGCGCAAAGCCTCTCGACAAATATCGGATTGTTAAATTGCTGCAGGAAATGCAACATGTAGTTGCTGTAACCGGCGATGGGACCAACGATGCTCCTGCGCTGAAAAAAGCCGATGTAGGCCTTTCCATGGGTATCACAGGCACCGAGGTCGCAAAGGAAGCAAGCAAGATTGTTTTGCTGGACGATTCGTTTTCGACAATTGTAAAAGCTGTGCTATGGGGCCGTGCGCTTTATGAAAACATCCAGCGGTTTCTCCAATTTCAGTTGACCATAAACCTGAGCGCATTGGTGATAGCATTCCTTGGCCCGTTTATTGGCGTTAGGCCGCCATTTACTGTATTACAGTTACTTTGGATCAATGTGATCATGGATAGTTTTGCAGCGATTGCTCTTTGCTCCGAAGAGCCTCGCAAGGGCCTTTTGCACCAAAAACCTAAAATGCGCTCTGAAAGTATCATCACCAAAACCATGGCATGGGAAATAGTCTCCACTGCGTTTTTCTTTGTCATAGCAATGGTTGCTCTCCTGTTGGGAATGAAAAACTATGGTTGGTTTTCTGGCGGGATGGCTCAGAATACCGAGTGGGAATTCAGCCCTCTTAACGCACATCAGGTTTCCATTTTCTTCACCACCTATGTCGTATTCCAAGTCTGGAATATTATTAATTGCAGGTCTTTATCTGCTTACGAAAGTGGCTTAAAGGGTGTATTTACCAACCCAACATTTCTCGCAGTCATGCTTCTGATTCTTCTGGGCCAGATAATTATTATTCAAGCAGGTGGATCTATTTTCAAAGTGCAACCCCTAGGCCTTTTAGATTGGCTTATCATCCTTGCAGCAACTTCTATTGTTATCATCAAAGCAGAGGTATTTAGATTTTTTCGACGCATTCGTAAAATTAAAGCCCATGCCTAACAATCTGAAAGCACCAAGATGGACAAAACAAAATTGCAGGAAAATGCAGCGAAACTAGGGATCGGGAAATACTCCCGTCATGTGCTTTTGTGCACCGGGCCATCCTGCTGTACGGAAAAAGAGGGCCTCGAAGCGTGGGAGGAACTTAAAAAACAAATCAAGGAACATGGCCTGACTTCGGGTGACAACGCCTGCTATCGAACCAAGGTTGGATGTTTACGCCTGTGCGAGTCTGGACCCATCGCTACCGTTTACCCTGAAGGCATCTGGTACGCTAATATGTCTAAATCAAATATTGGTACTTTTGTAAAAAGCCATCTAGTAGATGG
>DBCB01000195.1:0-652 GCA_002303765.1 Planctomycetaceae bacterium UBA969
AGGCAAACGCTTCGCCTTCATGGATTCTTTTTCCAAGGAGACTCCTAAGCTTCTTGCGACCCCGAGGAAGTTTAAAAAGTATGGTCAAAGTGGCGCATCCATCTCTGAACTTTTCCCCTCTCTTGGTACCGTCGCTGACGATATCACCATTGTGCGATCAATGGCCACCAATGTTTTCAACCATGCCCCTGCAAAAGTGTTTATGAATTCGGGTTCTGCCCAATTTGGCAGACCTAGCATGGGTTCGTGGGTGACTTATGGTATCGGCAGTGAATCACAAAACTTGCCTGGCTTTGTGGTTCTTCAATCCGGACCAAGAGGGCCAAGAGGCGGCTCTGCATGTTGGGCCAGTGGTTTCTTGCCCACCTCTTTTCAAGGGGTTCCCTTGCGGGGTTCTGGTGAGCCAATTCTTAACCTTTTAACTCCTAAAGGTATAACGGAAAAGGATCAACGCCATGTTATTGATGCGGTTAGAGATTTGAATTCAGTTCGGCTTCTTGATTCTGGTGACCCCGAAATCGCAAGTAGGATTGCATCGTATGAAATGGCACACAGGATGCAATCGAGTGCCCCAGAGTTGATTGATCTTTCCAAGGAAGATCAGCGAACCCTTGATCTTTATGGCCCCAATGTTTCTAAACCTTCTTTTGCC
>DBCB01000195.1:718-3134 GCA_002303765.1 Planctomycetaceae bacterium UBA969
CCATACCGATTGGGATCATCATGGGGGCGGGGATGCGAATTTGGAAACGGGGATTGAAAAGGTTTGTGCGGATGTGGATCGACCCTGCGCAGCTTTGATCACTGATTTGAAACAGCGTGGTTTGTTGGACGATACCTTGGTGATTTGGGGTGGAGAGTTTGGTAGAACGCCGATGTCTGAATTACGCGAAACCACTGGTAGAAATCATCATATCGATGCTTTTTCAATGTGGCTTGCGGGCGGAGGCGTTAAACCTGGTGCGCACTTCGGGAAGACAGATGATTTTGGTTTTTCACCTGTTGAAGACCGGGTGCATGTGCATGATCTTCATGCAACCATTTTGCATTTGCTCGGAATTGATCATTTGAAATTAACATACAAGTTTCAGGGTAGGAATTTTCGCCTAACAGATGTTCATGGCGAAGTGGTTCAAAAGTTACTTGCTTGAAAATAAAGGATTTAATGACAAATAAACTCAATACTTTTGTTCAGGTGGATCCAGGGCACTTTCATTCAGCTCTTGTTTTAAAAGAATCTTTGGATGGGGTTTCTTCAACCATACATGTTTATTCTGAGTTGGATCAATTACTGCTTAATCATTTGACTCTGGTATCAGGGTTTAACCAGCGGGCGGATAACCCTAGTAATTGGAAATTGGAAGTTCATACTGGCCCAGATTCACTTGACCGGATGATCAAAGAAAAAATGGGCGAGGCTGTTATCATTGCGGGCCATAATCGCAGTAAGATTAAAACTATTCTTGCCTGTCTGGAAAACGGTTTTCATGTGCTTGCGGATAAACCCTGGGTCATTGAGGCTGTGGATTTTCCGATTTTAGAGAAAGCCTTGAAGGTTGCTCAGGAGAAAAATCTGGTCGTGATGGATATCATGACTGAAAGATGCGAAGTGGTTTCCCTGCTGCAAAGGGAATTAAGCAATTCTCTTGAAATCATGGGCCCCTTTTTAAAGACCGGTAGGCCAGCTCTCTCGCTTCGCAGTAGCCATTCTTTATGCAAGAAAGTTAACGGCTTGCAGTTGAGGAGGCCGGTTTCTTTCTTTGATATTGCAGAGCAGGGCGAGGGGCTTACAGATGTCGGGATTCATCTAGTGGATCTTTCCATGTGGCTGTTATTTCCCGATAAGGGGATATGCCATAAAAATGATATTCGCATAAAAAGTGCAACACGCTGGCCAACGATTCTTGACCTATCGCAGTTTCAGGCTGCCACTGGGCAGGAGAAATACCCTTCCAGCCTTGATGATTATGTTGAAGGGGATTGCTTAACTTATTTTGGAAACAACACGGTTGATTATGAAATTCATGGTCTGACCATTCATGTGGATACCCGTTGGGATTTCATGGCGGGGCCCGATGGGCTTGATACCTATAGTGCAATCACTCGGGGCGAAAAAGCTAGGATTGAACTCAGGCAAAACGAAGCGACGAATTTTGAATCTGAGATATTTGTAAAGCCTGTGTCGCATTCCATGGATCAATTGCAGCTTTTACTTGAAGCTAAGGTTAGGGATCTTTCCAAAAAATTTGAAGGATTGGGATTAATCCGGCATGAAGGGGAATTCCAGTTAAGTATTCCCAAGAAGTTGAGAACAGGCCATGAATCTCACTTTGGCATGATAACAAGGCAATTTTTGAGTCATTTACGCAAAGAATCACCGATTCCAGCGTGGGAATTTGCCAATCATCTTTCCCGCTATTTCATCACTGTAGAAGGGGTGAAAATATCCCGCGGAGCGGTTTAACTAACGCTTAACAGGCATCACCCGTACAATCGGTTCTGCCTGTAAACTTTGCCTGTTTGATTTTCTCGCCTTCATTGTTGGATTTGAACAATATACCTTTTTTAAACCTTTCAAATTCAAGCCACTTCTTATGGCTGTCTCTTTGGTTTACCGATTAATTATTTAGTAATGCTTTTGTTTCAAACAAATGTTGTTCAATATTGTTCAACGAATTGGAAACGAACCGTATACCCATGGATAATCTCAAACAACTGCTTATTAAGTATTTCAAGGAATTGCCCGAAGAGCGTCAGCAATGGTTGCCTCGGGTGATGGAGGTTTCCGGGGTCGAGCAAAAAGAACTCACCCATCTCCATGGAATGCTTATTGCCCATGGTTGGATCGAACAAAATAGCGGCTATGCAGAACAATTGGAAAGTGTAGAAAAGTTTGTGGGTTGTTACCGGATCACCTCGCTGGGTACGCGGGAAGTCCGTGGTTTTCAGGATTCATTGGAAGAGGCTTGATCCTTAGGCAATGGGTTTTTGGTAATCATCAGATCTTCCAGAGGCACGCCATCTACTAGATGGCTTTTTACAAAAGTACCAATATTTGATTTAGACATATTAGCGTACCAGATGCCTTCAGGGTAAACGGTAGCGATGGGTCCAGACTC
>DBCB01000072.1:0-9706 GCA_002303765.1 Planctomycetaceae bacterium UBA969
TGTAATATCGTATCGTGCATGCCGTATGCTTTGCCATCATCATCAGGATCATCCCCTGCTTGCTGTTTTTTTTTGTCTTCTTCGGCGGGTTTTGCAGTTTCTTTAGGGGGAGCTGGTTTTTGTGCTTCAAAAACTTTGCTGCACCCTTTGCAACGAACTTTCTTTCCAAGTAAGTCTGGGGGGACAGCGATTACTTTTTTGCATTCTGGGCAAGTTATCTTTATCGGGTCTGTCGCAGCCATCTTTCTTCCTTAAAATTGGGTTCTTCAAAGCTATATAGCTTTAAAATAACCTTTTAGTTAAACTTTCAATCATTAATTTTATCAAATAGTTGAATTTACTTGGAGATCATGTGGCGGAATTAAATCAAAGTAAACTCCTGATCAGTATCGCAACTTATAATGAACACGATAACCTCAGGCCATTGGTTGAGTCTATTAAAAATTTCATGCCTCAAGCCCATATACTTGTTGTTGATGATAATTCGCCCGATGGTACAGGTAAACTTGCAGATGTTCTCAGCCAAGAACTTCCAAATCTCCATGCAATTCATCGGACAGGCAAATTAGGTTTAGGCACAGCAATTGTGGCTGGAATGAAGTTTGCAATTAACAATGATTTTGATTATTTCATGAGTATCGATGCGGATTTTAGTCATCATCCAAGATATATCCCTGCTATTTTTCAGGGGATGGCGGAGAACGATGTAATGATTGGTTCTCGGTATATTCCTGGCGGTGGTACTAAAAATTGGCCTTTTTCTCGGAAGGTTATTAGTACTTCGGTGAATTATCTGGTTAAACTTCTATTCTGGATGCCTGTTCGTGATGCTAGTGGTGGATTTCGTTGTTATCGAACTTCAAAACTAAAAGAAGTAAACTTTGATCGAGTTTGGTCCAAAGGTTATAGCTTTCAGCAAGAAATGCTTTTCAGAGTATATCGGTGTGGCAGCAAGTTGGGTGAATACCCGATTATATTTGAGGATCGTAGGGCTGGTTCATCTAAAGTTAATTGGAAAGAAGCTCTTCGATCAATTTCATTACTTATTTATCTTGGCACTATGTCACGATTTAAACGCAATATATGAGTAGCTTTTCTCCAGATAACGATGCGCATGAATTTGTAATCAGCTCCTGTTTTTATAAAGACTTTTATTTTAGTATTTATTGGAATTATTGTTCCGTTCGTTTCTTGCTTGCAGGGATCGAAGACCAAACTTCACGTGTAAATGAGTTCGTGTTAGCGCTTAAGGATAGTGTTTCGATCAAGAAAATAAATAATTGTAACCGCCTTATTGCATTGCTTGATTCTTTTTATGCGGGGAAAAAAGTTCCCCTAAAACTCCGTCCCAAAGGCACAGCCTTTCAATTAAAAGTTTGGAATAAATTAGTTGCCATTCCCTTTGGTCAAACTAAAAATTATAAGCAAATCGCAATTGAGATAGGAAATCCTAAAGCATGCAGAGCTGTTGGGAATGCATGCGGGAAGAATCCAATTCTTTTGCTGATACCATGCCATAGGGTGATAGCCTCTGATAAAACATTAGGAGGGTTTTCTTCAAGTTTTAGTTTAAAGAAAACCCTTTTAGAAATCGAAGGCGCTAACTTAGTTTGACATTCCCCTGCCCTAAAATTTCTTCAAGTTCCTCAACTGGAAAGCGGTTTGGATTGACTTGAAAAGCCCGGCCCAACTTGAGCACACAAAGATTTTTTGCGTAATCCCGAACCGAAAGAAAGACTGGGCAAGATCCAGGGCTTGTTTTTAATATCTCTGCAATTTGATTGATCTCGTGGGGCTTATTTGTACCCAATGAAACTTGCAAGTAAAGCCCCTTTGCAAGTTCTTTTGATGCTTGTTCTACACTGAATACTCTTTGCAGGATAAGGCCAGGCTCATCCCTTGTTCGCTCTACTTTGCCTTTAAAGAAACAGACCCGATCTTCCTGATATTCGTCTTTGTATCGAAGGTAATCATCAGGCCACATCACACAATCAACGCCACCATTAAAATCTTCAATTCTGCAGCGTACATATCTTGTGTTTCCATTCTTGGCCTTTTTGGTGTTCATAAACCTGATTTGAGTGATCATTCCCCCAAGGGTAACTTCGTGATCTGCAGGCAAATCTCGAAGTTGTTCACAAGAGTGTGTAGAAAACCTGCGGATTTCTTTTTCAAATTGCGTTAGCGGATGGCTAGAGAAGTAAAAGTCTAATACTTCTTTTTCGAATTTGAGTTTTTCTGTTTCGTTCCACTCTGGAACTTGAATTAAAACTGATTTGCTGTTGTTATCTTCCTCTGCTGGGGTTTCAGTTACCTGGGCAAATAAGTTGCCCTGCCCCGATTTTTTATCATGCTGCCTGTCAACCGCACCTTTTATTGCTCTGGGTAAAAGATGCATTAATTGGGCCCTATGCGCCCTAAGGCAATCAAGCGCACCTGCTTTGATTAGTTTTTCTATCACGCCTTTGCTTACTACCCTAAGATCAATTCGTTCGCAAAAATCAAATATATCTCTGTATTTGCCTAGTTCCGTGCGATTACGCACAATCTCTGCTGCAGCATTACCCCCACAACCTTTAATTGCCCTCAGTCCAAAAAGAATTTTTCCATCTTCTACTACAAAATCAGAATCACTAAAGTTGATATTTGGAGGGCAAACTTCGACTCCCCCACGGCGTGCATCATCAATATGCATTACAAGGCTATCGCGTTTATTTCCATCCTCGATTTCACTGGTAAGAAGGGCAGCCATAAATTCTGGGCGGTAATGTTGCTTTAAATAAGCAGTTTGAAAGCCAATATGTGCATAAGCTGCAGAATGGCTTTTGTTAAAACCATAGCCACCGAATACCACGATTAATTGAAATATGTCGCTAGAAGTTTTCTCGTCAAGGCCGCGTTCTTTTGCACCCCTGATGAATTCTTCTTTTCTTTTATCAATGATTTCGTGTTTCTTTTTGCTAATTGCTTTGATGCATGCATAGGCGCTTGATAATTCGATACCCCCCAATTGGTTTAAAATCTGCATGATTTGTTCTTGATAAACCATGACTCCAAAGGTTTCGGAAAGAATTTGTTCCATCACAGCGTGTGCGTATACCGGTTTTTCCCTCCCATGTTTTCGGTTGATGTAGGAATCAACCATGCCGCCTTCTAGTGGGCCTGGGCGGTATAAAGCCATAATCGCAATAATATCTCGAATATTATCCGGTTTCATACGCTTAAGAAGTTCGCGTATACCGCTTGAATCCAATTGGAATACACCTTTTGCATCACCCTTTTGCAATAAGTCGTATGTTGCTTTGTTATCCAGCGGAATACTGTTTAGATCTATACTTACATCATGATTTTTTTTAATCATGCGAACTGCGTTATCGAGTGCGGTAAGAGTTCTTAGCCCCAGAAAATCCATTTTTAAAAGACCAACGGTTTCCAGATCTCCCATTACCCATTGGGTTGTGATAACTCCTTCGTCTTTTCGTTGCGATTCATCACCTTTTCGCACAATTCTTTGCAGCGGTACATAATCGGTTAAAGGACCATTCGAAATAACCACGCCCGCAGCATGCGTACCCGCATTGCGATTTGTACCTTCTAGCTTTAGTGCGATATCCATTAGTTCTTTGATTTGCGGATCATCATTAATGGCATGTTTGAATTCTGAATTACCATTGATTGCTTCTTGAAGGGTTATCCCGGGTGTTTCCGGAACTAATTCGCAAAGTTTGGTTACGCGGTCGAGCGGGATGTTGAAAACCCTACCCACATCTTTAATTGCAGCTCGGGCAGCCATGGTTCCAAATGTTGCAATTTGTGCAACACTTTCTTCGCCATACTTTTCTCGAACATAAGCGATAACTTCCTCGCGCCTTTCCTTACAAAAATCGATGTCGATATCAGGAGCTTCGCTTCGGTTAGGATCAAGAAACCGTTCGAACAAAAGGCCATATTCAAGTGGGTCTACATGGCTCAGCTTGAGAACATAACTTACAAGCGCCCCACAGGCAGAACCTCTAGCGCTACTGGGGATCCCCTTGTCAGTAGCAAATCTGACGAAATCTGCGACTATCAAAAAGTAACTTGCAAATCCCATTCTGCAAATAATGCCAATTTCTTTTTCAATTCTTTCCTTGGCTGCTTCAGGTGGGTTTTCTCCGTAGCGTTCTTTCATGCCCGCATTACATAATTCAGTTAAGTATTTCTCGGGGGTCTTTTTATCTGGTGGTGAAAAAACTGGGAAATGTCTTTTGCTGAAATCTAACTGGATATCACAAGTGTCAGCAATTTCTTGACTTCGTTTAACTGCTTCTTCCTGATTTGGAAACAGCTTGTACATCTCTTGGGGGGAACGAATGTAGAATTGGTCGGAACCATACTTCATGCGGTTTTCATCAGTCCGAAGCCTTCCGGTATTGATGCAAAGCAAAACATCGTGGGCGTTACTATCTTCAGGCCTTAAGTAGTGGGCATCCGAGGTTGCGACCAAAGGTAAGCCAAGTTTATTAGCAATGTCTATCGCCCCACGGGCACATTCTTCCTGAATGGGGATTCCGTTATTCTGGATCTCCACAAAAAATCTGTCTTTAAAAACTTTGGCAAACCATCGAGCTAAGTTTGTAGCTTCTTCATGTTTTTCTTGAAGAATAAAGTCGCTAAATTCGCTTGATGCACAACCGCTAAGGCAGATGATTCCTTCGCTGTGGGCTTTTAAAATTTCTTTGTCAATCCGCGGAACATAATAATAACCTTCGAGGAATGCTATCGATGCCATTTTTATCAGGTTCTGATAACCTTTGTTGTTCTTAGCTAAAAGGGTTAAATGAAACCCTGCATCCCCACGCTTTTTTGCATCCCGATCTGTTCTTCCCTTTGGGGCGACATAAGCTTCGTAGCCAACGATTGGGTTTACTCCGCCAGCCCTGCATTCTTTATAAAATTCGATCGCCCCATATAAATTCCCGTGATCGGTTAGCGCCACAGAATTCATGCCCTGTTGTTTGACATAATTCACAAGTTCGGGAATTCGACTAGCGCCATCAAGCAAGCTGTAATGGGTATGGCAATGCAAATGAGCAAAAGATTTATCCGCCATCCTTGGGCACTCCCATGGTAACAATGATTAAAAGAGACTATTTCAATTTATAAATTTGGATTATAAAGCAAAAAATAAGAATCGATCGTTAAAAAATTGTTGAGATATCAAGGTCGCAGGTTATCGGGATCGATGATGGCGCGCGCATATTTAGCTAAGATTAGATGAATTGATTGGATTTTCTGCCAATCAGAGTATTTTAATGAAATATCCGAATCTTCATCAGGGGCTCTCATACTTTCAGTAGCTAAGGTTAATTGCCTGTGAAGGTATTCAAATAATTCTGCAAGTCTTGCTGATTGGGATGGAGAAAGTTTTCTTGGTAGAGGGGGAAGTGGTTTGTCGCCAAGAAACACATTGCCGTGCTGGATCGAAATTGTTTGGTCGGGTTCTAAGTTTGCAGGTAAATCGTGGTCGAAGGTTTCTATGATTATTGAAGCTTGATCGGTAGCCTGATCTGTATCATCGGAAAGTTTTGTTTTGCCAGTTTTTTCTGCGATGCTTGAAATCGAATTGATTCGATTCCGTATTTCAGATTCTGAGCCAAACAACAGAATTGATCTTCCTATGCTTATTCTGTCGCCTGCTTTTAATCTGCGAATGTGAATGGTATTTCCATTTACTCTTGTTCCGTTTGTGCTTTCAAGATCTGTAAGGATTATTTCGCCATTATCATCTTGAATCTTAGCGTGAAACCTGCTGATTCTTTCGTCACTAAGGCGAATGTTGTTGCCTTCTTCCCTGCCAATAGAAACAGGTAAGTTCAACGATCGAAAGGCGATGCCTTTATCAGAACCTTCGAGCACATGAATTGTTACTTTTTGCGACATAAATTTTTTATAACTGCAAAAGCCCTAAAAATTATTTGTCATTAATAACAAAATAAATTCTATAAATGATCATACCAGAATATCTGAATGCATATCGATATCGAAATTCCAATATTGGAAGTTATTTTCCGAAGCTAGAGGAATACAACCTGAAAGGTGCCTGAACCAAGTTTCTTGTTTTTTTGCAAGTTGCCTAGTGGCTAAATTAATTGCTTCTTCCATATTTTCGAAACTTAGCGATCCGTCTAAAAATTTGGAGATTTGGGAATAACCAATTGCTTGGGAAGCTTCTTTGCTAAGATTTGGATATTTTTGTCGTAAAAGCAGTACTTCATCAATCCAACCCTTTTTAAGTAATTGTTTGGTTCTAATATGAATTCGTTCATGCAATTTTTGACGGGGCATTTGTAGCCAAATGCATCGAATTTTATCTGGGTTGAATTGGCTATTGGTGCTCATTTCCCACTGTTTTTGAAGAGAACTGATTGTTTTTCCTAGGCCCTGCCAAACCTCTAATGCTCGAATAATTCTGCGTCGATCATTTGGGTGAATTCTTTTTGCAGAATCAGAATCAATTTCTGACAGCATTCGATGAGCGTCTGCGAAATCTGTTTGGGGGAATTTTGCCTCTAATTCTGCACGAATGTGTTTGGGGATTTCTGGGATTTCAAACAAGCCCATCATTAGTGCTTTTAGATATAGGGGGGTGCCACCAACAAAAATGGGTGATTTTCCTTTATCTATCAATGCTTGAGCGATTTCTGTAGCACCTTTCAGCCAAAATTGCACATTGCTTGTTTCCGTTGGTAGTAAAATATCTACCAAATGGTGTTTAATCAGAGTTTGTTCATGTTGGGTGGGTTTGGCCGTGCCAATATCCATGTCTCTATAAAGAGTCATGGAATCCATGCAAATTATTTCTGAATCTAAATGCTGTGCCAACTTGATCGCGAGGTTGGTTTTACCAGAGGCAGTCGGGCCGGTAATTATGTAGGAATTTTCAAGAATGTTCATATCTTCAGAATACTTTCTGAAGGCGGGAAATTAAACCCTAAAGCAGATTTGGTTAGGAAGTTTAAACTGCAATCATTTCTGGTTTAATAAATGAACCAAACATTGGGTTCTCTAAGGCAAGAAAATCTTTGGCATTGATGCGAATAGATTCAAGGTGGGAATGCCCAGGAACAACAATGCTGGAACACTCAAGAAGGCAAGAATCTACGATGGTGGAAATTCCATAAGCAGAACCGAATGCTGGGACAACACCCCATTCGCAATCAAAGAAAAGTTCAGACATATTTAAAGGGTTTGCCATTTTGACCTTTGTCTCGATCAAAAGTTCGATCTGAGATTTATCAAGCATTTGGTCCGCAGGCAAAACTGCAATTTTATAACTATCCATGGTTTTAAGGAGAACGGTTTTGGCGATTTGCCTGCCTGGTGTGTGCAGATATTTTGCAAGTTTTTGAGCTGAAAAAGCAGGAGGATGTTGAATAATATCAAATGAAATTCCCACAGACTTTAAGAATTGATAAATGCGCATAATTTCACCTAGTGTTTAGAATCCCTTATTTACAATTAAGATTGTAAAATAAAAAAGGTTGAAATATGCCCTCAAATATTGCCCATTCTTCCAATTTTGAAGTAAAATGGTCCGTTTATACCGTTTAAATGGCGTGTTCCTTCCTTCGCACTTCAGTGATGTTCAGGTGGCTCGCGGAAAGCATTAATATTTGTTCAGAAATATTTAAAGATTAGGGGGCTATTTGGAGACAGATCAGTTTAGAACTATCTCTTGCTAGCAAAAATTTGTCAGCAAAGGCTGGTTGGGCCCTACAGGCGTTATTAAGGATTTTCTGAGAAAAAACAGGTTCCCATTTGGTGGAGTTGAATTTGTTTAAAAAGAGGGTTCCATCTTCTGATAATACCAAATAATGGTTATTAAATTTAATTAAATTGCCACTACCTGTTCCATCCTTTGCCCATAAAACCTCTCCTGTTTTTAAATTTACACAACGAAATTCTGCTCCAGATTCTTGCCTGCCATGGAAGCCATATAAATAGCCGTTCGAAATAATTGGGGTGCTAAAATGACAAGAAAGAGAAGTGTCGTTGGCCCAAGTTTTTTCAAACTTTCCCAAACTAAATTTAAGCCAAGTAGCACCTGTGCCATAGCTGGCGGTTAAGAAAATTTCATCGCCTAGAATTAAAGGGGTTGCAGCATTAACTGAAGCATCAAATCTGGCTCGCCAAGGAAACATTCCAATATTTGAGCCATCCATTAATTTAAGAATAGATAAACCATCGCGGTGAAAAAGAAAAACCGAATCTTCGTTAGCGAATTTGGAAACAACTGGCGATGCATAACTTCCTTTAAAAGTGCCGCTCTTCCAAATAAGCCTTCCAGTTTTGATATCAATGCAAATACAACCAGCATTCNNATTTTTGCCACCCGCCATTACAATTAATTTATCATCAACAATTAAGGGCGAACTTCCAAAGCCAAAAAAAATCTTGCTCGATTCAAATTCAGAGACCAGATCTTTTTCCCATAAGAGTTGTCCATTGCTAGTGTTAAGTGCCCGCAGTATTCCATCAGGGGAAATAGAAACTATCGCGGTTTTATTAACCGCAGGTGTAGAGCGAGGGCCATCCCCTCTGGAAAAATCATCTTTATAAGTTGTTGGGAAAGACTTTTTCCAAATTACTTTTCCTGATTTCAATGAGAAGGATGTAATTTCTTCAGTGTTTTGAATGCGATGATGGAGAAAAACAGTTTCCGCAAAAACAACCGGGCCACTAAACCCGTCGCCAACTGGTGCAGACCAGGTTAATTGGGGTTCTTTAACAAATGCTTCAATAATGGGAAAAGCTTGGCCATTTCTTTTGGGGCCAAGAAAACCATTCCATTCCTCTGAACTAGCAGGAGAAGTTAAGGTCAAAAGACTTAAAATTAAGCATATTTTGCAAATATTTTTCATAAGAAACCCTGATAAAAGGTGTGGAAATTGCAAAGTTCATAGTCTATTTTTAAAAAACTATGTTTGCATATTGTACTACCCCGCTAAAATAATCATACTTCATGTAATTTGATAGTGGATAGTTTTTGTTATGGCTTGATTTTCAATATTGAATTACGAGGAAACAAGCAGATGAAATGTCACAAGTGTCCTAAAGTCGCGACGATGCATATTACTGAAATAGTAAGTAAAAATAACGTTCAGGAGTGCCATTTTTGCGAGGAATGTGCACAAAAGTATTTGCAAGAGGAAGTCTTGGAAAAAGAAACCATAGAGGTCGATCTTGGTCCATCTATAGCGAAAATGGTAGAGAATTTAGCTGGGGCAACCTCTGCTGTTTGTGAAACTTGTTCCATGCAGTTTGCTGATTTTAGAAATTCCGGCCGTTTGGGATGTCCCAATGATTACACGGTATTTCGTGATGAATTATTGCCCTATTTGGAGAATATTCACGGAGAAACCAAGCATTGTGGGAAATTTCCCACAAGGTATGGCACGAACAAGAATATTCAAAAAGAAATTGATCTTTTAAGAAAACAGCTTCAATCGGTTATTCAAAAAGAAAAATATGAAGAAGCTGCTGGTATTAGAGATAAAATACGATTGCTTGAGAACCAGTAAGTTAATATTAAATTTGTCCCTTGGCCAACTTAAATCATGATTTGTAAGTACTGTTCAAAACCTGCGACAATCCATTTAACCGACATCGTAGGCGGCCAAAAAAAAATCACGAACATTTGCAAAGAATGTGCGGAAGCTAAGCA
>DBCB01000072.1:9724-14513 GCA_002303765.1 Planctomycetaceae bacterium UBA969
ACAAACTGATAATGACCTTCCGGGTATTTTGCAGGGGTTGATTTCCAAGCATATCGGCAAAGAGGCAGATGAATTATCAAAATTAGTGTGCCCAGACTGTGGAACACGCTACATGGATTTTCGCGCTCAGGGGCGTTTGGGTTGCCCCAAGGACTATAATCATTTTAAACTGGGTCTTGAGCCTTTAATCGAGAAAATTCAGCACTCAAAAAAGCATCTTGGTAAAATACCCAAGCGCAATCCGGATCTTTCAGGTAAAAGATCTGATGAGATATTAAAAATTAGGCAGGAACTTAAAAAAGCAATTGAACTAGAATCCTATGAAGAAGCCGCAAGGTTAAGGGATTTACTTAAAGAAAAGGAAAATCCGGATGAATTTTGAATCACTCTCGAAATCAAGTGGCGAATGGCTTAAAGGTAGTGGTATTGAATCGGATATTGTGATTTCCAGCAGAATTAGGCTGGCAAGAAATCTTGCTGGGTTCCCTTTTCCCAATCGAGCTAGTCACTTTCAAAAAGCTGAAATTGAAAACCTTCTTAAAGACCGCATTCAAACACTCGAATTTGAACAAAAATTTGAATATGTTTCTCTTACTGCTCTAAACACGCTCGATCGCCAATTTCTGGTTGAAAGACAGCTCATTTCCAGAGAATTGGCTGCCAATGATGGCCCTCGTGGCGTAGCTCTTGGCAACTTGGAATCTCTTAGTCTTATGGTTAACGAGGAAGATCATTTGCGCCTACAGGTGATGCGCTCGGGTTTTTCTCTCGAAAGCGCTTGGGAAACCATCAATAAGCTTGATGACTATTTAGAAAAAAAGGTTTCCTACGCATTTCACGAAGAATTTGGATACCTCACTGCTTGCCCAACTAATGTTGGAACAGGAATGCGTGCCAGTGTGATGTTGCATTTGCCCGCCTTGGATTTCACCAAGCAAATTGACAAAGTTTTTCGAGCATTGCAGCGTATCAATCTTACTCATCGTGGTCTTTATGGCGAAGGCAGTCGTTTTTCTGGTCACTTCTTCCAGATTTCCAATCAGGTTACTTTAGGTAAAAGCGAAACCGCTATCCTTAATGAAATCTATAGCGTTATTCCTCAAATCATTGATTATGAGCGACAGGCCCGTGTTGCTTGGAAAAAAGATAATGGCCAAATCCTTCAGGATCGTATTTCCAGAGCTTTTGGTACTCTAAGCTCTGCCACTATGATGACCTCTGATGAAACCATGGAACTTTTGTCTTATGTTCGACTTGGTATTCATATGAAGATGATTGAAGATGTAGATATTAACACGGTTAATGAATTGTTTATTCAGACCCAGCCAGCCCATTTGCAAAAATTGATGGGTAGCACCCTTGATGGTGAAGAAAGAAATACCGCTAGAGCAAAATTCTTGCGTAGTAAACTCCGTAGTTCGGGGTCGACTCCGAATTAAATCCTGATAGAAATCTAATCATGCATAGCCAATCTGTATTTGACTTGGAAAATTGGCTTATTGAAAATGCTGTTCCAAGTGGTGGTTGGGCCTATTACACAAATAAATCCGCTTCGATAGAACCGACATGTTTGGCCCTTTTGGCACTTAAAAATAGCAAATATGAATCAAGTAAAGAGTTTGCCTCTGCTATTGCGTTTTTGGAATCTTGTATTGGACCCAATGGAATTGCGGTTTCACCAAATGGCAGACCCGAAGCTGTTTGGGTTACATCTATTGTGCTTTTCACTTTCGTAAAACTTAAGCTCAATCCAACAGCTATTTCTTCAATGGCTTCCATTTTGCTTGAAATAAAAGGAACCGTTACAAAAAATAATCAAGCATTGGAAATTCATGCCAAGGGTATAAATCCCCAGGTTATGGGGTGGCCCTGGTCTCTTAATACTTTTTCTTGGGTTGAACCCACGGCTTGGGCCCTTCTGTCTCTCAGGTCGGCTGGTTTGCAGGATAATCCCAGAGTAACGGAAGGGATTGAATTTCTCCTTGACCGCTTAATGGATGAGGGAGGCGCAAACTACGGCAATAAAACGGTTCTTGGAAAGCTTTTAGATCCTGTTCCAGGTCCCACAGCCCTTTGCTTGCTGGCATTGAATGGCACCAAGGGGGCCACGAATCCAAAGGTTGGTGCATCGATTGCCTATTTGAAGCAAAGTATTTTTGAGCCCTTAGATTTAGAGCATGCTTTTTGGGCAGTCCTTGCATGCTCATTATATTTGAATAATAATCGTGACGAAATTGCTCAGCTTGAAAGTGCAGTCACTCAGCTTTTAGCTAGTTTTTGCAAGGAATTTGCCAGTGATTCCCAGCCACTTGCTAAATCGGTCTGCCGTGTATCGTTGGCACTCCTTGCAAACAAGGCAATTAAAGAAAATCCCTTTGCGATAAATTTCGAATCTAAAAAAGTAGTACTTAAAAAGGCATCTATTCCAGGTGAATCATGGAGTGAATGGTTCAAAAAGGTTATTCGTCGATTGCTGATCGATGGTTTGGGCGGGGTACAGGTCCGGCAAAATGAAAGCTTAGTAGCTTGGAAAAATATAACAAGTTATGAAGAAGATGTTCTTTTAGCTCTGAGGGAAATGTATCAATCATTTAAACAAAAGGTTCCACTAGCAGGTAAAAAAATATTTATAAAACCTAATATTGTTGAATTTAATTCCCAAAGACCAATTCATACTAATCCTATGGTTGTGGATGCGATGATTCGTCTCTGTATTGAAGAAGGTGCTGCGGAAATTGTAGTTGGAGAGGGGTCGGGGCATCGAAGAAATATGGGATGTTTGCTTCGGGAGTGTGGGTTGGAAAAAGTATTGGCCGAGCATAAAATTCGATTTGTAGATATCAATTACGATCAAACAAAAAAAGTAGTCAATTTAGGGTCAAAATCTGGGTTAGGATTCATTTACTTTAGTAAAGAGGCCTATGAAGCTGATGTTTTAATATCAGTTCCTAAGCTTAAAACCCATCATTGGACAAATGTAACACTTTCTTTGAAAAACTTGTTTGGTATTGCTTCAGGTCAAGCTTACGGCTGGCCTAAGAATGAACTCCATTTTCAAGGGATTGTTAATAGTATCGTAGATATTAATTCGACAAGAAAAGCCGATCTTTCTTTAGTGGATGGTATTGTTGGCATGCAGGGTGATGGGCCTCTTTATGGTGATTCGATTAAATCAAACATCTTGCTCATGAGTGATGATCCTGTTGCAATTGATGCCACCTGCGCAAGATTAATGGGTTTTGATCCTGTAAAAATTGATCATATTGGGTTAAGTGCCAAGGTTGGTTTGGGAAATTTGGAATCAGATAAGATTAAGTTGGTAGGGATGAATGTGGTGGAATTCCCGAAATTAAAATTCGAGAGACCGCCTGGATTTTAATCATTAATGATCAATGTGGTGCTTTTTTATAAGCCGAATGTTGATGATTTAAAAATAATTTTAATTATTTTGGCAAGATCGGTATAAAAGTCTGCGAATGACTATAATAAAACGTGTAAGGAAAATTTTTGTTTTGGAGATGACCCAAGATTGTTAAAAGTGTATCTTGTGATCTGAGTAGGTCATTAGCTTAAAAGTTTACAGGGCTAATTTAAAAATGTATGAGCGTTTTACTGATCGTGCTCGCAAAGTTATGCAACTTGCCAATCAAGAAGCCCAGCGCTTCAATCATGAGTACATTGGCACAGAGCATATTTTGCTTGGGCTTGTAAAAGAAGGTTCCGGCGTAGCTGCGAATGTTCTTAAAAACCTTGATATAGATTTGAGAAAAATCCGGCTCGAGGTTGAAAAAATAGTTCAATCTGGCCCCGATATGGTGACTATGGGAAAACTCCCCCAAACACCTAGGGCCAAAAAAGTAATCGACTACTCGATTGAGGAAGCTCGAAATCTTAATCATAATTATGTTGGAACAGAACATCTCCTCTTGGGATTATTGCGCGAGCAAGAAGGTGTTGCGGCTCAGGTTTTGATGAACCTTGGCTTGAAACTTGACGATGTCCGGGAAGAAGTTCTTAATTTGCTGGGGCATAACATGGCTACCGAAGAGACTGGGGGCGGAAGTAGCAGTGGTGAAAAACAGCCTGGTCGAGGCAAATCCAAAACTCCCGCCTTGGATAGTTTTGGCAGAGACCTAACCGAACTTGCTAAACAAGGGAAACTGGACCCCGTTATTGGCAGAGCCAATGAAATCGAGCGGGTTGTTCAAATCCTTAGCAGAAGAACGAAGAATAATCCCGTTCTTCTTGGCGAAGCAGGCGTTGGCAAAACTGCAATTGTTGAAGGCCTTGCGCAATTAGTTATTGATGGGAATGTTCCAGAATTGCTTAGAGATAAGCGTATTGTTGTTCTTGATCTTGCGATGATGGTCGCCGGTACCAAGTACCGCGGACAGTTTGAAGAACGTATCAAAGCGGTTATGAATGAAGTTCGAAGGGCTAAAAACACCATTCTTTTCATTGATGAACTTCATACTCTTGTTGGCGCAGGCGGGGCTGAAGGTGCTATCGATGCATCAAATGTCCTTAAGCCAGCTCTTGCTCGTGGTGAAATCCAATGTATTGGGGCTACCACCCTTGATGAATATCGTAAATACATCGAGAAAGACGGCGCTTTGGAAAGGCGTTTCCAACAAATCATTGTCAATCCTCCTTCGAAAGAAGAAGCTGTTGAGATTCTTCGCGGCCTTCGAGACCGATACGAAGCTCATCACCGCGTTCAAATCAAAGACGAAGCTCTTGCGAGTGCCGTTGAATTGAGCGACCGTTATATAAGTGGTCGTTGTTTGCC
>DBCB01000072.1:14580-14990 GCA_002303765.1 Planctomycetaceae bacterium UBA969
CTAGATCAACAAATCGAAAAGCTTAATCAAGAAAAAGAAGCTGCTGTTGCCGAACAAGATTTTGAAAAAGCAGCTCATCTTCGGGATCAAGCAGATAAACTTAAGAAGAAAAAAGAAACCATTACCAAAGAATGGCGCGATAAATCTCGCGAAGTTGATGGCGTGGTTGATGACGATGTCATTGCCGAAGTGGTTAGCAAAATGACAGGCGTACCTCTTAAGCGCCTCGAAGACAACGAAACTGCTCGTTTACTTTCGATGGAAAAAGAACTGCATAAGCAAGTTGTTAGCCAGTATGAGGCGATTGAATCAATCTCCAAGGCTGTACGTAAAAGTCGTGCAGGGCTTAAAGACCCTAAACGCCCTATCGGAAGTTTTATTTTTGCAGGCCCAACTGGTGTTGGTAAAAC
>DBCB01000084.1 GCA_002303765.1 Planctomycetaceae bacterium UBA969
CAACGACAACAACTATGTTGGCTACCACCAGCGGATTGACATCTGCCGCTCATTTAAACAACGACAACAACTATGTTGGCTAGCACCAGCGGATTGACATCCGCCGCTCATTTAAAGAGCGGCTAAGATTGCTTCGGTGATTTCCTTGGTCGAGGCTTTACCACCAAGATCGGGGGTTCTTGGTGCGCCAGCTTTCAGCACCTTCGCAACCGCCTGGTTCACATTCAGCGCAGCATCATGCAAGCCAAGATGCTCAAGCATAAGCGCACCGGAAAGCACTGCTGCCATCGGGTTTGCCATGCCTTTGCCTGCAATATCAGGCGCAGAACCGTGAACGGGTTCAAACATACTAGGGAAGGTTTTGCTGGGATTAATATTTGCGCTAGAGGCTAAGCCAATAGTGCCAGTCACAATTGCTGCTAGGTCGGTCAGGATATCGCCAAACAAATTGCTAGCAACCATAACATCGAAATGTTCAGGTTTACGAACAAGATCCATGGCAGCGGCATCAACAAGCAAGAAAGAGGAATGAACATCTTTATATTCAGAAGCCACTTGGTTGAAACATTCGTCCCATAAAACCATACCAAAAGTCTGGGCATTGGACTTAGTGATAGAAGTTACTTTCTTGCGTGGACGTTTTCTTGCAGCTTCAAAAGCAGCACGAATAATCCGGTCACAACCCCTTCGGGTGAAGGTGTTCGTTTGAATTGCGATTTCCTGTGGGAAGCCGGTGTAAAGTCTGCCACCGATTGGGGCATATTCACCCTCGGTGTTTTCGCGGAAGAAAAGAATATCGATAGAGCCAGGCGCCTTGTCTCGAAGTGGCGAATCAACGCCTTCGTAAAGATAGGAGGGCCTGAGGTTCACATATTGATCAAACATCCTGCGCATAGGAAGCAACAACCCGTGAACGGGAATGTGATCAGAAACGGTAGGATGGCCGACTGCGCCCAGAAAAATAGCATCATGTTTTTTAAGAAGATCCCAGCCATCATCGGGAACCATTACCCCGGTCTTTTCATAATTGATCGCAGACCAAGGCAACTTGTTCCAAGTAAAGGAAGCGTTGGCCTTTTTGGTTACAACCTCCAAAACACGAACTGCCTGATCAATTACTTCAGGGCCGATACCATCACCACCGATAACCGCAATTTTAAAAGCTGGCATTGCAAGAGTTCCTAAGGTTTGTTATTCCCACCCACTTAAGTACAGGATAGTGACAAAATCTGAAAAAGCAGTGATATTAGGCAGAATAGTTGCTATAGAGCGGGAGTCAAGGAGTAAGGAGCCTTCCATGACATCTATAAACACAGCAAAAATGACACGCACAAAAAGCCAATGGCTTAATCTAATAGCCTTTGGAATGCTTGTAGGTTTTACCGGTGGCTGCCAAAATACTGGCAGTAATTCTGGAAGTGGTAGCTCGCTTGATAAATTTTTCAGCCCACTGCCAGGAAATAATAGTGCTGCTCCACCACCGAATGCCGTAACGCCACAAGCTCCCTCGCTGCTTAACTTTGGCTCGCCTAACTCTGATAAGGACCCCTTACTGGGCGGAGGCATCCCATTAAATCGGTTACCTGCGCAAAATACGGCGCTTGCGGGCAATTTCAACAATCCTAACAACAATAATGTTCCTAATTTGCCCTCGCCTTCTTCTTCCACTAGTCCAGCGGCCTTGGCTACCGGAAATTTCTCGAACCTTGATCCCACAAGATCCAATGTTACTCCGGTTGGCGCTACTGCCAACGCAGGAGTTGGCGCAACGAATTCCCAATTTGGCTCTGCCGAAGAGTTTCGCGCTTTGATGCAACAACTATCCACCCGTGGGTTAGCTTGGCAAAGGCTGGATTACAGCCCTCAAACCGGTGATTGGAAGTTTTATTGTGCAGTTAAAGACCCAACGCAAAATGGGGCTACTCGCAATTTCGAAACCACTGCAAAGACCGATGTTGCTGCCCTTAAAGCTGTCCTTGAAGAAATCAACAAAAGCATGCCCCAGAAATAATCTGCCGGGTTGAAAAAGATCTGTTTCAACAGGTTGCAATCCATTTCATTTGCCTTTACTATAAGGCCATGGTTCAAACTTGTTCACGCTGCTCTAGGGTAAATCCAGAGGAAGCTTCATTCTGTTATTTTGATGGCATAGGGCTTGGCGGAAAAAGTCACGCTTCTGCAGGCGTACAAATGGACTTTCCCAAACCCATTCGCTATCCATCTGGAAAAACCTGCAGTAATTTTAACGAGCTTGCAAGCACCATTCTTTCTGACTGGGCTATATCTCTCGATATGCTGAAAAAGGGTGAATTTGGAACTTTCTTCAGTGGCATTGGGCGCTTAGATCTTGCGATGGTAGCTACGGAATCAGCAAAACACCCCGAGCCAGTGCAAGGCTTGGATCAATTCCTTGCGCGCCTTCCCTCTCAGCCCATCCCTCCCGCAGATTTAGAAGTTGACCCCCCAACCCTCGATCTTGGCACCTTGAAACCTGGCAAAGATATTAAATGTTCGGTCAAAATCCGCAACAAAGGCCGAAGAATCCTGTACGGCAGCGTTTCTATCGAAGGGATTCCATGGCTTTCAATAGGTGAGGGCAAACCCCGCAGCAGGAGCCGTTTCAATACATTCCAAGATGCACCACTGCCCATGACGGTCTTCACTAATTCTCTACGCACAAGCGAAAAAACGGTCGAAGGGAAGCTGATTTTTGAAACAAGCGGTGGCAACCTTATCGTTCCTGTTACAGCTGAAATTCCTATCAGGCCTTTCATGATTGGCACACTTGCTGGCGCCAAGAGCCCCAAGCAACTTGCTGAAAAAGCCAAGGCCAACCCGACCGGGGCAGCAGTATTATTTGAGAATGGCACAGTAGAAAGTTGGTACAAGGAGAATGGCTGGGTCTACCCTGTACCCAAACCACCGGCGCAAGGCCTTGCTGCAATTCAACAGTTTTTTGAAGCCCTTGGTTATGTCAAACCGCCCAAGGTTTTAACCACAACCACTAATCTTCTATTCGAACTTCAACCGGGTGATGTGAAAGATCAAACGATCACGCTTTTTAACGAAGAAAAAAAATCCACCTACGCCTATGCAAAGTCAGACAAACCCTGGGTCAGAATTGCAAAGCCAGTCCTTAAAGGGGGAAAGGCGTACCTAAAAATTTCCGTGTCTGCAAGTGAACTGCCCACCTCACTCGAATTGGCAACATTATCCATAACCACGAACGGAAATCAGTCCATCAAGGTGAATATTGAAGCACAAGTATTGGTGCAAGGATCTGAATTTGCAGATTTGACAGGCGATGTTTCACCAGTAATGCCACAATTTTTAGGAAGCCCTTTTGCGACCAATGAACCCTCGCAAGGATCTATCCAAAATACGGGCATTCCAGAACCCACCTCTGCGCCCATTCTTTCGGTGCATCCGCTGGCAAGGAAAGTAAAAAGCAACCAATGGCTTGGCTATGCAATAGCTGGATTTTTTGGAGTTTCACTTATAAGCTTGATCGGCACAATCATCTATCTAGGTATAAGAAAAATGAACACCCAAACGCCAACACCTGCACCTGCAACCAAAACTAAGTAATCAATTAGCCCTGATTTCCATGCTGAAAAAGCTTTCGCTCTTTGATGATCTTGCATACGGATTCCGGAACCATCTGCTCCCAAGAAGGATCATTCTTTTGAATTTTCAACAACACTTCCCGAGAAAAGATGGGGAGGTAGCTTTCATTGAATCCACGAATACTTTCGATCAGCCTGTTTTCTACTAGATAGCTAAACAAATGACGCAACTTGGGCGTGACCAAAAGATTATCAGAGGTAATCAACGCACCCGTTTTCTTGTCCATCAAAGGGTACACATAAAGCTTCAAATCATTTTTAAACAATCTGCCAAAGCTTTCTAAAATACCTCCATCAAGATCCAAATAATACTTTTCGTCAAACACCTCTTTCAAGGTGGGCACCCCCATCACGATCCCGATCATCTTTTTGGTATAGCGGAAGAAATAAGCTGCGAGCCTGTGGTACTCTGCAAAATTAGAAATCAAAACAATCTTTCCGAGCGATGCCAAGATATCAACCCGAGCCAGAAAATCCTGATAATCAATTTTCCCGTTATCTAACAAATTCTTTAGTGTCATCTCCATGATCACCAGCACTTCTTCACCCTGAACTTTGGGTTCCTGCACAAACATCGATGTTGCGCATTCCAGCATGTCCACCGTCACATGAGTGACGGGCCTGAAACTTCCTCTTTCAACCAGAATACTCTTTTTGTAAAGCACATCCGCTGGTTGAACCACTTCACCATTGGCAAGAAACATCGTCGCCTTGGACAAGCCTTTTTGCACTAGTTGCAATGCCATCACCCGATTGTCAACCGACTTAAATGCAACGCCACTAAATTCGATCATATCCACTTCGGCCCTCTCCGCAGAAAGGCTATCCAGAAGGCTATCGATAATTTCGTCCGCGTTGGTGTGATGATAAATCGCAGCATGAATGAGGTTAACGCCCAAGATTCCCAGAGCTTCCTGCTCTTGAATATTTTCAGGGTCAAGCAGACGAACATGAATGATAACCTGTGAAACAGGGCCTCTCGGTTCCATCTGGAACTGCAACCCCAGCCAACCATGGGCATCTTCTTTCCTAGAAAAACTCTTGGCAGCAACGGTATTGGCAAAAGCAAAGAACTTGGTCGTTTCACCCCGCTTAGTATCAAGTCTTTCCACCAAAAGGTCGAACTCTCGATCAAGCATGGATTGCAACCGCTGTTTGCTGACATACCTTTCGCATGGCCCATAAATTGCATCGCTTACAGTCATATCGTAAGCAGACATAGTCTTGGCAATGGTGCCTGAGGCCCCACCTACGGAAAAAAACCACCTTGCTACTTCCTGCCCCGCGCCAATCTCTGTAAAAGCACCATACTTGGAAGAATCCATATTGATTTGAATTGCTTTCTGACGCGTATCCATGCTTGGTTCCAAATTTAATTTAGATTGATTCAATAAAAGTTAATGACTAACAGTTAATTAGCTTAAAGATTTCAATAATGATAATTTTATAGAATTGAAATCACAGATTAAGAAATTCATTGGAACTTCATTAGCCTTGCCATGGCAACATTAGCATGGTGAAAACAATTCAGCTTTCACCATGCGTTATAAAAGATGCCTCTATTTCCCAGCCACTTCCTTAACCTTAGCCTCGATAGCGCTACCATCATGAATATATAAGCCAAAGGAAAGTTTAAGCACGCCATCCTTGGGGAGCTTCACCAATTCCTTGTTCCCCTTACGATCAGGGAAGCCTGCTTTTTCCCTTCCAAAAGGGTTGGCAGCCATGAGGCCATAGCCCCGACTATGCCAGCAGGATTTCAAAGCATTGGCGGAGTCTGCAATAATGGTGATTCCCGCGGTGCCCTTATCGCAAGGGCCGGAGTAATCGCACCAAGGCGATTCAATTCCCCAGACATCTTTTTCTGTTTGTTTGCCACTTGCGTTGGTAAGAATACCGCCCTTCTTTTCTTTTTCGGTCACCGAGTCACGGATTCGAACACCGAACGAACCTTCCTTGGTATCACCAAAAGTAATGGGGCAAACGCTTGCAACCAAGGTTGTACTCATTTTGATTAGGTAGCCATTGCCTGCTGTTTCTAAAGTGAAGGATCGAGTTTCATCCAAAATTTTAACACCATCTGCGGTGCGCCATTCGTTCATGGTGGAAACGGAGGCAGTTGAAGCCTTGCCTTCTATTTTGCCTACTTTAACGCAAACGATTTTGCCAAAATTGGTTTCTTCACTCCAAAAATCAACGCCTGTAACTCCTTTGGTTTTCTGTTTAAGTTCGATGCCTTCAGGAATAACATCACCATGACAGAACCAAATTGATTTTTGATGTTTGTGATCTTTGGCTTCTGAAGAATCTTGGAGCATGGGCCAATCTCTGGTCACGCGATTTTCACCAAGGGTTACTACTGGCCAGAAGTAAGGCTTTGCAACCGTGGGGCCATAGTTGTAGGTAGTAACAACTTTGTCGCCGATTTTAAAATCG
>DBCB01000147.1:0-10775 GCA_002303765.1 Planctomycetaceae bacterium UBA969
TTTTCCCCAATCTGAATTACTGCAGCAACTTCGCCATGGATTAAGTTCTTCGGGTAAGATTCTTCTTCATGAACATCTTGTAGGCTTAGCCCCGGCTCAGCCTTCTTTTTGGTCTAAGGCCCTGCTCTGCTGCACTTCGCCTTGGAATGAATGTTTGAAATACCTTGCACTTAACCCTAGTGGCATCATTCAAATCCATGAGGATAAGATGAGCTTTTATCGGGGTGAAACAAAAGAGTCTGAACGCACCCTGCCCCACATGAAATCCAATGGGTTTAATCTAGATGCTGTCGTTGGGCATCTGCTTGAACAGATTGGCGAATAATTAAGCCTTGGAAGAATTCTTATTTAGCTTTTACTTGCCCATGAGTTTTCATGGAGGCCAAAATTTCGTTGGAAATTTCAGAAGCGATACGATGTTGCTGGCCGCTATCTTTTATCCCCGAGTTGGATACCACCGTTTTTGATGCAATTGCGATGGGGTTGAATCCTGCAATAATGGCAACTGGGGCGGTGCCTGGCATTTTTCTGCCACTATCTGAAGTGTCCATAAGGAAGAATGGTTGGCCCCCACCTATTGTTGGGTCGGAAAGTGCAGCATCAACTGCTATTTTTTTGTTTCCTGCGCCAAATCCGATTGCATTCTGAGCTACTTTGTTGCCCTCGTTCAAACTCACAATTTGGCCAGTTAATCTCCAGCCTTCCCCTTGTGGATATGTTGGCTGATTCCAAAACACCGCAGGCAAACCTGCATCAGTAAGATTTTTTGCCACCTGCATCGCAATGCTTTGGCCAATGGGTGTATTCCGATCATGGCCGGTTACAGCATCGGTAACTCGTGGTCGGGAATCGGCTGCTTTTCGCAGTGGCCCTTTCGGAATCAGGGAGTCATCTTTGGCTAGTTCGTCTGCTACCGCTTTATCCATCGAGAAAGGAAGAACATAAATTTTGGTGGGGTGTTTGGTTGGCCAAGAGATAGCTGCTTTTTGGGTGGAGCTTTTGGTAGGGCCTTGGGCAATAGTAAAGGCGTTGATTGAGTAAGTGAAAAGCGCGATAAGTAGCATGCGCATAAAAGATTGATTCATTTTGATCTTCCTTAATGGTGTTGGTCGCATCTTAATTGAGATGACAGTTTTCATATTAATTAAAAGTAATCAATTCAGGCAAGTTCAATTGGACTCGGATCAGTTGGTTTGAGGCTTCCGGGGTTATTATTTGCTAGTCATGAAACTAATGATCTTCATTGCGTGATTTTGTATATGATGGCAATATACATCAAGGAGCTATCCGTTTATGAACAAGCCAACTAAAGTAATCCCGGTGTTTGCCAATGAGGCGCAGGAGCGTGCGTATTGGGAATCGCACGATTCAACGCAGCATTTGGATTGGTCGAAAGGCCGCACGGTGATAATGCCTAACCTGAAACCGACCACCAAGACTATTTCTCTTCGGTTGCCTCAGCACATGCTGGATTCGATCAAACTTGCAGCAAACGCCCGTGATGTGCCTTATCAATCCCTTATTAAAGTGTGGCTGCAGGAAAAATTGAACAACGATTAAGTAAGGCCATGGCGCAAGTAATATTGGGACTTGATCTTTTGTTGTTCGACCCAGGCAAGATTGGTGTACGCCAAATAGTTGTAAAGGAATTAGGATGAAATTTGAAACATTCAAGGCGGGCGTTTTACATTCGCAGTTTCAGTACCAGAGTTTTGAGCCAGTTTCCATCAACCAAGCCTGGATTTGGGAAGATGCCAAAATCAATGTGCTTTTGGAAAACGCAAATCGGGCGCTGGGGGAACTTAACGCATTCTCGTTGATCGTCCCGGACATTGACTTGTTCATTGAAATGCATGTTGCCAAGGAAGCCCAAACTTCTAGCCGTATCGAGGGGACGCAAACCGGAATCACTGAGGTCTTGATGTCCGAACAGCAAATCGAGCCGGAAAAACGGGATGATTGGCGTGAGGTGCGAAACTACATCGATGCCATGAATACAGCCATTGCCGAGCTAAAAACATTACCGCTTTCAAATAGGCTTTTGAAGCAGACACATGGAATCCTGATGCGTGGTGTGCGAGGTGAACACAAGCACCCTGGCGAGTTCCGCATCAGTCAAAACTGGATAGGAGGTTCGAACCTAATAAATGCCGCATTTATTCCCCCGCATCCTGATGGTGTTGTGGAGTTGATGAGCGACTTGGAGAAGTTCTGGCACAACCAAACTATTACAGTGCCGCATTTGGTTCGGGTGGCTCTGAGCCATTACCAGTTTGAAACGATTCACCCTTTTCTGGATGGCAATGGTCGCATTGGCCGACTGATGATTCCGTTGTATTTGGTTAGCCATGGCTTGCTGGCTAAACCCTCATTGTATTTGTCCGATTTTTTTGAAAGAAACCGGACTAGCTACTATGATGCGCTTATGCGAGTTCGGGCGAGTAATGACCTGATTCACTGGGTACGGTTTTTTTTGACCGGGATTGCGGAAACCTCAATCAAAGGCCGTGACATCTTTCGGCGTATTTTGGAACTTCGAAAAGAAGTGGAACAATCCGTGCTCGGGTTGGGCAAGCGGACTCCTACCGCCCAGCGTATGCTTAATGAGCTTTATCGCAAGCCCGTGATTACCGCGCTGGATGTGGAAAAAGTCTTGGGTGTAAGTAAAACTACAGCAAACATTGTAATTAATGACTTTATTCAGTTAGGGATTTTGGTGGAGCAAACCGGACAAGTTCGGGGAAAAGTGTACGCTTTTGACCGCTATCTGAAGTTGTTTTCAAGTTGATAGGACTTAGGCGGTTGAACAATTTATTGTGGGTATAGGTGAACCAAGAACGACTCAAACCTCTTGTCCTACCTAAATTGCATTGTTTTAGTGGCAACTGTGTAAGTATTAGTTAAGTCCAGCATCGTGGACTAAGGATTGCTCTTAGTTCACGCAAACGCGTTTCCGTGAACTAAGGGGCATAATAATCGCAACAGCAGCCCTTTTTGGGGCTCTCGTTATTTCTCCGGTACAAAAAGTTCTTCACTAAATTGCCGAAATGTCAGTCCAGGATTCAACTTTGCCATGTACGTGATGTTCCAAGAGTCCTCTGCAAGAACAACAAGTCGTCTACGGTGGTCCTCGACGAGCCGGGAACTGTAGGTCATCGATAACTTTTCAAGATTAGCTCGTTCGCCTTTAATCCATGCTGCCGCCTTGAACTTGAGCGGTTCGATCTCCACCTTGACTCCATATTCCACATCTAGTCGCGATCGTACGACATCGAACTGGAGAACGCCAACTGCAGCAAGGATAGGCTCGCGTATGTTTGTTGAGTCTTCAAAAACTTGAATCGCCCCCTCGTCTGCGAGTTGCTCTAACCCATCAGACATTTGTTTTCTGCGGGAGGTATCGAGGCAGCGAATTACAGCAAAGCATTCGGGGCTGAATTGTGGTAAGCCCTCGTAATTTAGCGCCTTGCCCTCGTGAACCGTGTCGCCTAGTCGCAATCCGCCTGAGATCGCCAGACCCACGATGTCGCCTGGGTATGCTGCGCCGACTTCTTCTCGTTCACGGGCGAATACCCGGTGTGAACCTTTGATGCGCACTCGTTCTCCGGTGCGTGCATTTTTTGGCTTAGTATCTTTGGTGAATATGCCAGAACAGACTCGCACAAATGCTACTTTATCTCGGTGCATCGGATCCATGTTAGCTTGAATTTTGAAAACGATGCCTGCAAAGTCGGGACGGTCGGGCGGTATCATGCCGCTGTCGCTACGGCGAGCGCCGGGGGCTGGGGCTAGCTTCAGAAACGCTTCAAGGAATGCCTCCATGCCGAAGTTGTTCATGGCGCTACCGAAGAAGACGGGTGTCATTTTTCCAGTNNCCAGAGAGGAAAGCGTCTTGTTCAAAGGCTGCTGCTGCACCGTCGAGAAGTTCCAGATCTTCCTGACAACGATGTGCCAGAGCAGGATCGATGTAATGTTCGAGGTCTTCAAGTTTCACCCTACGGATAGGCACTTGCAGCGAGCCACTATCGGTTGGTTCGAAAAGCAGCACCTCTTTTTGTAGGCGGTCGTACACCCCGCAGAACTCGGGGCCATTGCCGATGGGCCAGTTGACAGGCACCGCAACGATCCCCAGCACTTCTTCGATTTCGCTTAGCAAGGAAAGCGGGTTTAGACTGGGTCTATCCATTTTGTTGATGAAAGTGAGAATTGGAATCTCTCGGACAGCGCACACCTTGAACAGTTTTCGTGTCTGAGTTTCGATACCCTTGGCTGCATCAATAACCATGACTGCGGAATCCGCTGCTGCGAGGGTGCGGTAGGTATCTTCGCTGAAATCCTGATGGCCTGGGGTGTCCAGCAGGTTGATGATGTAGCCTTTGTATGCGAAGCTAAGCGCTGTGGAAGAAACGGAGATGCCTCGTTGTTGTTCGAGTTCCATAAAGTCGGAAGTGACTGTTTTGCGAGTCTTTCGGCCTCGTACCGTTCCTGCGACATCGATGCAGCCGGCATAGAGTAGAAATTTTTCGGTGAGGGTGGTCTTGCCTGCATCTGGGTGCGAAATGATTGCGAAAGTTCGCCTACGGATAGCCTCGCTGGCTAACTGATCCGCGCTGCCTGCCTCTCCTGGGTTGATGGGTTCTTCTGGTGGATCGAGATCATTTTTCAAAGGTCAGGCTCCATAGGAGTGAGAATAAAAGGGGGTAGGTCTCTTTTTATTGCCCTTTTCTTGCTTGCACCCAATAGTTAACTCACCTAGTAAACTACCATCCTACCTCGAAAAAACAAGGGCGAGCGAAGGTTGGCGAAGATTGGCGCACCCGGGAGATAAAAGGGGTTCAGGTTCCTACTTTGGCGGATTCCCAATTGTATCCTTGGAGAAAAAAAGGGCAGGTCTTCTGGACAGAGGTTTTAAAGCCAGCTTTACAGCTTGCCATTTAGCTTGCTAGCTGTTAAGCTGGTGCTATGAAGACCACAATTAATCTACCTGATGACCTTGTTCGTGAACTGAAGTTGTGTGCTCTTTTGCAGGGCAGGACTCTTCGCGACATCGTTGCTGAATTTCTTCGCAAGGGCTTGGCGGTTTCCTCTTCCCCGATCCCTCAACCAACAGATACCTCTAGGGTGGAGATTGGGCCAGATGGCATACCAACCATTCGGTGCCGCTCCGATGCTTCTGCAAGATATATTGGTATAGATGCTTTGCTTTTTCTTCAACAGCAGACGCAAACCCAAGAGGATTTTCACCGTGCGGGGCTTTCTATTTGATACCAGTGTTTGGTTAGCGGTGGTGTTTCCCACTCACCCTTTCCATGATCGCGCCAAGCAATTTTTGCAAAAAGCAGCTCCGGGGCAACCTGCCCTGTTTTGTCGTTTTACGCAGCAGAGTTTTTTGCGCCTTGTTTCAACCCCCGCCCTGCATAATGCCTACGGGGCTAATGGCATGACGAACCGGGATGCGTTGCTGGCCTTGGATTCCCTTCAGGCGTTGCCTCAAGTTGCAGTTTGCGATGAGCCTCCTGGGGTGGTTTCCCTCTGGTTTTCTTTGGCAACTCAGGATGCTGCATCCCCGAAAGTTTGGATGGATGCCTATTTGGCTGCCTTTGCGAAAGTGGCTGGGTTGCGCCTCGTCACCCTTGACAGGGATTTTCAAAACTTTGTCCCCTTTGGACTCGATTTGGCTTGGATTCAGGAATGAGGATAAAGCAGGTAGCGTTTGATTTTGTCAGTAAGGGCTACAATTATTGATGATTGGAAATGAATTCCAATCCATAATAACCCAACAATAATCTCGATCAGAATTATCTATTATTCATATTCAACTTGCTTGTTTCCTATTGGAAAGTATCGTATTCTCGCTTACAGTTTTTTAAACCCGTTTAGTTGGCTCAAGAAAAGATAATGAATGGAGTATCTCCTGATAAATTACACCTAATACCCAAAGCCATTTATTTAAACTTGCTTATCAATACATGATCGTTTGCAGGAGTCCCCAGTGCAAAATGACGATTCGATAGTTCGAAACCACCGTGAGTCTTCCCCTCTTTCCACAACATCGAGCCTAGTGGGGAATTTGCAGGCCGGATCCCGCGAACGCTGGGAAACCTTTGTTTTACTTTATACACCCTTACTCCGTTTCTGGATTCGTAGGGAAAGGGTTGCCCTTGCAGCAGAGGACGATGTCCTTCAGGAAACCCTGCGTTCTGTCTTCATCGGAATAGGCCAATTCACAAAAGATTCGCAGTGCGGCACCTTTCGGGGCTGGTTGCGAACGATTGTAAAACGTAGAGCTGTAGATCACTTCCGCACCCAACCCGCGGAGTCGATTGTCAGCCAGTCCTCGCTGGAAGCGATTCCGGTTCCTGCACAAAAAGATCCAGCCGACATCCAAACCGAAGAGCAAGCATTGACCGACCTTAAGGCGCGAGCCTTAGAACTAGTCCGGCAATCCACCTCCGAAAAAACGTGGCAAATGTTTTGGTTGAATCTGGTGGAAGGGGTGCCAACTTCGGAACTGGCCAAGAAATTCAATGTATCTACCGCTGCGGTACGGATGGCAAAAGCGAGGGTGCTTAGCCGACTTCGTGAATTGATGGGTGACGATGCCCATGAAATCTCATGAATGTTACGCATTGCTGATATGTATGATTGAATCCCTTATGGGTCGATTAGTTAATAGGATCAGGCAATCCAATGATTCCACAGTCTATTTGTCCTACTGATGATGAACTGGCCCGGATGGTGGCTGGCAAATTACCCACGGACCAAGTTGACTCTATTTGTCTCCATGTGGAATCTTGTACCAGATGTCAGGGTTTACTTGCCCAGCTTGAAGTTGAACCAGATGGATTTATTCGATCCCTTACCAGCGTAACTGAAGCAGCTTTGGCAAAGGCCCGCACGGAAATGGAATTAGAGTCCAAATTCGAATCAGAACGCATGCATGATTACCTCACCGGACTATCCGAGCCAAAAAGCAATCGGCCAACTCTTAATCCCCCATGTCAACTTGGCCCCTACGAAGTGCAAAAGCTTATCGCAAAAGGGGGCATGGGGGAAGTGTACGAAGCTAAGCATCTTCGCCTCAATCGCTCGGTGGCACTTAAGGTCATCCGGGGTTATCGCCAAGAGGACCCAGCATCCGAAGGTTACTTCCTCAGGGAAATGGCGAATGCTGGCAAACTCGATCACCCAAATCTGGTTCGAGCTTATGATGCCTGGGAAGCAGATGGCTGCCTTTACATGGCTTTCGAATTGCTTGATGGTCAATCGCTTCAGACCCATTTCGCAAAGGGAAATTCCTCCACTCTTGTGGATGCACTCGATGCGATTCTCGGGACTTGCCGGGCTCTGGAATACCTTCACAACCAAGGGTTGGTTCATTGCGATATCAAGCCTTCCAATGTCATTCGGCTTTCTGATGGGTCGATCAAACTCATTGATTTCGGTCTGGCAATAGACATGGCTTTGCCCCATTCTCCAAATGGGACTGGAACCAAGGGGTATATGGCCCCCGAACAGCAAGCTGGGGGCGGCCTTGTGGATCAGCGGGCTGATATTTACTCTCTTGGATGCCTCCTGAAATTTATGCTAGCCAGATTTCTTGATGCAGGTTCCCAAGGGTCGAAATCTGCTGAAGCCAAAGAGTTAATCACCATTGCAGAACGCATGACTCTGAATGCCCCAGAACAGCGCTATCAATCAGTGAAAGAAGTTCGCACCCTTCTTGAGAACCTTCAGAAAAAAGTGCGCACCAAAGGAAATATATTTTGGAAGACTGTAATTGTGCTTGCAGCCGTAGGCTTTTTGGTCGCAGGCATAAGCCAAATACCTGCACCTTGGGGCATTCAGAGTGAAGACAAAGAACATGGCAAAGCACCAACCTCAAAGACCCAAGGCTCAACGAATTATTCGGGCATTCAGAGTGAAGGCAAAGAACATGCCAGAGCACAGACCCTCAAGGATCTGAGACAGGGATTTAAAAGTCCGATTCCCATGAAAATGGTGGCCATCCCGGCTGGTAATTTTGTCATGGGTGCATGTGACGGGGATTCGGAAGCTCGACCCGATGAATTGCCTTGCAGAACCATTACATTCTCCAAGCCATTTCAAATGGGCGTCTATGAGGTTACGGTGGCCCAGTTTCTAGAATTTGTGGAAGCGCAAAAGTACAAAACTCTAGCGGAGTCATCTGGTTTGGGGGGATGGAAGGCAAGCACCGCCTCGAGTTGGGGGATTAAAAATTCGGATTTGAACTGGTCTTCACCGGGCTATCCCGTTGTCGCTGATCTCCCCGTTACGATGGTGAGTTACGAAGACGCATTGGCCTTCTGTGCATGGTTAAGCAAGCGGGATGGCAAAAATTACCGCCTGCCCACGGAGGCTGAATGGGAATATGCCTGCCGGGCTGGTTCTAAAGATGTTTATCACTTCCCCATTAAATCTAGGGATTCCTATTGTTGGTCCCTTTGGAATACCAAAGGGACGGTTTCCCCTCGCCCGGTGGGTACCCGGCAGCCAAACCCCTTGGGCTTATTCGACATGGAAGGGAATGCCCGGGAATGGTGCCTTGATTGGTATGGCGAAAAAGCCTATCTACTTTCCCAAAAAGAGTTTCCTCAGGGGCCAGCCAAAGGCACCCTTCGTGTGATTCGAGGGGGTTGTTTCATCGACATGAATAGTTTTCTACGATCCTCGCACCGTGGCTACCTCGCCCCGGACCAAGTTTTAAATAATCAGGGCTTCCGGGTGGTTGCTGAAGGCAACTAAATTCTTCTGCGTCAGAATATTAGTGCTTCTTGTTACGCAGTCCCGATATATCCAATGTTGGGTGAAATATTCCCAGCTACCGGCATCGCCCAGTCGGTATTTGTTAAGCCATACGTTAAGGTTTCATGGTTGCGATTTAAGAATATAATTATATTCTTAAGTGAAATTGTAAGTTTTAGATAAAGCCGTTTCCAAAGCTAAACTAATATTACTCCGGGGGAAATAAGATCTAATGCTACCAAAAATATTTCGAAGCAAGCATAAGGTGGCCGTGATCGGTATTTACAGATCTGGCAAAACAGCATTCATCACTTCTTTCATTAATCATGTCATGTATCATGATCGTGAAAAACTTAAGATTGGCGAGCCAAAGGGAAGTGTTAAAATAACATATGACAAAGAGCTACCAGTAGAAAATGGTTTTACAAGGTTTCCTTACGAAAAATTTCGGAACGAAGCAAATGGTCGTTGGCCCACAAAAACAAAAGATATTTACCATTATAGCTGCAGTTTCTATAGAAGCGACTGGAGTATGACAAAAGGTCAACTTGACCTTTTCGACTTCCCAGGGGAGCGATTGGCCGACATAGCCATGGTAAAAAAATCTTACGCCGAATGGTCGGACTGGCTCTTTAACAAAGTATTTCAGGACAAACAATATCGTGATCTAGCCCAGGCGTTCTTGGCCGAATGCGACCGGGATGTTTTAGATGAGAAAGGACTAACCTTGGTGTACCGGCAATTTCTTGCCGAATTGTATAAGTCGTATCGGCCGGTTATCACACCTTCAACATTTCTGTTGCAACATGGGAATTCAAAAGAAATGTTGGGGAAATTTTTTGGCGTTAAAGTGGATCGTGGAGACATATCTAGTTCCTTTAGTGGGTTAAGTGAGGATGAGCAATTTGTGCCACTACCCGAAAAAGCGAGAAAAAATAATATTGATTTGGAAAAGAGGTTTGCCAGTCATTACTCGAATTATCGTGATAAAGTCGCAATCCCTCTAATCAATATCCTTTTCGATTATAATGAGTTAGCTATTCTTGTCGATGTCACGACTCTACTAGCTGCCAACACGGGAATGTACAACGGTAACCGGGAATTGCTGGATCAGTTTTTCCAGATTTTGTCACCTGGCGATAGCCTTTTTGGACTGGGGATGGATTGGATTCGAAAAGTGGGTTCGGGGGGGCACTGGGGGAAGAGTGGATGTTCACAAGTCGCAATCATTGCAACAAAGGCGGATAAGGTCCATTTCGATGAGCGGGATAAATTGAAGGATCTAGTCAAAGAAATGACGGAAGGGCTCATCGAAAAATACAAATATCTTTCCTTGCATTTGGAGTACAAATACTTTGCTTGCTCGGCAGTAAGATCGACGAGGAAAGGAAAAGATGGGAGATTGCAAGGTCGCTTGTTAGGAGAGGAAGACAAGTCTGAATATGATGTTTCAAAGGTTCCTGGAAATTGGCCTGGGAAATGGGAAGAAGGGGATTTTACATACCCCGATGTTGCGCCCGAGTTTCCGGAGAGGACGACTCTTGCCCCTGATCATTTAGCCATGGATGATGTGATTGAGTTTCTGCTCAAGTAATGAATTTAGGGGAATTAAAAATGTCAAGCGATGATGAGGAAGGTAGCTATATAGAGCAAATTACCGCCGGTACACCAAACAAGCAGGTAAAAAAGTCGAAGGCCAAAACAAATGTTGCTGACCAAAAATCAGAGGATTTACCTCCAGTTATATTTCCTACAGAACCACCTGCTGAGCAAGTCCGAATTTGCCCGCAACCACCACCCACGGTAGAACCTCTTAAAGGTCCTGATAAAGGGAACGATAATGAAGGTGATGACGGGGTCACTCTGCTCCACGCTAAATCCTCCGTCGCTCCCCATAAAGTAGGGCAGGAAGCCCCAGTAACAATCTCCGAAGAAATAGTAACGAATGTAGGGGAAATGCAAATGTCAAGCGATGATGGGGACGGTAGCTATATAGAGCAAATTACCGC
>DBCB01000147.1:10957-11941 GCA_002303765.1 Planctomycetaceae bacterium UBA969
GATGATGAAGATGATGAAGAGGATGAGCCACGCCAAGCGGAAGAGATGACTGTAAGTCGGTTTTTAGGATATTTTATTTCAAATCCAGTATTGGTTGCTTTTTTTGTGCTGTGCCTTACTATTTTTGCGATTATCATTCTGAGCGAATTGTTTAAATTTATTCAAGCTGTCCAATCCGCACCTTTCCTTTTCCAGATGGCAGGCGTTGTTGTTGGTTCAGGTCTTGCTATTGCTTTTGTTTGGGCTGCGGCTCGCTTGGTGATGACCTATCGCCTATTCGTAATTAGCCCTCAAGTGCAACTAGATCAAATTCGCGATCCTTACAGTCGCGCAATTATCCGTAAAAAAGTTGCTAATAAGGCTAATAAGCAGGTTGAGGAGGGATATCAGGCATTAGTTACCCTCGTCAGGGAATACCCCATTGAAGATCCCAAGCAAATTAAACTTCTCCGCATGGCGGGAATGACTGAAGCTGAGGAGGTGAAATTTAAAAAGGACATAGCCGATCTTAAGGAAAGTGACGGTGCGGGGAGATCGAAGTGGATCGAGGATTGCGACAGCCTTTTCGTCAAGAAAATTGACGACTTTGCCAGTCAGCGGGTGTCGGATTATTCCAAACGAGTTGGTATTAAAACAGCTTTGTGTCCGACAGGCTTTTTGGATGCGTTGATTGTAATTGTGAATTCCTTCTTATTGGTTGAAGAGTTATGTCGCCTTTACAATGTGCGGGCAAATTGGCGGAATTCCGCCTTTCTGGCTGCTCGCCTTGTCTTTAACACCTTTATCTCTGCAAAACTTGAAAAAAGTTTAGACAATACAGCAAACTTTTTTTCAGATGAATTGGCCTTGGCGTCAACTAGTTTGGGGAATGCATTTTCGAAATTGTTTTTAGGAGTGGGCAAGCGCATGGTCGAAGGGGCTTTCAATTACTTTTTGATAAAACGCCTAGGCCACGCCACAATGAGATACCTCCGACCAATCAAA
>DBCB01000147.1:11977-16301 GCA_002303765.1 Planctomycetaceae bacterium UBA969
TGTTTTCTGTTCTTAGGTTTTAGTCTTTAAAAGGTTAACATTGAAAATGAAACAAAATAGAATGCGGTTGCAGGATGGATTTTACGCACTTGTCCTTGATGAAATCCGCAATCAGCCGGGATTGGAAAAAGAACTCGGTGCTAACAATCTCTCTGCCGTTGCCCTAACTGCTTTTGGCTCTACCTTGAAAAGATTTTGCCAAGATATCGAAATGACAGGAACTGGAATTCCAATCCCAATAATCACTGGCCCGGGATTTATGATCATCAGAAAACTGACTCCTCCGGCAACCATTTGGTTACGGTCCTTGGCCGATATCCTTTCAATTTGGTCAGGGTCAAACTACGAAGCGCTGTGCCGGAGCGCTTTATTGCATATTTTTTGGGGGCAACTGGATGAGGCTGAGCGGAAAATTAATGTTGCCAAGAATAACCACGATGACCGCGCCTATGCTCATCATGTTTACGGCCTGCTGCGGGGGTTGCAGGAGGATCGGGAGGGCTCGCAATTTGAGTTAGACCTGGCCCTGTCACGCGAGGGGTTTGAATCGGCGAGGCAACGGGTTCATCTTGCATTGCACCTACTTGAGTTGGACTGCTGAGCCCGAACAATTCCCTGCAGATTAAATATTTGGGGTAATTAGAGTAATGAACACGGCTGCGATTTATGGCCCTGATCCAATTCACCTCGAAGGACGAACGGGAAGCCGCTATTGGGTACACCATGATTACGAATTTACAGGCAACGCAGAAGTCGATGCCAGACTTTCAGGCTATCCGGTTGCGGTATTCCAGCCGGTAGGCCGCGAGGCTTCCGATACCCCAATTGTTATCAGTCTGCAAGGGATTGCAGCTCCTTATCAGTTTAATAGCTTCATTATTCCAACTTTGCTAGATATGGGAATTTGCTGTGTCCTTTTCGACTCTCCGCTGGGGGGTGAGCGAAGTTTAACCCGCACCTTTAAAGGGGACGCCCTGATTGAGGCCCAGGCATTTCGGAAGTATGGAGTCCCACTCTCTACGAAACTTGTGCTTGCAATGATGGAAGCCGTGGCCCGCGATTTTGACACGATCATCCGTCTGATTCAGGAGCGCCATGGATTGGTTAATGACCGAATTGCATTGTTAGGTGCTAGCTGGGGTACGCTACTTTCCTCCTACGCATTCATGAGGTTTGGGATCGGTTCTTGCTTGCTGGGCACCATTGGCCACGCAGACCTAGTTGGTTTTACGGGAAGCTACACACCATTTATTACACCGCTATTAATCTCACCTTTGGGCAGGATGATTGGCAAGGTTGCCAATGTTTTTCTGGGCCCTGGCCCTACTATTGTTGATGGTGCGCTAGATTTTCTGTCGGTCCTTCAGGCCGTTAGCAAAGGCGACAATCTGACCCAACAGGCAAATCCTATGACTTATCGGCACCTAGTTGAAAAGCATCGCAGGGTACGGTTTTTAGTTGGGGAGAATGATCCGTTAGTGAAACCTGCGGCTGCAATAGCCTGCGCTAAATTGTTTCCCGATGGTGAGGCCTATGTGGTGCCGGGGTTAGGGCACGGCAATCGTTCCTTTGGACCAGATTTTGTTGAACATGTCCGGCATTTTATCGGCACCCAACTTGGGGATTGGAAATGGTGAGGGTTATATCGGCTTTTGAAGTAGCCATTTGGCCGGGAAAAAAGGTTTAATCAAAATGAGCCTTAAGGGCGTTGTTCAATTCAGTTTTGAGCATCCTTGGCTTTCTTTGCTGCTTCTTTCGCCGCGGCCCGGCGTTCCTGCTCCGCTATTATCCCATTAAGCGAGCGCTGTATTACATCTCTCTTCGCTTGCGCTTTCGCCAGCCTGTACGCCGCTGTTTCGACTGCTTTAAGCGTCTCGCTCATGTTGATATCCCTACTGATTTTTCGTTTTAGTAACTTCGATAATTATAGCATCCATTGTTGTAATGCCTATCGTTTTAGTTGTTAAACTAGGGTGCCTTGCTTTTTTAGATAATCGCTAAGATCGTATAAAAGGGCTTCGTGAAAACTAAAGGAAGGGTTTGTTTAAACTTGGCAGCGGAATGGGGATATACGTTTTGGTATTTATTAGAAACAGCAGAATAATTTTTAATTGTCTCTGGTGAAAATAGAAGCTTGTATATTTTTTTGTTGGGTAACTCGTATTTGCTTTGTCATTAGTAAGTATATGGGTCACTAAACATGACGATTCTCCCATATTTTTGCGCGGCAAATTTGTTTTGGATTATTGCGCATGGTCCATATCTTCAACAACTTAACTTTTTAGAGAAAAGTTTTGTTTTTCGTGACAGATTGTTTTTAAACTAGTACACAATAAAGTTGATCAGAGTGCTGTAAACATTCTGCGGAGTATTTATGGGGCATGTGTGTAAGGGATAATTTTGTTGTTAATGGGTTATTCCTATCAACACCCCGATTTTATTGCTGCGGTCAATGGGATTGGTTGAATGCTGAAAAAGCATCGCACAAAATAGGCTGCAATTAAGGCTTATTTGGTTGTTTTCTAAAGTCAGATTGACTATTTCTTTTCAAGAGTCAGGTAGATGGCTGGAACACCCACTAGCGGGGCATCATCTTGGATACGTGTGTCTCGTATGAAACAGTGCTGAAGTAATCCTTGTTTATCAATTCCAAGGCTTCGAACATGGTTTGTTGGGACATCCTGCTCAACAATTTTTTTTGCGATCATGTAAAGTTCATCCAAAGTTCGTGGCTCTACAGCTTTCGTATGAGAGCCGATGTCTTTACCGGCTTCCATCCATTCCCGTTTAAGTGGAGCTGGCTTCCCAAGAAAATTTGGTGTGCCGGTTTCGAATTTACGCTCCACGACTTTGTTTTCTTTAACCACTATCGTCGTCTCGGCACGGTAGCCGGTAAAGCTTGAAATAATTACCTTGTAGTTGTAATTGCCTCCGCAATCCTCTTTGGCTTTTGTCCAGCTAGCAAGGCTCTTGGAAAGTCGTTCAGAATCTAGTGTGTCAGATGCTTTTTTAAGTTTTTCATTTGTTGGGGAACCTGGTTCTATTGCTGGTTGAAGACCAATTTTCGTGCCACCAACTTTATCTTCGCCAAATGCGTGACACCATAAGCAGCCTCCAAGCAGAGAAACGGTAATTAGTAGACAAGTCTTCAAAGGATTGCTCCAGTAATTAAAGTTAACGCCCGCCAGCATATGTTCAAAAAAATCTACAAAATAATCATACAGCATTTATGTATCCGTAGAAAAGGGATTAAAGGCTATTTTTGCGCTCGCAAAAATTATAAGACTGTATCAGGAACCTTGGTTGTTACTTTTCCAATTATTAGAAAATTCAAACAGTCACATGGTTTTAAAAGCAACCCATGAAAATCGGCAATGTAAAAATCGGTGCAAATCGTGTGCAGAACCGTTCATTTTCTGCTGAAATTGGGAAATGAATCAAGCAATACGGAGAACATAATAACCCCGCAAGTGGTTGTCACTTCAGGGGTTATGAGGCTTGGTGAAAGATCATGTAAAATTAAGAATGGGCGCTACAGGATTCGAACCTGTGACCCCCAGCGTGTCGAGCTGGTGCTCTAGCCAACTGAGCTAAGCGCCCTATCTACAAACTAATGTAGCTCATTTCATCGGGTTTTAAAGGGGGTAAACTTGAATCATTATGGAAATCATGGCAGACCCCCCAAAAGAAGCGGGAAGTGATCAAACCTGCAGTTCTGCACCATATTGAATTAGATAATCTGCAAGTATCAGCATCCTGCCAAAGGGTAACCCCCGCTGGTTTTCATTAAAAACCAGCAGGTTGGCTTTTGGGCTTTGAGGTTGAAGGCTGGCCAATTGGCTGCCAACTTCGTCCTCCCATACCGTAATACCTGATGACTTAATAGTTCTGTAGCAATAAATCCTGCTCGTAGGCATCAGCAATTGGTTGGAATAGAGAAACCCTACGGTAAGATCGCTGGCATCGCTGATAGTCCAGTTGGCAAACGGAACTTTAAGCTTGTTTAGTGTAAATACCAACGGGTTGTCATCATCCTCGCAGACAGTCCAATTCTGACTAAGAAGACTAGATTTAAAAGTGGCGTTGCCCAATAGCGTTAAGTTTTCAGGGTTTTCAAACAATAAACCATAGCCTGGTTTGAAAGTAGAAATCAGAATCTGTGAGTGTTCAAGCATGATAGTACATGTTATCCAAAACCTTGATGAATGTGAATCTTTTATGATGAAATCAATGGTAAATGATTGACTCGTAACGTTTGTTAGGGGTATTCTAAATTGTCTGATATGCACACCTAAAACCTTTTCAAGGAATCAAACAATGAGTT
>DBCB01000314.1:0-2400 GCA_002303765.1 Planctomycetaceae bacterium UBA969
AATAGATGGATCAGGTACGCCACTATACCCATAACCTGGACGGGTATCATGAAGGCGACGAAAATCTGCAGCAATAGCACTTTTACCATCAGGAGAAACGGCATAAATCGGCGCAGGTATGGTTCGGCTTTTTTTTGTATTCACATCCATAATGCGAGCAACATAATGTGGCGTAGGATTATCTTCACGATCATTCCAAATGATTTCATATTTGGAACCTGGCAACCATTGCAACATACACCCTTGTTGCCAGCACCAAGCTTTACTGGCACCAAGAGAAATCCATTGGTCATTATTTTTCAGATCGACCATTCCGATTTGAATAGAGTCATCTGGCTTGGGAGACCGATGTTCAAAATCAACTTTCATACCAAGAACAAATCTGTTGGAAGGGTCAAACTCAAGTTTGTCGTAATAACCAAACCAGTGATAACCCGGTCCTTTAGTAATAACTCTTTTATTTGGAAGATTAGCAACCTCGGATGCGAAAAGATCCCAACTAATTGCAAGCGCACCAGTAGCCTTAAGTAATTTGCGCCTGCCCAACTTATCATTATTCATAAACAAATCCTTCATCATTGTTATTTTCTAATTTGCACCTTGGGACTTGATTCAATCAATGATTCGTTAATCATTGGAGAATTCTTGTAGGGATTATACAACGGATCGCCAACAAGAACTGTCATCCAACTGGTAAGATATGTGGTTCGGGAATAAGTTTCTACCAATGTATACTTTCCAGTAATAAGAAAACCAAAGAACTCTGCGGGTTTGGGAAAAGCAATCGTATATGGCTCCGCAACAGGACCAAGTGTTGCTGCAACTCCTTTTTGCAATAAGTTTGGACACCAAACTTTGCTAGCCGGATTTCTTAATGTAATAGCTTCACTACTTGCAAGATGCCAAGCGACTGCCCCCTTAACATACTCACAACAGTCAATAAATTTGGCATGAGAATACCAACCTGAGTACAAGGCTGCATCTTTACAGGAATCAGGCTCAAACAATGTACCCTTATTATCTAAAATAACATCCATCCCTGCAGATTTAAGCAATGCAGCAGCTTCACGAAACGATTCATCGTAACCACCATACCCGGAGGTATCACCCGGATTTTTAGGATCTAAACCAATTCCCCGTGCATCAAAGTATACCTTCCCTTTTAACCCCTTTGCCTCCACATCAATCGCATCATCAACAAGTCGCTTTGCAATTTCTGCAGTTGGGCCATCAAGCCTGCATGTCATCAATGTGTTGGGAAAACGATTATTTAACTCCTTGGGAGCTTTCCAATTAAGGGGATTTGGTTGCCAACGACTTAGCTCATATGGCGCCCACCATAAGCACATAAGTTCGCTATCAACACAAGCAAGGCTTTCGGCCGCGCTGGCGATAAGGTGTTGGGAATTAAGCTCTGCAATTTTCTTCTTGAAGCCATCGAGCTTATCTTTTTCCGCTTTATCTTTCTCAGCAATCTCAAGTTCTTTACGGGAGTCATCAAGTTGCTTTTTAATTTCATCGGCNNTATCAAGCTTATTTTTTTCAGCTTTATCATTCTCTGCAATTTCAAGTTCTTTACGGGAATCGTCAATTTGCTTTTTAATTTCATCGGCTTTTACTTTTTCAGCACCAGAAAGAACCTTGGCACCCACCCGCAAAGGCACTCCGTAAACAGTCAATATAACTTTAAGTTTGTCCTTCTTTAATTTAAGCGCTTCTCGCAATGGTTCTGCAAGCTTAGTTTCAAAATCAGCACGAAGAATATCTTCACCCTTGGGAAGACTCAGCAGAACAATATTATCTTCAGGAACATTCCGCTTTTTTGCGTAGTACTTTGCAACAGAAATTGATTCCGGCATATCTTTATTTGCAACTATAAAAATGCTTCCAGGTTCCAAAGCAAATAAAGGAGTGGCACTGAACAATAGAATTAAAAATCGAAACATAAATATGCCTCTCTAAAGGTGTAAAAATCAATTGTATTATGCTAGAAATTGATAGTAAATCTGAATATCAAAAAACCGAACAGAAACAGGAAGAACAACATTAACTAAAACTTATTTCTTTAAGAGATCAACTTTTCTAAATTTCAAGAAAAGCACAACAATCCACGAAAATACACCAAGCAAAAACAGGGCCATAACAACAAAAAAAGGAAGTTTAGGCATGAGAACCGGATTAGAATTATTAGCAAGAACAATGATTACATTAAGACCAACGAAAAAGAAAACCATGAGAACGCCAAGTTTACAAGCCATGCTAAACAAATAATCAAGAGTTTGAGTTTTTCGCTCTGAGGCAAACCAATAATCACGATGAGCAATATTCACCGTAGATGGAAACCACGCTGGCAATACTCCCACCATGAAAACCATAAACAAAGGAAAACAAATAGTAGAC